>NZ_JBIWIO010000015.1:0-184313 GCF_044764665.1 Streptomyces sp. NPDC093795
CAAACCCCTTCTCTTCGGCGGCGTACAAAACCATGCTACCGAACCCCCCCCCCAAAAACCCGTCTAAGTTTTGACCCCCCCCCCCCGGGGCCCCGCCCCCCCCCCCCCGCCCCCCGGGGGGGGCGGGCGCCGCGTCCCCGGCACCGTCCTCGCCCTGGGCGCGGTCAGCCTGGTCACCGACGTCTCCTCGGAGATGGTGACCGCGGTCCTGCCGCTCTACCTGGTCCTCGGACTCGGCCTCTCCCCGCTCCAGTTCGGCCTGCTCGACGGTCTCTCCACCGGCGCCACCGCGCTCGTACGGCTCCTCGGCGGCGCCGCCGCCGACCGCGGCGGCCGCCACAAACAGGTCGGCGGACTCGGCTACGCCCTCTCCGCCTGCTCCCGGCTCGGCCTCCTCCTCGCGGGCGGCGCGACCGGCTGGATCGCCGCCGCCCTCGCCGCCGACCGGCTCGGCAAGGGCGTCAGGACCGCTCCGCGCGACGCCCTCATCACCCTGCACAGCCCACCCGAGGACCTGGGCCGCGCCTTCGGCACGCATCGCGCCATGGACACCACCGGCGCCCTCCTCGGGCCCCTGGCCGCCTTCGCCCTGCTGTGGGCGACGGCCGACGCGTACGACGCCGTGTTCGCCGTCAGCTTCTGCGTCGGGGCGTTCGGCGTCCTGCTGTGGCTGCTGCTCGTCCCCGGGCGACGGAAGACGGATGCGAACGCGAACGCGGCGCGGCCGACCGCCCCGGCGGCGCCACGCGCGCGTGGAAGCCTCTTCGCCGGGCTGCGCTCGCCCGCCTACCGGCGGATCGTGCTCTGCGCCGCACTCCTCGGCGCCGCCACCGTCGGAGACGCCTTCCTGTACCTGCTGCTCCAGCGGCGGCTGGCCTTCGACGCCACCTGGTTCCCGTTCCTGCCGCTCGGCGCCGCCGCCGTCTACCTGCTGCTCGCGGTCCCCGCCGGACGCCTCGCGGACCGGATCGGACGGCGCGGACCGCTCCTGTACGGGCACGGGGCCCTGCTCCTCGCCTACGGACTGCTCCTGACCCCGCTGCCCGACACCGCGGTCCTCCTCGGCGTCCTCGGCCTGCTCGGGGTCTTCTACGCCGCCACCGACGGCGTCCTGATGGCCCTGACCGGCCCCTTCCTGACCGAGGGGCGACAGGCGGGAGGCCTCGCGCTCGTCCAGACCGCCCAGGCGCTCGCCCGGCTGGCGGCCGCCGTCGGCTTCGGCGCCGTCTGGACCGCGAGCGGGCCGGAGACCGCCCTCGTCACGGCCGTCCTCGCCCTCACGGCGGCCCTCTGCTGCGCCGCGCGCCTGCTGCCCACAACGGCCGCGGGAGAGGGCGCCACCCCCGCCGAGTCGGGCACCCCAGCCGAGCCGGCCACCTCCGCAACCCCCGCCGCCCCCGCCGAGAGGACCGACTGACCATGCCTGCCCCGACCGGCGTCCGCCCGACCACCCGCACGCGCGTGTGGATCCTCGTACTCGCCCTCCTGCTGCTCGGCGGCGGAGCCACCGCCTATACCCTGCGGGCGGCATCGGGACGGGAGGCCGTGGCCACCGGGACCGCCGACCCCGGCTTCACCCTCGACGCGGGCACCGGCGCGCTCTACGCCCGGGACACCGCGAGCGGGCGCGTCGCGCGCGTGGACCCGTCCGCGCCCGGCGGCAGGGTCGTGGGCGGACCCTCCTGCGACCGTTTCCACGCGGCCGGCGGGACCGCCCTCTGCCTCCAGCGGAGGTCGGGCATGCCGGCCCGTTCGTACGCCCTCGTGCTCGACCGCCAACTGCGCGAGGTGCGCCGCGTCGGCCTGCCCGGCATCCCCAGCCGGGCCCGGGTCTCGGCCTCGGGGAACCTGCTCTCCTGGACGATGTTCGCGACCGGCGACTCCTACGCGCGCTCGTCCTTCTCCACCCGCACCTCGATCCTCGACCTGCGCACCGGCTACCTGGTGAAGAACATGGAGCAGATCCCCCTCACCCTCGAAGGCCGCCGCTACCACGCCCCCGACGTCAACTACTGGGGCGTCAGCTTCGCGGCGGACGACAACCGCTTCTACGCCACCGTGTCGACGGCCGACCGGACCCACCTCGTCGAGGGGGACCTGCGGAACTGGTCGGCGCGGGCCCTGCGGGAGAACGTCGAATGCCCGTCACTCTCCCCCGACGGCACCCGGATCGCCTTCAAGAAGCGGGTCTCCGACGGCCCGCGCGAGCCGTGGCGGCTGTACGTGTACGAGCCGGCCACCGGCCGCGAACACGCGACCGCCGAGCGGCGTGGCATCGACGACCAGGCGCTGTGGACGGACCGCGGCACCCTCGCGTACGGATACGGGGGAGAGGTCTGGACGGTACCCGCCGACGGTACGGGAACCCCGCGCCGCATCGCCCGCGCGGCCTCCTCCCCGACGGTGCCGCGCTGACCGCACGGAGAAGCGGCCGCCGGATCTCGTCTGCTGGGGGCAGGCCCTTGCAAGGCCGGAGACGCCTCCGGTCAGTGCCCTCCTCCCGGGCGCAGCAGGGCGGTCAGGCGCTGAACGCTGCGGCCGCCCTCGCGACGTACGCCCAGGGGGATCAGGGCGGCGTGGGCCGGCAGGCGCACGCCCCCGGTGAATGCCACCCGGGTGCCCGGGCCTTCCGGGGTCGCGGCCACGCCGAGCAGCAGGAACCGGCTCTGCAGCCAGCACCAGCCGGGCCGCTGCACCCCGCGCAGTCGTGCCCGCATCCCGTACCTGCTGCGTGCCAGTGCCTCTACGCGTTCGCCCTGCCGAAGGCGGACGCGCAGCCGCTCCATGTCGGGCACGACCTGCCCGAAGCCGCCCTCCAGGTCGCCCAGCAGGGCCCAGACCTGTTCGAAGGGGGCGTCGATGTACGCCTCGGTCACGTGGGCGCCGCGAATGCCGCCGGCCAGGGCGTGCAGGCGGCGTACGGGGTCGAGGTCGGTGATGGGCCAGGGCTCGTTCATGACGTCCACGCCTTCCGGAAGATGCCGCGGGCCCGGTGCAGCCGCGACTTGACGGTGCCCGTGCGGACGCCCAGCAGGGCGGCGGCGGTGCGCTCGTCCAGGCCCTCGACGTCACGCAGCATCAGCACCGCGCGGTGCTCGGGGGAGAGCCGGTCCAGTACGTCCCTGATGTCGGCGGAGAGTTGGGGGTCGCCGAGGGCGGGGAGCGTGCTGAGATCGGCCGGTACGGTGCGGGCGGCGCGATGGGCGGTACGGATCGCCTCCCGTACGGCGATGGCACGTACCCAGCCGTGCAGCGCGGCAGGGTCCTTGAGGGTGCGGAGCGACTTGAAGACCGCCACCAGGGTCTCCTGCGCCGCGTCCGCCCCCTGGCTCAGGGCGATGGGCGCGCAGACGCGCCCCACGTACGGGGCGAGGATGTCCAGGAGTTCGGCCATGGCGAGGGTGTCGCCACGCTGGGCGGATCGCACGAGCCGGACGGTCCGGTCACCGGATCGTTCAGCGGGCACGGGCCGCGTCCTTCCACCGGGCCACGCGCAGTGCGGCGACGGCCAGGACGGCGCACAGGGGCGTGTACAGCACGAGGTTGAGCCAGTGGAAGGCCGTGCCGGTCTCCTTGGCGAACAGCCAGTAGATTCCCGCCAGAGCGCGCAGCGAGAGGCCCGCGGCCACGGCCAGGGTGCCGACGCGGAGGAGCGGGTTGCCGGGTCGGCGGGCATGGGCGAGGACGAAAGCGGCGGCCGCGAGGAGCAGGGCGACGAGAGGGAGCAGGATCGGTGGTGTGAACGGCACGTCCGTACCGAGAACCGCGTAGGACAGGCTTCTGTCGTCGGCCGTGGGCCAGGTGGCTCCCGTCGCCCAGTACAGGTGGAGCGCAGCGTCCGCGGTGAGCACCGAGGCGACGAGCGCGGCGGCGCGGGTGGGGGCGGCGGTGTGGGTTCGGTACAGCATGGGGCCTCCTACGTCGGTGCGGGGATTCCGTCGCCCTGTTGAGGAGCTCTCCGCGCGAAACGTTCCCTCGGAGTTCCTGAATTCTTCGGAGGCTTGCGGGCCCGGACCCCGCCGAGGGCTGACGGCCGGCGTCCCCGACGTGTGGTGGAGCCTTCGCGGCAGGCGTCACGACATGTCGGGTGCACTCTCCTGGGCGGCATCCTTGGATGCCGGGTGATCCGGACCGCCGGGTGCCGCGGCGGCGGCACGCAGCGCCGCTTCGACCCGGCGGTTGCTGGTCATGGACGCGGTGACGGCCGTCATCGCCAGGAGGAGGACGGCGGCGGCGTAGAGCGGGGTGCGGATGTCGTAGGTGGTGGCCAGCCAGCCGCCGAGGAAGGCCCCGATGGGAGCGGCGCACATGGCCAGCATGCGGGAGGTGGAGGCGACCCGGCCCATGAGGTGGGCCGGGACGATCGCCTGCCGGAGGGAGGGCGCGAGCACCATCGTGGCGCCCATGCCGGCCCCGCAGACGGCGAGCGCCAGCCCGGCCACGTACGGGTTCGGGGCAGCGGCGAGGCCCAGGATGGCGAGCCCTTCGACGGCGGCCGTGCAGGTCAGCGCGGTGCCGGTCCCGAGTCGTCGGCCGAGGGAGGAGGCGATGCCCGCACCGAGCAGACCGCCGGCGGCCTCGGCCGCGAGGAGCAGGCCGAAGCCGTAGGTGTCGATGCCGAGGCGGTCGTGCGCGAAGAGGGCGAGGACGGTCTCCACAGCGAGGAAGGCGACGTTCCCGACCGCCGGGCGGAGCGCGAGCCCGAGCAGCAGCCGGTCCCGGAAGACGTACGAGGCCCCGGCCCGCGCCTGCCGAAGCAGCGACTCGCGGATCTCCGGCACAGGCCGGGGTACGGCGGGAAGCGACCGTACGAGCAGTGCGGAGAGCATGAACGACACCGCGTCGGCGAGCAGCGGAACCGCCCGCCCGAGCACGAGCAGCGCACTGCCCGCGGGCGGCCCCGCGAAGCCGGACATGGCGGTCTGGGCCCCGCGCAGGCGCGAGTTGGCTCGCTCCAGGAGTGCGGGGTCGCGGCCGAGCAGATCCGGCAGATAGGCCGTGGCGGCCGTGTCGAAGAAGAGTCCGCCGAGGCTGAGCAGGAAGGCGACGGCCGCGAGCAGCGGAATGCTCAAGCCGTCGAGCGCGGCCGCTGCCACCGGTATCGCGAGCACCACCGCACGCGCCGCGTCCATGACCCACATCGTGCGCCGGCGGTCCCAGCGGTCCACCAACGCACCGCCGAGCACCCCGAAGAGCAGCCATGGCAGCGTCCCGGCGGCCGTGACGACGGCGAGCGCCATCGGATCCCGGGTCAACGTCAACGCGAGCAGCGGCAGCGCGGCGTGCGACACGCCGTCACCGAGCGAGGACACCGTCTGCGCGGTCCACAGCCGTCCGAACCCGGCCGGCATCTTCCGTATGTCCGAGGTCACTTGGCGTCTCCTTCGGCCTGCGCGCGCGGTGCCGGGTGGAACAGCGCGAAGACGAGTGACGCGTCCGGCAGCGACGGATCGGACAGCTCCCGGTACTCGTCCGCCAGAGCCTGCAACCGCGCCCCCAGCTGCGCGAACTGCTCCTCGGTGAGCCGCAGATGCGCCATCCGTACGTGCCGCTCATCCACCGGCGACGCCTCCAGGTCCGCCACCGCATGGCGCATCAGGACATCCGGCCCTCCCTCGCCCGGATCCGGCAGCTCGATCGCCCGCGCGGCCATCGCGTAGTACCGCTCGGTGACACCCCGCACCTTCCGCGTCCGCACCACCTTCACCAGGCCGGCCCGTTCGAGCAGCCGCACGTGATAGCTGGAACTCCCCTTCGCGAGGCCCACCCGCTCGGCGACCTGCGTGATCGTCGCGGGCTCGAAGCGGAGCACGGCCATGATCCGGTGGCGGGTGAGATTGGAGACGGCGCGCAGTTGCTCGTCCGTGGTGACGTGGAACGTCTCGGGAAGATCATCGGTTGGCATGCGGGCAATGGTCAACACTTCTTGACCATTGCGCAAGTGTTTTCGCGTGGACCCCCACATGCGGGCCTACCAAGCGGACCTCCACATGCGGGCCGGCCAAGCGGACCCCTGCCCGCGGGACTACCGGTCCCACTCCCGGGATCAGGCCTTCCGCAGCGAGCCGCGGAGCGCCAGCGCCGCCATCGGCAGCAGCAGACACGCGGCGATCGCGTTCAGCGGCCCGTAGCCCGCCTTCGCGACGATCAGACCCGCCGCCAGACCGCCGACACCGGCGGAGGTGTTCATGATGAAGTCGGAGAGTCCCTGGACCGCAGGCCGCGCGGCCTCCGGCACCGAGTCCGTGAGCAGCGCAGAGCCCGCCACCAGACCGGCCGACCACCCCAGACCGAGGACGAAGAGCCCCACGGCGGTCCGGCCGTGGCTCGGTCCCGCCGTGCCCGCGACGAGCGCCGCCACGGCGATCAGCCCGAACGCGAGCCCGATCACCGACAGGCTTCCGAGCCGGTCGGACAGCCAGCCCATCAGGGGCGAGAAGGCGTACATGCCGGCGATGTGCCCGCTGATCACGAGGCCGACCAGCTGGATGTCCGCACCGTGGTGGGTGAGCGCCACCGGGGTCATCGACATGATCGACACCATCGCGGTGTGCGAGCCGGCGACGGTGACCAGGGCGAGGCGGGCCCGCGGAGATTCCCGCACCACCCGCATACCGGCCCGGAGCGAGCGCCCCTCCGCACCACCCTTGCCCGTCCCGGTCTCGGTCAGCGCGCGGGCGGTGAGGAGCGGATCCGGGCGCAGCAGCAGTGCCACCACGGCCGCCGCGACCACGAAGATGCCGGCGGCCCAGACGAAGGGCCCGGCGGTGGCCGGTATGCCCAGGCCCGAGACGCTCTTCCCGGCGGGCGCGGCGATGTTCGGGCCGAGCACCGCCCCGATCGTGGTCGCCCACACCACCGTGGAGATCGCTCGCGCCCTGCGGTCCGGTTCGGCGAGGTCGGCGGCGGCGAAGCGGGCCGCCAGGTTCGCCGAGGATCCGGCGCCGAAGCCGACGAGCCCCACGAGCAGCAGGGGGAAGCTGCCGACGACCGCACCGAGCACCGTCACCCCGGCCCCGAGCGCGCCGATGAGGTACGCGAGGACGAGCCCGGCCCTGCGGCCCCGCGAGGCCATCAGAGCGGCCAGCGGCATCGCGAGCAGTGCGGGACCGGCCACGGTCGCCGTCGACGCCAGACCGGAGAGGGCCTCGGAGCCGCTGACGTCCTTGGCCAGGACGGCGGACAGGGCGATGCCGGTGGCGATGCCGAGGCCCCCGAGGATCTGGGTGGCGATGAGCACGGCCTGGATCCGGCGGCGGAGGGCGGGCAGCCCGGCGCCGGTGACGGAGGGGTGCTCGGGCAGGACGGCGTCAGGCGCGTCAGGGGCGTCGGGGGTGCTGGTCACTGACACGAGTGTGCCAGCCGCCCCATCCGGGGGAAACGCCGCCGACGGGCCGGATCGCCCCCGCTCAGAACAGCGGCGCGGGCAGCACACCCTCCAGAGCGAGCAGCTGTCTCTTGGTCTCCAGACCGCCCCCGAAGCCGCCGAGCCCCCCGTCGCTCTCCACCACACGGTGGCACGGCACCACCACCGGCAGCGGATTGGAGCCCATCGCCACCCCGACCGCCTGCGCGGCCCCCGGCTGCCCCACGCGACGCGCCAGCTCCCCGTACCCGACGACCGTGCCGTACGGGACGGTCGTCAGCTCACGCAGCACCTGCCGGTTGAACCCGGTCGTCAGGCTCCAGTCCAGAGGCAGCACGAGATCGCCCGGCTCACCCGCGAAGTACCGGTCGAGCCGCCGTATCGCGCCCGCGAGCAGCCCCGAGGCGCGCTCCACCGGCTCCGCGCCGAGCTGCCCCGCCAGCCGGGTGAGCATCCGCTCCCTGCGCGCCGCGTCGGCGTGGAACTCCACCCGCACGAGCCCCCGCCCGGTCGCGGCGAGGAAGAGCGGCCCGATGGCGCTCTCCATGACCGTCCACTCCGCCGGCACGGCCCGCCCGCCGCCCGTCGGCCCCGCTTCGATGTCCATGCCGCCCACGGTACGACCCGCCACTGACAGCCACGTGGGGAACGACCGGACCGGTCGAAAAGGCGCGACTTCCCGCCGCCGCCACTCCCACGCCATAATCTCGCCCCGGTAGTACCCAGCGGTACCGACTGTTTTCGGACGACGTGGCACCAGGGGTGGAGGACTCACGCTCATGCAGGGCACGGTCGACGGATTCAGTTACGGCCTCGTCACGCCGGTGGCCTCCTTTCTCATGGCGTGCCTGGGCGGAGCCCTCGGCCTCAGGTGCACCACGAGATCGCTCCGCAACCGCGACAGCTTCAAGGCGGGCTGGCTCGCCCTCGGCGCCACCTCGATCGGCACCGGCATCTGGACCATGCACTTCATCGCCATGATGGGCTTCTCCGTCCACCAGGCGCCGATCGACTACGACCGCCCGATCACCTTCGCCAGCCTGGGCGTCGCCGTCCTCATGGTCGGGATCGGCATCTTCATCGTGGGATACCGCGGGGCCACCGCCCTCACCCTGGTCACCGGCGGCACCATCACCGGTCTCGGCGTGGCCACCATGCACTACCTGGGCATGGCCGGGATGCGCCTCCAGGGGCGTATCGAGTACGACACGCCCACCGTCGCCCTGTCCGTGGTCATCGCCGTCGTGGCGGCCACCGTGGCCCTCTGGGCGGCCGTCTCCGTACGTGGATTTCTGGCCAGCCTCGGCGCCAGCCTGGTGATGGGCGTCGCCGTCAGTGGTATGCACTACACCGCCATGGCCGCGGTCAGCGTCCATCTGCACGGCACCGAGCCCGCCACCGACACCGGTGACGCCGCCACCTCGCTCCTGCTGCCGATGCTGCTCGGCCCGGCGGTCTTCCTGATCCTCGCCGCCGTCGTCGTCATGTTCGACCCGCTGCTCGTGATGGGCGACCCGGACTGGCAGGGGCCCGCGGCCCGGGCCCCGCACCGTCCCGGCGTGCCCGCACCCCGCCACGTCCCGTCCTACGGCGAGCCCGCCAACTGGACGTCCCGGCCCGCCGGCCGCACCGCCCGCAGGACCGTCGCCAGGGGCGGCCACCGCTCCCAGGACTGGTGATCACCGCCCGACTGTCAGTGCCGGGTCGTACGGTGGTTGCATGCGGCCCGTTTCCAAGATCGAACGTTCGGTGGCGCCCTTCGAGGTCGTCAGCTCCTACCAGCCCAGCGGCGACCAGCCCACGGCCATCGCCGACCTCGAGCGGCGCGTCCGCGCGGGTGAGAAGGACATCGTGCTCCTCGGTGCCACCGGCACCGGAAAGTCGGCCACCACCGCGTGGATGATCGAGAAGCTCCAGCGCCCCACCCTGGTGATGGCGCCGAACAAGACGCTGGCCGCCCAGCTGGCGAACGAGTTCCGCGAGCTCCTGCCGAACAACGCGGTGGAGTACTTCGTCTCGTACTACGACTACTACCAGCCCGAGGCGTACGTGCCGCAGTCGGACACGTACATCGAGAAGGACTCCTCGATCAACGAGGAGGTGGAGCGGCTCCGCCACTCCGCGACGAACTCCCTGCTCACCCGCAGGGACGTCATCGTGGTCGCCTCCGTCTCCTGCATCTACGGCCTCGGCACGCCCCAGGAGTACGTGGACCGGATGGTCCCGCTCAAGGTCGGCGAGGAGGTCGACCGCGACCAGCTGCTCCGCCGCTTCGTCGACATCCAGTACACGCGGAACGACCTGGCGTTCACCCGCGGCACCTTCCGGGTCCGCGGCGACACCATCGAGATCTTCCCGGTGTACGAGGAGCTGGCCGTCCGCATCGAGATGTTCGGTGACGAGATCGAGGCCCTCTCCACCCTCCACCCGCTCACCGGCGAGATCATCAGCGAGGACCGCGAGCTGTACGTGTTCCCCGCCAGCCACTACGTCGCGGGCCCCGAGCGCATGGAGCGCGCGGTCAACGACATCGAGCGCGAGCTGGAGGGCCGTCTCGCCGAGCTCGACAAGCAGGGCAAGCACCTGGAGTCCCAGCGGCTGCGCATGCGCACCACGTACGACATCGAGATGATGCGCCAGATCGGCTCCTGCTCCGGCATCGAGAACTACTCGATGCACTTCGACGGACGCGGCCCCGGCACCGCGCCCAACACCCTCCTGGACTACTTCCCCGAGGACTTCCTGCTCGTCATCGACGAGTCGCACGTCACCGTGCCGCAGATCGGCGCCATGTACGAGGGCGACGCCTCCCGCAAGCGGACCCTCGTCGACCACGGCTTCCGGCTGCCGTCCGCCCTCGACAACCGCCCGCTGAAGTGGGAGGAGTTCCAGGAGCGGATCGGCCAGACCGTCTACCTCTCCGCGACCCCCGGGACGTACGAGCTCTCCCGGGGCGACGGCTTCGTCGAGCAGATCATCCGCCCCACCGGACTCGTCGACCCCGAGGTCGTCGTCAAGCCCACCGAGGGCCAGATCGACGACCTGGTCCACGAGATCCGGCTGCGCACCGAGCGCGACGAGCGGGTCCTCGTCACCACCCTCACCAAGAAGATGGCCGAGGACCTCACCGACTACTTCCTGGAGCTCGGAATCCAGGTCCGCTACCTCCACAGCGACGTCGACACCCTGCGCCGCATCGAACTCCTCCGTGAGCTGCGCGCCGGCGAGTACGACGTCCTCGTCGGCATCAACCTCCTCCGCGAGGGCCTCGACCTGCCCGAGGTGTCCCTCGTGGCGATCCTCGACGCGGACAAGCAGGGCTTCCTGCGTTCAGGGACCTCCCTGATCCAGACGATCGGCCGCGCCGCGCGAAACGTCTCGGGCCAGGTCCACATGTACGCGGACCGGATCACCCCGGCGATGGAGCAGGCCATCGACGAGACCAACCGCCGCCGCGAGAAGCAGGTCGCGTACAACACGGAGCACGGCATCGACCCGCAGCCGCTCCGCAAGAAGATCAACGACATCGTCGCGACCATCGCGCGCGAGGAGGTCGACACCGAGGAACTGCTCGGCAGCGGCTACCGCCAGGCGAAGGAGGGCAAGGGCGCCAAGGCCCCCGTCCCCTCACTCGCCGCGCACGGCGTCAAGGGCAAGGGCAAGTCCGGCTCCACCGTGGAGCTCGGCGACCGGCCCGCCACGCAACTGGCCGCGATCATCGAGGAGATGACCGACCGGATGCGCGCCGCCGCGGCCGAGCTGCAGTTCGAGGTGGCCGCCCGGCTCCGCGACGAAGTGGGAGAGCTGAAGAAGGAGTTGCGCCAGATGAAGGAGGCCGGACTCGCCTGACCGGGCGGCGGTCCGGTGTGTTGCAAGACCGACACAAAACCGGACCGCGCCTCCTCGGTGTCAGTGGCGCTGCGTAGGGTGACGGACAACCGCACGCACCGGAACAGCGGGCGCGGGGAACGCTAACGAGAGGGGCATAGGCGTGTCGGTCAACATGACCAAGGGTCAGGCCATCAGCCTGGAGAAGAAGGGCGGGGGCAACCTCACCCAGGTGCGGATGGGCCTCGGCTGGCAGGCCGCGCCGCGCCGCGGTCTCTTCGGCAAGCGCACGCAGGAGATCGACCTGGACGCCTCGGCCGTCCTCTTCGCCGACAAGCAGCCGGTCGACGTGGTCTTCTTCCGTCACCTGGTCAGCGACGACGGCTCCGTCAAGCACACCGGTGACAACCTCGTGGGCGGCGCGGGCCAGGGCGGCGACGACGAGGCCGTCCTCGTCGACCTGGAGCGGGTCCCGGTCCACATCGACCAGATCGTCTTCACGGTGAACTCCTTCACCGGCCAGACGTTCCAGGAGGTGCAGAACGCGTTCTGCCGCATCGTCGACGAGACGAACGGGCAGGAGCTCGCGCGCTACACCCTCGACGGCGGCGGCAACTACACCGCGCAGATCATGGCGAAGGTCCACCGGGTCGGCACCGGCTGGCAGATGACCGCCCTGGGCAACCCGGCCAACGGGCGCACCTTCCAGGACCTGATGCCCGCGATCCTGCCGCACCTGTAGGCGGCCCGCGCGGCACACACCACAGCTCCCGGAGGCATGCAGGCCACCGGGAGCTGTCCCGCATGAACACACGAGCGCTTCACACCGAGCCCGGTAACGCTGAGGGGACAGAGTCGATGACGGCCGAGCTGGTCCGGGGGCAGAACCACCCCCTGCCCGACACCCGCCTTGAGATCCGGGTGTCGGCCGGGCACCCCGTCCTCGCCGGAGCCACCCTCGGCGACGAGCGGGGCAGGGTCCCCGGCGTGGAGTGGATCGCCCACCCCGGCTCGCCCTCCCTCCCCGGCGTCGACGTCCCCGCGCAGGCCGCCGCCGACCACCGGCTCGCCGTCGACCTGGCGGCGGTCCCCGAAGCCGTCCACCGCGTCTCGGTCCTCCTGGCGCTCCCCGGGGGAGCCGCCCGGTTCGGAGCCGTCGCCGCCCCCTTCGTCACCGTCGCGGGCGCCGACGGCGCCGAGATCGCCAGCTACACGATCACCGGCCTCGACAGCGAGTCCGCCGTCGTCGCCCTGGAGCTGTACCGGCGCCAGGGCGCCTGGAAGGTCCGCGCCATGGGCCAGGGGTACGAGGGCGGGCTCGCCGCCCTCCTCGGCGACCAGGGCCTGGAGCGCCCCGCCGATCTGGCCGCGTCGATCCTGGAGACGGTCGCGCCCCGCCCCGCCCCGGTGGCCGCTCCGCCGCAGCACGCCCCCGAGGCGGAGCGCGTACGCCACACGGCGCAGGTGCCGGCCGCGGACCCGGCCCCGACCACCCCGGTGACACCGCCACCGCCGTCGCCCCAGCCCGCCACGCCCCCGGGCACGCCCACGCCCCCGACAGGCACCCGCACCGGCGGTCCCATCGACTACGCCCACCCCAGCCGCCAGTCGGCGGCCCCCGCGTCCGAGCCCCGGCAGGCGTCGCCCGCGCCGGTCGCCGGGGACGCGTCGGGCTGGTCCATGGACGAGCGCCTGTACAACCAGGTGTGGGGCATGTTCGAGGACCTGGCCCGTACCGCCGCCGCCTACCGCAGCGCCTGCGACTTCGCGGAGTCCCGGCTCGACCGGGAGCTCGACCAGACGCTCTCCGACTACCGGGCCAGGGCCGACGGCGCCAACGACGCCGCGCGCGCGGCCGCACGGGCCCGGCACGACGAGCTGGTGGAGCGGGCCCAGGTGGTCCTGGACCGGGACCTCGCACAGCTCGCGGCCGAGTCCGAGGTCGTCGAACCGGCCCTGCCCGCCGCGTTCGCCCGCTGGGACAACCCCGTCTGGGGGGCCTACCGGGTCCCGGCCGAGGAGCCGATGGCCGTCCGTCTGGGCGACCTCCACCTCCCCGAGCGGTCGGAGCTGCGGATCCCCATGCTCGTCCGGCTGCCCCTCGAGCGCGGGCTCTGGGTGGACAGCGGCCGTGGCCGCTCGGAGGCGGCCGGTCTGCTCGACGAGACCGAACTGCGGCGGCTGGCCCTGGACTGCGCGGTCGCGCACGCGGCCCGGCTGCTCGCGGCGCACCCGGCAGGCGCCTTCACCGTCCATGTCGTCGACCCGGCCGGGGCGGGCGCCGCCCCGCTCGCCCCGCTCGTGGAGTCGGGTGTCCTCGCGGCGCCGCCGGCCCGGGGCGCCGCCGGTGTCTCGGCGGTCCTGGAGCAGCTCACCGAGCGGGTCGACCTGCTGCAGATGGCGGTGCGGGGCGGCGCCGCCGACGCCCTGCCGCCCGGTCTGGACGCGGCCCGGCAGCTTCTGCTCGTGCACGACTTCCCGCACGGCTTCGACGACCGGGCGGTCACCCGGCTCCGGTACCTCGCCGACGAGGGCCCCTCGGTCGGCGTCCATCTGCTGATGGTCGCGGACCGGGAGGACGCGTCGGCGTACGGGCCGCTGCTCGACCCGCTGTGGCGTTCGCTGCTGCGGCTCACCCCCGTCCCGGACGACCACCTCGCCGATCCCTGGGTCGGCCATGCCTGGTCGTACGAGCCGCCGCTCCTTCCGCCGGGCAGCGGAGTGCTCCGCCAGGTGCTCGCGCAGGTCGCGGAAGCTCGCCATGGAAAGCGGCCCTGACCTGCTCTTTTGAGAGCTCTTTACCCTGCCCTTTACCTTTTCTTGGTCATTCGGGTAGTCTTCTCGGTGCGGAGGGGAGTACTCCCCAAGCGCGGCGTGCCCGTCAGTACGGACGGATCATCATGGATCCGATCCCGGGGCGTCGGCCCGGCGGCGATCGTCCGTCGCCCGGGTGGAAGAGACCTCCGGCAGCGACGACGCTGATCAGTAGCCGTACGACGCCGGAGGCGCAGTGGACGTTTCAATGACCCTTTGGGTACTCACCATTCTCGGTCTGGGTGCCCTGATCGGTGCCGACTTCTTCATCGGGCGCAAGCCCCATGACGTCTCGGTCAAGGAAGCCGGAATCTGGACGATCGTCTGGATCGTCCTCGCCGGGCTCTTCGGACTCGGCCTGCTGTTCTTCGGGAACAGCCAGGCCTCCGGCGAGTTCTTCGCCGGATACATCACCGAGAAGTCGCTCAGCGTCGACAACCTCTTCGTCTTCGTCCTGATCATGGCGAAGTTCGCGGTGCCCTCCCACCTCCAGCAGCGCGTGCTGCTCGTGGGTGTGGTGATAGCCCTGGTGCTCCGTACGATCTTCATCGCCGCAGGCGCCACGATCATCGCGAGCTTCTCGTGGGTCTTCTACATCTTCGGCGCGTTCCTGATCTACACCGCCTGGAAGCTCATCCAGGAGGCGCGTGCCGACGAGGACGAGGACGACTGGGAGGAGAACCGTCTCCTCAAGGCCGTCGAGAAGAGGTTCGGCGTCGCCGACCGGTACCACGGCACCAAGCTGTTCATCCGGAGCAACGGCAAGCGGGTCCTGACCCCGCTGATGGTCGTCATGCTCGCCATCGGCACCACGGACATCCTCTTCGCCCTCGACTCGATCCCGGCGATCTTCGGCCTCACCCAGGACCCGTACATCGTCTTCACCGCCAACGCCTTCGCCCTGATGGGTCTGCGGCAGCTGTACTTCCTGATCGGCGGCCTGCTCAAGAAGCTGGTCCACCTCAGCTACGGCCTGTCGGTGATCCTCGGCTTCATCGGCGTCAAGCTCGTGCTGCACGCCCTGCACGAGTCCGGGGTGCACGTCCCGGAGATCTCCATCCCGTTCTCGCTCGCGGTCATCTGCGGTGTCCTGGTCATCACCACGATCACCAGCCTGATCGCCTCCAAGAGGCAGGCGGAGCGTGAGGCCGCCGAGAGCGTGGCCGACGCCGGCGAGACCGAGAAGGACAGCATCGGCGCCTGACGCGCCACAGCGGTACAGCGGTACAGAGCAGTACAGCGGTACAGCGGTACAGCAGTACGTACGGCGACGGCCGGCCGGGGCTACCCCGGCCGGCCGTCGCCGTGTCCGCGGCCCTCTACACGGGGTCCAGATCGGCCACGGCCTCGTCCTTGTCCTCGTCCTCGGGGACGGTCCTGGTCGGCAGGGTCTCCGGGAGGAGGGCGAAGCAGCCCAGGCTGACGAGAGCGACCACGGTCAGATACGCGGCGACGCCCCAGGGCGGGCCGGAACCGCCGTCGGAGAGGGCGGTGGCCACCAGCGGGGTGAGGGCGCCGCCGAGGACCCCGGCGAGGTTGTAGCCGACGGCGGCACCGGTGCAGCGCACCCGGGGCTCGTACAGCTCCGGGAGGTACGCGGCGACCACCGCGAACATGGTGATGAAGGCGAGCAGCGCGCCCAGGAATCCGAGGAACATCAGGAACGGCCGCGCCGTGTGCAGCAGGGCCACCAGCGGGAACATCCAGAGCGCGGAGGCCGCGCACCCCGCGAGACAGAGCGGCCGGCGGCCCCAGCGATCGGCGAGGAGGGCCACGAACGGGGTGGCCGCGCCCTTGATCGCCACCGCCGCCATGACACAGGTCAGCATCACGGTGCTGCTCACCCCGAGGTGCTTGGTGCCGTAGGCCAGGGCCCAGGTGGACACCGTGTAGAAGGTGGCGTACCCGACCGCGAGGGCACCGGCCGTCAGCAGGACGAGCCGCCAGTGGTCGCGGGCGACCTCGGCGAGCGGGGCGCCCGAGCGCTTCCCGGCCGCCGACATCTCCTCGAACTGCGGGGTCTCCCTCAGCGAGGAGCGCAGCAGCAGCCCGACCGCCGCAAGCAGGCCCGCCGCCCAGAACGGCACCCGCCAGCCCCAGGACCGGAACTCCGCCTCGCTGAGGCCCGCCGAGAGCACCAGCATCACCCCGTTCGCCAGGAGGAAGCCGATCGCCGGGCCGATCTGGGGGAAGCTCGACCAGAGCGCGCGCCGGTGCGCCGGGGCGTGCTCGGCCGTGAGCAGCACGGCCCCGCCCCACTCGCCGCCGAGCCCCAGGCCCTGGAGGAAGCGCAGGACGAGAAGCAGCACGGGGGCGGCGATGCCGAGCGTCGCGTACGTGGGGACGCAGCCGACCGCGACCGTGGCGCAGCCGGTCAGGAGCAGCGAGACCATGAGGACCGGACGCCGGCCGTACCGGTCGCCGACATGGCCGAAGAGGACCGAGCCGAGCGGACGGGCCACGAAGCCGACGGCGAAGGTGCCGAAGGCGGCCAGGGTCCCGGCGAGCGGGGAGAAGGTCGGGAAGAAGAGCGGCCCCAGGACGAGGGCGGCGGCGGTCCCGTACACGAAGAAGTCGAAGAACTCGATGGCGGTGCCGACGAGCGAGGCGGCGGCGATCCGGCCCATCGACGGCGCGGCGGGGGCGGCCGGGGGAGTGGGTGGCGACGGAGAGTGACTGAGGCGCATGTGGCGCCAACTACCCGGCGTACGTCCCGGTTACGGGGGCGTGCGGGAGCGCGCCGCTGCTCGACCGCGCGCTCTCGGCCCGCCCTGGGTCACCAGCCGCGCTCGCGCCACTTAGGGAGGGACGGGCGCTCGTCACCGAGCGTGGTGTCCTTGCCATGGCCCGGGTAGATCCAGGACTCGTCGGGGAGGACCGCGAACAGCTTGGTCTCCACGTCGTGGAGGAGGCTCGCGAAGGCCTCGGGGTCCTTCCGCGTGTTGCCCACGCCGCCGGGGAAGAGGCAGTCGCCGGTGAAGACGTGCGGGTGGCCGTGCGGGTCGTCGTAGACCAGGGCGATGGAGCCCGGGGTGTGCCCGACCAGGTGGCGCGCGGTCAGCTCCACCCGCCCGACCCGGATCGTGTCGCCGTCCTCGACGGGCACGTCGGTCGCGACCGGGATGCCCTCCACGTCGTACGCGCCCGCGTACGTCACGGCGCCGGTCGCGGCGACCACCTCGGCGAGCGCCTGCCAGTGGTCGCCGTGGCGGTGGGTGGTGACGACGGCCTTGACGCCGTCGTCACCGATCAGCGTGAGGAGCGTGCCGGCGTCGTTGGCCGCGTCGATCAGGAGCTGCTCGTCGGTGGCCCGGCAGCGCAGCAGATACGCGTTGTTGTCCATCGGGCCGACCGCGACCTTCGAGATCATCAGGTCCGTCAGCTCGTGCACGTCCGCGGGTCCGCCGACCTTCACCACTCCGCTGTACGTCATGCGCTCAGCCTAGCTCCGCCCACCGACAGCGGCGGGCGGACTCCGTCCTAGAGCGCCGGGAGCTCCGGCAGCGGGCCGCCGTCGGTCTTCAGGGCCGAGCCGTCGCGGCGGCCGGCGAGCCAGCCGAGGAGGTCGGGGGCCGGGCCCGTGACGGTGACGGCGCCGGTCGGGCCGCCGGTGGTCCACGTCCGGCCGTCGTCGGACCTGAGGACCGTCGCGGGCACGCTCTCCAGGCCGGTGAAGCGCTCGGTGAGGAACTCGATCTCGCGGGTCGTGAACTCCTCGGACAGATCTTCGAGCTCGTAGCCGACGCCCAGGTCGACGTGGTGCAGATCCACCTCCACCCAGCGGCGGAAGGGGATCCGGGACGCACTGTCCATGATGCCGTTGCGGAGCTCGACCGCCCGGCTCCAGTCGGCGGGCTCGGCGCCCACGGCCTGGAAGCGGTCGGCGGTCTCGCGCAGGTCGGAGAGGTGGACGGCCGGCGGGCGGCCGGAGTCGCGCTCGATGTCGGCGTCCCGGGTCGCGGCGTCGGGGTACATGGGGCGGCCCTGGAGGACGTTCACCAGAGCGTCGGCGTTACGGGCTACGTGGGCGAGCACATGGCCCCGGCTCCAGCCGGGCAGCCGTGACGGCCCGGCCGTCGCCGCGTTGTCCAGGGAGGCGGCCGCGGTCAGCAGCCTTTCGGTCGCTTCGCGGACGTGAGCGAGGTCGCGTTCGTGGTCGATCATGGCGCCGACCCTAGTGCCAGCCGGGGTGCGGCCACTCGTTCGGGTGAAGAGGTCTCGGCGAGGCCGGAAATCGAATGTGCGTGCTATACGCTCGGAGGAAGCATCCGGCATCCTTGGTTGTTGGGTCTTTCAGGCACATCCGCTCTCTGAAGAAAGGTGCGGACCGGCGTGGCCGACCGTCTCATCGTCCGTGGCGCTCGTGAGCACAACCTCAAGAACGTCTCGCTCGACCTCCCGCGCGACTCCCTGATCGTCTTCACCGGGCTCTCGGGGTCGGGCAAGTCCTCCCTCGCGTTCGACACGATCTTCGCCGAGGGGCAGCGCCGCTACGTCGAGTCGCTCTCCTCCTACGCCCGGCAGTTCCTCGGTCAGATGGACAAGCCGGACGTCGACTTCATCGAAGGTCTGTCGCCCGCCGTCTCCATCGACCAGAAGTCGACCTCGCGCAACCCGCGCTCGACGGTCGGCACCATCACGGAGGTCTACGACTACCTCCGGCTGCTCTTCGCCCGCATCGGCAAGCCGCACTGTCCCGAGTGCCGGCGGCCCATCTCCCGGCAGTCGCCGCAGGCCATCGTCGACAGGGTCCTGGAGCTGCCCGAGGGCAGCCGCTTCCAGGTGCTCTCGCCGCTCGTCCGTGAGCGCAAGGGCGAGTTCGTCGACCTCTTCGCCGACCTCCAGACCAAGGGCTACAGCCGCGCCCGGGTCGACGGCGAGACCGTACAGCTGAGCGAACCGCCGACGCTGAAGAAGCAGGAAAAACACACGATCGAGGTAGTCGTCGACCGCCTCACCGTGAAGGACAGCGCCAAGCGCCGCCTCACCGACTCGGTCGAGACCGCGCTCGGACTCTCCGGCGGCATGGTCGTGCTCGACTTCGTCGACCTCGCGGAGGACGACCCCGAGCGCGAGCGGATGTACTCGGAGCACCTCTACTGCCCGTACGACGACCTGTCCTTCGAGGAGCTGGAGCCGCGCTCCTTCTCCTTCAACTCGCCCTTCGGCGCCTGCCCCGACTGCACCGGCATCGGCACCCGCATGGAGGTCGACCCCGAGCTGATCGTCCCCGACGAGGACAAGTCCCTCGACGAGGGCGCCATCCACCCCTGGTCGCACGGCCACACCAAGGAGTACTTCGGCCGGCTCATCGGCGGCCTCGCACAGGCCCTCGGCTTCCGCACGGACCTGCCGTACGCGGCGCTGCCGCAGCGCGCCAAGAAGGCGCTGATGCACGGCCACAAGACCCAGGTCGAGGTCCGCTACCGCAACCGCTACGGGCGGGAGCGGGCGTACACCACCCCGGCCTTCGAGGGCGCCGTCTCCTTCGTCAAGCGGCGCCACACCGAGGCCGAGAGCGACTCCAGCCGGGAGCGCTTCGAGGGCTACATGCGCGAGGTGCCCTGCCCCACCTGCGAGGGAACCCGCCTGAAGCCGATCGTCCTCGCGGTCACGGTCATGGAGAAGTCCATCGCCGAGGTGTCCGCGATGTCGATCAGCGACTGCGCCGAGTTCCTCGGCCGGCTGACGCTCAACGCGCGCGACAAGAAGATCGCCGAGCGGGTCCTCAAGGAGGTCAACGAGCGGCTGCGCTTCCTCGTCGACGTCGGCCTCGACTACCTCTCGCTCAACCGGGCCGCGGGCACCCTCTCCGGCGGCGAGGCCCAGCGCATCCGGCTCGCCACCCAGATCGGCTCGGGCCTGGTCGGCGTGCTCTACGTGCTCGACGAGCCGTCCATCGGCCTCCACCAGCGCGACAACCACCGGCTCATCGAGACCCTCGTACGGCTCCGGGACATGGGCAACACGCTCATCGTCGTCGAGCACGACGAGGACACCATCAAGGTCGCGGACTGGGTCGTCGACATCGGCCCCGGCGCCGGTGAGCACGGCGGCAAGGTCGTCCACTCCGGCCCCTTGAAGGAGCTCCTCGCCAACGAGGAGTCGATGACCGGGCAGTACCTGTCCGGCCGCCGGGCGATCCCCACCCCGGACATCCGCCGCCCGGTCGACCCGGGGCGCCGGCTCACCGTGCACGGGGCCCGTGAGAACAACCTGCGGGACATCGACGTCTCCTTCCCGCTGGGCGTCCTCACGGCCGTGACCGGTGTCTCGGGCTCCGGCAAGTCGACCCTGGTCAACGACATCCTCTACACCCACCTGGCGCGCGAGCTGAACGGCGCCAAGTCGGTGCCCGGACGGCACACGCGCGTGGACGGCGACGACCTCGTCGACAAGGTCGTGCACGTCGACCAGTCCCCGATCGGCCGCACCCCGCGGTCGAACCCGGCGACGTACACCGGCGTCTTCGACCACGTCCGCAAGCTCTTCGCCGAGACGATGGAGGCCAAGGTCCGGGGCTACCTGCCCGGCCGGTTCTCCTTCAACGTCAAGGGCGGCCGCTGCGAGAACTGCTCCGGCGACGGCACGATCAAGATCGAGATGAACTTCCTCCCGGACGTCTACGTCCCGTGCGAGGTCTGCCACGGCGACCGGTACAACCGGGAGACCCTGGAGGTCCACTACAAGGGCAAGTCCATCGCCGAAGTCCTGAACATGCCGATCGAGGAGGCCCTCGACTTCTTCGAGGCCGTCCCGACCATCGCGCGCCATCTGCGGACGCTCAACGAGGTCGGACTCGGGTACGTCAGGCTCGGGCAGTCGGCGCCGACGCTCTCCGGCGGCGAGGCGCAGCGCGTGAAGCTCGCCTCCGAGCTCCAGAAGCGCTCGACCGGCCGCACGGTCTACGTCCTGGACGAGCCGACCACGGGTCTGCACTTCGAGGACATCTCGAAGCTGATCACGGTCCTGTCCGGACTGGTCGACAAGGGCAACTCGGTGATCGTCATCGAGCACAACATGGATGTGATCAAGACCGCGGACTGGCTCATCGACATGGGCCCCGAGGGCGGCAGCGGCGGCGGCATCGTCGTCGCCGAGGGCACCCCCGAGGAGGTCGCCTCGGTGTCCACCAGCCACACCGGCAAGTTCCTCCGCGAGATCCTCGGCGCGGACCGGGTCAGCGACGCGGGCGGGACCGTCCCGGCGGCCCGCGGGGCGAAGAAGGCGGCGGCGAAGAAGGCCCCGGCCAGGAAGGCGACCACCACCAAGGCCGCCGCTCCGGCGAAGAAGACCGCCACGAAGGCGACGGCCACGAAGGCGACCGCCACGAAGGCCGCCGCCAAGAAGGCGACGACCCGGGCCCGCAAGGCCTGACGTCCGAGGCAGGGCCCCCACCCCGGGGGCCCTGCCTCGCCGCCGGTATCGTCGGTTCGGTCACGCCTTGCCCCGATCCACCGTGGAGCGCTCATGTCCGGCCAGTCCAGCCGCCGCACCGTCCTGAAAGGCGCCGCCCTCGCCGGTGCCGCCGGGCTGGGAGTCGCCGCCTGCTCCACCGAGTCCAAGCTCGGCCACGCCGAGGTCCCGACCCCGACCGCCCCGGTCGCCCTCGGCGCCCCGGACGAGATCCCGGTCGGCGGTGCCAAGCTCTACCGCGAGCAGCGGGTCCTGGTGAGCTGCCCGGCCAAGGGCCAGTACAAGGCGTTCAGCGCCCAGTGCACCCACGCCGGCTGCGTCCTCGACAAGATCGAGAACAACGAGGGCAACTGCCCCTGCCACGGCAGCCGCTTCGACGTGACGACCGGCAAGGCACTCAAGGGCCCGGCCACCGTGCCGCTCCCCGAGGTCCCGGTCTGCGTCGAGAACGGCAAGCTGGTCGCGGGCCCCGAGGCCACGCCCAAGGCCTGACGCCGGGCCCCAAGGCCTGACGCCGGGCCCCGAGGCCTGAGGCCGACCCCCGGCCCCCCGCCCCGTACTCGCCTCACTCCCAGTCCCAGTCGATCCCCAGGATCCCCGGGCGCACCCCCTGCTCCACGGTGTGCACCGTGCGGTGCCGCCCGCTCAGGGTCAGCTCCGCACGGCCCCCGCGCGGCGCCCCCGCCGAGGCCTGCGCGAACCTCCGGCACCGCACCGGGAGCGCCGCCTCGTCGAAGCGCACCTGAAGCACGTACTGCCCGCCCGCGAAGCTGAACCCGCGCACGTACTCCCCGCTCGGCCCCGCCGTACCGTCCTCGAAGCCGTACGAGAAGAGGTACGTGTCGCCGGCCCGCAGCCGCGCGTCGAAGAGCAGCTCCGCGATCAGCACCCCCGTCGCCGCGTGCCACCGCACCCGCCCGGTCCGGCAGTTCTCCACCGCCCGCACCGCCACCCGCGACGGATCGCAGCCGGGATCGCCGTGGTGGATGGCGAGATAGCGGTCCACGCCGTCCCGGTGCGCCCGCACCAGGTGCTGCGACTCGCGCCCCACCAGCTCCCGCCCCGCCCCGATCCGCACCCGTTCGTGGTGGCCCACCGTGTGCAGCCCGCCGTCCGTCGGCGACTCCAGGTCCGCGAGCAGCTCCTCCACCGAGCCCGAGACCTCCACCAGTGAGCGGTACGAACGGGCCGCCGGGCGCTCCACGTCGGACCGCGCGGCCGCGTCCCCCGCGAGCAGCCGGAGCAGCGAGTTCCCGGGCAGCTGAAGCACCTCCTCCAAGGCGCGGACGGCCTTCAACGACTCGGGTCGCTGCGGACGGCGGGCGCCCTGCTGCCAGTAACTCAGGCTCGTCACCCCGACCTTGACGCCCCGGTGCGCGAGATGGTGCTGGACCCGCTGGAGCGGCAGCCCGCGCACGGCGAGCGCGGTGCGCAGCGCCAGATGGAAGGGGCCGGTCCGCAGCAACTGCATCAGATCGGCCTCGGTGTGGCTCACGAGGACTCCTCGGTGAACATTCACGACGGGGATGCGGACCGTCGCGCCGCGAGGGGTGGGCGGACTGGTGGGCCGAGGGCGTCCGTTCACACCCGGGTCACACCGTTCACAGTCCGATGTCACCCCGCATTGAAGCGTGTTGACCTGCTCCCGACAACGGCAGATGCTCCTGACCAGCGTCCGGACGCGCTCCTCCACCCCCACATCCCCACACCCCCCGCCTCAGGGAGGAACGCGATGCGCAGAAGAAAGCTGAACCTCGCGGCACTCGCCGCTGCCGCCCTCTTCCTCGTCCCCACCACCTCGGCGTCCGCCGCGCCCGCCACCGAGGACGCCGCCGCCCTCGGCTCCAAGCGGCTGAACATCACCATGCAGGCCCAGCAGAAGACCAACTGGTGCTGGGCGGCGGGCGGCAACACGATCGCCACCTGGTTCGGCCGGAGCTACAGCCAGAACCAGTTCTGCAACGCCGCCTTCAACCGGCAGCAGGGCTACGACTGCCCCAACTGGCAGGCCACCCTCGGCAACGTCCAGACCGGTCTCTCCTGGGCCGGCATCAGGCCCGGCTCGTACGTCGACGGCTGGCTGCGCTACTCGACCGTCCAGGCCGAGATCAACGCCGACCGGCCCGTCGAGACCCGCATCCAGTGGTCGAGCGGCGGCGGCCACATGCACGTGATCCACGGCTACGACGACGCGAACAGCTGGGTCTACTGGGGCGACCCCTGGCCCTCCAGCAACCGCTACAACTGGGCCTCCCACGCCTGGTACGTCGACAACGACACCTTCTCCTGGACCCACTCGCTCTACCGGATCGGGGCGTGACGACGATGACCGTACGTGCCACGGCAGCCGGACTCCTCACCGTCACGGCCCTCGTCGTTCTCGGCGCGCTCCCGGAGGCGGCCGCCGCCGAGGGCCCGCCGCCCGCGCCCACCCCCGAGCGGGCCGCCTCCGCGCCGGGGACCCTGGACACCCTGTCCCGGTTCTTCGCCCGGGACGGCGCCGTCGCCCGCTCGGCGGCCGCGCCGCGCGTCGAGGGCGGGTCCGTGCCGGTACGGATCCTCTCCCCGGACTTCGTCGCCGGGAAGGCCGGGGTGCCGGTCGCCGAGGTCGAGTTCCGAGCCAGCCGGGCCGTCTCGTCGGACGGCCAGAAGGCCTCGCTGTGGACGGTGAAGCGGGCGGGCGGCTGGCAGGTGGTCAACATCGCCACCGGCGACGACGAGATCCGTTACGCGGAACAGGGCGGGCGCGTCCTGCCCGGCGGCCTCGTCTTCCGCGAGCCGCAGATCGACGCCTGGTACGTCCAGAAGGGCACGAAGGTGCTTCCGCTGGACGAGGACGCGGTACGGGCCGTCGGCCGGAACGGGACCAGCCTCACCGCGTACCGGGACCGGGTCGCCCGCGCGTACGGCGACAAGCTCCCCGGCTCCGCCTACGCGAAGAAGGGGGCGGCGGGCGGCTACGGCGCGGCGGCGCCCGAGGAGAAGCGGTCCGCGGGCACCACGGCGGCGGGTCTGGGGGCGGTGCTGGCACTCGCCCTGACGGCCACGACAGCGATACGCCGCCGCCGAGGAGCCGAGAGGACCTGACCCCCCGGGGGCGGGGGTCTGGCAACGTGTGCGGGCGGTGGGACTGTCGGTCGTCGACAGTAGGGTGGGGAGCATGGCAGACCCCTCCAGCTACCGCCCCAAGCCGGGTCAGATCCCCGACTCCCCGGGGGTCTACAAGTTCCGCGACGAGCACCGCCGGGTGATCTACGTGGGCAAGGCGAAGTCCCTGCGCCAGCGGCTCGCCAACTACTTCCAGCCGATCACGAGCCTGCACCCGCGCACGGCCACCATGGTGACCACCGCCGCCTCCGTGGAGTGGACGGTCGTGTCGACCGAGGTCGAGGCGCTCCAGCTGGAGTACTCCTGGATCAAGGAGTACGACCCCCGGTTCAACGTGAAGTACCGGGACGACAAGAGCTACCCGTACCTCGCGGTGACCATGAACGAGGAGTTCCCGCGCGTCCAGGTCATGCGCGGCCACAAGAAGAAGGGCGTGCGCTACTTCGGGCCGTACGCGCACGCGTGGGCGATCCGCGAGACCGTCGACCTGATGCTGCGGGTCTTCCCGGTGCGGACCTGCTCGGCGGGGGTGTTCCGGAACGCGGCGTCGGCCGGCCGCCCCTGCCTCCTCGGCTACATCGGCAAGTGCTCGGCACCCTGCGTCGGCCGGGTCACCCCCGAGGAGCACCGTGAACTCGCCGAGGAGTTCAGCGACTTCATGGCCGGCCGTACCGGCACGTACATCCGCCGTCTCGAGAAGCAGATGATGCTGGCGGCCGAGGACATGGAGTACGAGAGAGCCGGCCGGCTCCGCGACGACATAGAGGCGCTGCGCCGGGCCATGGAGAAGAGCGCGGTCGTGCTCGCCGACGCCACCGACGCCGACCTGATCGCCCTCGCCGAGGACGAGCTGGAGGCCGCCGTGCAGATCTTCCACGTGCGCGGCGGACGCGTCCGCGGCCAGCGCGGCTGGGTCACCGACAAGGTCGAGGCCGTCGACACCGCCGGCCTCGTCGAGCACGCGATCCAGCAGCTGTACGGCGAGGAGAGCGGCGACACGGTCCCCAAGGAGGTCCTGGTCCCGGCGCTGCCCGACGACGCGGAGGCCGTCACCGCCTGGCTCTCCGGCCGCCGCGGGTCCAACGTCTCGCTGCGCATCCCGCAGCGCGGCGACAAGAAGGACCTGATGACGACCGTCGCGCGCAACGCCCAGCAGGCGCTCGTGCTGCACAAGACGAAGCGCGCCAGCGACCTGACCACCCGCTCCCGGGCCCTGGAGGAGATCGCCGAGGCCCTGGACCTGGACTCGGCCCCGCTGCGGATCGAGTGCTTCGACATCTCCCACCTCCAGGGCGAGGACGTGGTCGCCTCGATGGTGGTCTTCGAGGACGGGCTGCCCCGCAAGAGCGAGTACCGCCGCTTCCAGATCAAGAGCTTCGAGGGCCAGGACGACGTCCGGTCCATGCACGAGGTGATCGGGCGCCGCTTCCGGCGTTATCTCGCCGAGAAGGAGAAGACGGGGGAGTGGGACCCCGAGGGCGTCGTCGAGGACCCGGACGAGAGCGGCCGGCCCAAGCGGTTCGCGTACCCGCCGCAGCTCGTCGTGGTCGACGGCGGACAGCCCCAGGTCGCCGCGGCCCGGCGCGCCCTCGACGAGCTCGGCATCGACGACATCGCGGTCTGCGGGCTCGCCAAGCGTCTGGAGGAGGTGTGGCTGCCCGGCGACGACGACCCGGTGGTGCTGCCCCGCTCCAGCGAGGGTCTGTACCTCCTCCAGCGGGTGCGTGACACGGCTCACGACTTCGCCATCCGCTACCAGCGGTCCAAGCGGACGAAACGTATCCGGACCAGCCCTCTCGACGTGGTCCCCGGCCTCGGCGACACCCGGAAACGCGCGTTGATCAAGCATTTCGGCTCGGTGAAGCGGCTCCGGCAGGCGACAATCGAGCAGATCTGCGAGGTTCCCGGCATGGGGCGCAAGACCGCGGAGGCGGTCGCCGTGGCACTCGCCCAGGCGGCCCCGGCGGCGCCCGCCGTGAACATGGCCACAGGAGAGATCATGGAAGACGACGGGGGCGGCACGGCATGACCGCGCACGAGCAGGACCGGAACGAAGATCAGGACCGGAACGAAGATCAGGACCGGAACGAAGCGCAGAACCGGAACGAAGAGCAAGACCAGCACGACCGAGAAGACGGAGCAGGACACGTGAGTACGGGCACGAAGGAGACCCCCGGCGACAACGGCGCCGAGGCGGCCATTCCCGAGCTGGTGATCATCTCCGGCATGTCCGGGGCCGGCCGGTCCACCGCGGCGAAGTGCCTGGAGGACCTCGGCTGGTTCGTCGTGGACAATCTGCCGCCCGCGCTGATCCCCACCATGGTGGAGCTCGGCGCCCGCTCCCAGGGCAACGTCGCCCGGATCGCCGTCGTCGTGGACGTCCGCGGCCGGCAGTTCTTCGACAACCTCAGGGAGTCCCTCGCCGACCTCGACGGCAAGCAGGTCACCCGCCGGATCGTCTTCCTGGAGTCGTCCGACGACGCCCTGGTCCGGCGCTTCGAGTCGGTCCGCAGGCCGCACCCGCTCCAGGGCGACGGCCGGATCACCGACGGCATCGCCGCCGAGCGTGATCTGCTGCGCGAGCTGCGCGGCGACGCCGACCTGGTGATCGACACCTCCAGCCTCAACGTCCACGAGTTGCGCGCCAAGATGGACGCCCAGTTCGCCGGCGACGAGGAGCCCGAGCTGCGGGCCACCGTGATGTCCTTCGGGTTCAAGTACGGCCTGCCGGTCGACGCCGACCTCGTCGTCGACATGCGCTTCCTGCCGAACCCCCACTGGGTCCCCGAGCTGCGCCCCTTCACCGGCCTCAACGAGGAGGTGTCGAACTACGTCTACAACCAGCCCGGCGCCAAGGAGTTCCTCGACCGCTACACCGAGCTGCTCCAGCTGATCGCCGCGGGCTACCGCCGCGAGGGCAAGCGGTACGTGACCATCGCCGTGGGCTGCACCGGCGGCAAGCACCGCTCCGTGGCCACCGCCGAGCGGCTCGCCGCCCGCATCGCCGCCGAAGGGGTCGAGACCGTCGTCGTGCACCGGGACATGGGGCGCGAGTGAAGCCGTACCGCCGGCGTGCCTCCACCCTCACGGCGCGGCGCACGCTCCGCAGACGCGGCGCCCAGCCCAAGGTGGTCGCCCTGGGCGGCGGCATGGGCCTCTCGGCCTCGCTCGCCGCGCTCCGCCGGATCACCGGCGACCTCACCGCGGTCGTCACCGTCGCCGACGACGGCGGTTCCAGCGGCCGGCTCCGGGAGGAGCTTGGCGTGCTGCCCCCGGGAGACCTCCGCAAGGCGCTCGCCGCGCTCTGCGGCGACGACGACTGGGGCCAGACCTGGGCCAGGGTGATCCAGCACCGCTTCCAGTCCAAGGGCGAGATGCACGGCCACGCCGTGGGCAATCTACTGATCGTCGCCCTCTGGGAGCAGCTCGGTGACCCCGTGCAGGCCCTGGACCTGGTGGGCCGGCTGCTCGGCGCCCACGGCCGGGTGCTGCCGATGTCCGCCGTGCCCCTGGAGCTCCAGGCCCTGGTCAGGGGCCACGACCCGGAGCGGCCGGACGACGTGGACACCGTGCGCGGTCAGGCGACGGTGGCGCTCACCCCCGGCGAGGTGCAGTCCGTGCACCTCGTGCCGAACGACCCGCCGGCGGTGCCGGAGGCGGTCGCGGCGGTCCTGGACGCGGACTGGGTGGTCCTCGGTCCGGGGTCCTGGTTCTCCTCGGTGATCCCGCACCTTCTCGTCCCCGAGCTGCTCGACGCCCTGGCCGAGACGAAGGCCCGGAAGGTGCTCTCGCTGAACCTCGCGCCGCAACCCGGAGAAACCGAGGGCTTCTCCCCGCAGCGTCATTTGGAGGTTTTGGGACGACACGCCCCTAAACTCGCCCTGGACGTGGTGCTGGCCGACGAGGCCGCCGTGCCCGATCGCGAGTCCCTCGCCGATGCCGCCAAGCGGCTCGGTGCCGCGGTCGAGCTGGCGCCGGTGGCCGGGCCCGACGGCTCCGCGAAGCATGACCCGGAGCTGTTGGCCGCCGCGTACGACCGTATTTTTCGGATGCATGGAAGGATCGGCCCATGGCGATGACGGCAGCGGTGAAGGACGAGATCTCCCGGCTTCCCGTCACCCGGACCTGCTGCAGGAAGGCAGAGGTCTCGTCGATCCTGCGGTTCGCGGGCGGGCTGCACCTGGTGAGCGGCCGCATCGTGATCGAGGCGGAGCTCGACACCGCGATGGCGGCCCGCCGCCTCAAGCGGGACATCCTGGAGATCTTCGGGCACAGCTCGGAGCTCATCGTGATGGCCCCCGGCGGACTGCGGCGCGGCTCGCGTTTCGTGGTGCGGGTGGTGGCCGGAGGCGACCAGCTGGCCCGGCAGACGGGTCTCGTGGACGGCCGGGGCCGCCCCATCAGGGGCCTCCCCCCGCAGGTGGTCTCCGGGGCGACCTGTGACGCGGAGGCGGCCTGGCGGGGCGCGTTCCTCGCGCACGGTTCGCTGACCGAGCCCGGCCGGTCCTCCTCCCTCGAGGTGACCTGCCCGGGTCCTGAGGCGGCGCTCGCCCTGGTCGGCGCGGCGCGCCGACTCTCCATCGGGGCGAAGGCCCGCGAGGTGCGGGGCGTGGACCGGGTCGTCGTCCGCGACGGCGACGCGATCGGCGCCCTCCTCACCCGGCTCGGCGCGCACGAGTCGGTACTCGCCTGGGAGGAGCGGCGGATGCGGCGCGAGGTCCGCGCCACCGCCAACCGCCTGGCCAACTTCGACGACGCCAACCTGCGCCGCTCGGCCCGCGCCGCGGTCGCCGCCGGGGCCCGGGTGCAGCGCGCCCTGGAGATCCTCGCCGAGGAGGTGCCCGAGCACCTCGCGGCGGCCGGCCGGCTCCGCATGGAGCACAAGCAGGCCTCCCTCGAGGAGCTGGGCGCGCTCGCCGACCCGCCGCTGACGAAGGACGCGGTGGCGGGCCGGATCCGCCGCCTGCTCGCGATGGCGGACAAGCGGGCGCAGGACCTGGGGATTCCCGGGACCGAGTCCAACCTGACGGAGGAGCTCGACGACAGCCTCGTCGGCTGACCCGTACGGAAGCGTGAACTCCGGGCTGCCGGTGCCTTTCTGAGGCACCGGCAGCTTTTCCGTACGCCCGCGAGGCACCCTTGACAGGCCCATGGGCGCCCATGAGCCTGGCGTCTGTTCACCTTCGTGGCAGACGACAACAAGGGGGGCTCATGAGACGCAGAGCGAGATCGATCCTCGCCGCGGCTTCACTGCTGATTGCCGGAATGGCGGCGGCACCCGTCGCCGGAGCGCAACCCAGGCCCACCGAGGGAGACTTCGAACACCTCTCCGTATGGCGCGCCGAGGTCACCAAGGAGCAGGTCCCGCTGCTCCTCGAAGCCGGTGCCGACGCCCATGAGATGACCGAGCAGGTCCCCGACAAGGGGTCCGCGACGGTCGAGCTCTTCCTCACCGGACGGCAGGCCGGACAGCTGCGCGGCCAGGGCGTCGAGCTCGCCGAGCACCAGCTGTCCACCCAGGCCGAGAAGCGGGTGGCCGCCGCGGGGGACGGCGTCTTCCGGCCGTACAGCGGCCCGAACGGCCTCAAGCAGGAGATCCTGGACACCGCCCGGGCGAACCCCGGGATCACCAAGGTGGTCTCCATCGGCAAGACCCTGGGGGGCCAGGACATCCTCGCCGTCAAGGTCAGCAAGGGCGCCGAGCGCGTCAAGGACGGCTCGAAGCCCGCGACGCTGTACATGTCCAACCAGCACGCGCGCGAGTGGATCACGCCGGAGATGACCCGGCGGCTGCTCCACCACTACCTCGACGGCTACGGCAAGGACGAGCGGATCACCCGGATCGTCGACTCCACCGAGCTGTGGTTCGTGCTCTCCGCCAACCCGGACGGTTACGACCACACGCACGCCGACCCCGACAACCGGCAGTGGCGCAAGAACCTCCGCGACAACGACGGCGACGGCAGGATCGCGCCCGGCGACGGCGTCGACCTCAACCGCAACTTCGCCTACAAGTGGGGCTACGACAACGAGGGCTCGTCGCCCGACCCGGCCGACGAGACCTTCCGCGGCAAGGGCCCCATGTCGGAGCCCGAGACCAAGGCCATCGACGCCTTCCAGAAGCGCATCGGCTTCGCGTACGGCATCAACTACCACTCGGCCGCCCAGCTCATCCTCTACGGCGTCGGCTGGCAGGTCGCCACCGACACCCCCGACGACGTGGCCCTCAAGGCCCTCGCCGGCACCCCGCAGAAGCCCGCCGTGCCCGGCTACCGGCCGCAGGTCTCCTCCGAGCTGTACATCACCAACGGCGAAGCGGACGGACACGCCGCCAACGTCAACGGGACGCAGATGTTCACCCCGGAGATGTCGACCTGCGCCACCGCCTCCCGGGTCGACCCGAACGACGCCTGGAATCCCGCAGACTGCGCCTCCGTCTTCACCTTCCCCGACGACGAGAAGCTGATCCAGGCCGAGTTCGCCAAGAACATCCCCTTCGCGCTCGCCGTCGCCGAGACCGCCGCCCACCCGGACCGGCCCGTCTCGCCCGTCGGCATCGACGCCCCCGACCTCACCCCGAAGACCTTCACCACCTCCTACGCCCGCGGCGAGGAGCAGGAGGTCGCCGTCACCGCCCGCAAGTCCCTGCGCGGCAAGACCCTGAAGTACCGGATCAACGGCGGCCGCACCCACAGCGAGGAGCTCGACGCCTGGAAGGGCGGCGAGACCTTCGGCGGCGAGGACAACCTCTACTTCGACGAGTACCGCGCCGAGGTCGAGGACGCCCGCCCCGGTGACTCCGTCGAGGTGTGGTTCACCGCCCGCACCCGCGAGGGCCGCGCCACCTCCTCCGCCCCCTTCACCTACAAGGTGGCCGAGCGCCCCCGCGGAGACGTGCTCGTCCTCGCCGACGAGGGCGGCACCACGGCCGGCCGGCACACCGCCGCCTATGTGAAGGCGCTCGCCGACAACAAGCGCGGGTCCGCCGTCTGGGACGTCGCCACCCAGGGGACCCCGGACGCCCTCGGCGTCCTCTCCCACTTCCGTACCGTCGTCTGGTACACCGGCGCGGAGCGGCCCTCCGGCACCACCCAGCTCGCCGTGCGCGCCTACCTCAACGAGGGCGGCAAGCTGATCAACGCCGGTGAGAAGTCCGGCGGCCTCACGCAGATCGGCCGGGCCGAGTCCAACGACTTCGCCCAGTACTACCTCGGCGCCTATCACCGCGCGGGCCTGGGGAACCCGCCGGCCTTCGCCGGCACCGGCGCCTTCGCGGGCATCGGCGCGGGCCTCGGCGCCGCCGCCGACAACCCGCTCGACAACGCGGGCGCGTACACCGTCACCTCGGACACGCTGCGGCCGAAGGAGTTCCCGCAGTTCGCGAGCAGCGCCTCCGCCGGTGACTACCCGGGCGTCCGCACCCCCTTCGAGCCCGCCGAAGGCGCGTCCTTCGTGGCCGTCGAGCACGCCGACAACACCTGGGCCCGGCTCAGCAGGACCGTCGACCTCACCGGCGTCGCGGCCGGAGCCGCGCCGCGCCTGGACTTCCAGGTCAGCTACGACACCGAGCCCGGCTACGACAACCTCGTCGTCGAGGCCCACACCGTCGGCCAGGACGACTGGACCACCCTGCCCGACGCCAACGGCGGCACCTCCGCCGAGCCGCCCGCCGACTGCGGCGAGGGCTACTACGTCCGGGGCCACCCCTTCCTCGCCCACTACCTCACCGTCGGCGAGGACGGCTGCACGGCCACCGGCACCACCGGCTCCTGGAACGCCTTCACCGGCCCCTCCAACGGCTGGCGGCAGGCCTCCGTCGACCTGAGCGCCTGGGCCGGCAAGCAGGTCGAGCTGTCGATCTCGTACGTCTCCGACCCCGGCACCGGAGAGATGGGCGCCTTCGTCGACGACACCCGTCTCGTCACCGGCACCACCACCGAGGCGGAGGGCTTCGAGACCGCCCTCGGCGCGTGGACCGTACCGGGCGCCCCGGCCGGCAGCCCCGGCAACGGCGCCGACTGGACGCGCTCCGCCGCGCTCTTCCACTCCCAGGCGGCCGTCACCACCCGTGACACCGTCCTCCTCGGCTACGGACTCGAGCACGTGCCCGGAGCCACCGACCGGGCACGTCTCGTCGGCCGCGCCCTCGGGGTGCTCCGCCGCTGACGGAGAGTAGTGGGGACAAAGGTCCCACGACGGCCCGTACCCGCCGGTAGGTACGGGCCGTCGGCCGTTTTCCCTCACTTTCCGGGCACATGCGGATGCGGCCGATGTCACTCCCGGGCGCCGGTGGGGGTAGGGTCGTAAGCGGTCGGGGACATCCCAAAAAACAAAAATCTCGCCGGCGTCGAGCACTCCGGCGTACCTAACGAGGAGATCGGTTCGTGACGATCCGCGTAGGCATCAACGGCTTTGGCCGCATCGGCCGGAACTACTTCCGCGCACTCCTTGAGCAGGGTGCGGACATCGAGATCGTGGCTGTCAACGACCTGGGCGACACCGCGACCACGGCCCACCTGCTGAAGTACGACACCATCCTGGGCCGCCTCAAGGCAGAGGTCACCCACACCGCCGACACCATCACGGTCGACGGCCGCACCATCAAGGTGCTCTCCGAGCGCAACCCGGCCGACATCCCCTGGGGTGAGCTGGGCGTCGACATCGTCATCGAGTCGACCGGCATCTTCACCAAGAAGGCCGACGCCGAGAAGCACATCGCCGGCGGCGCCAAGAAGGTCCTCATCTCGGCTCCGGCCTCCGACGAGGACATCACCATCGTCATGGGCGTCAACCAGGACAAGTACGAGCCGACGAAGCACCACGTCATCTCGAACGCGTCCTGCACCACCAACTGTGTCGCGCCGATGGCCAAGGTTCTCGACGAGAACTTCGGCATCGTCAAGGGCCTGATGACCACGGTCCACGCGTACACCAACGACCAGCGCATCCTGGACTTCCCGCACAAGGACCTGCGCCGCGCCCGCGCCGCCGCGGAGAACATCATCCCGACCACGACGGGCGCCGCCAAGGCCACCGCCCTGGTCCTCCCGCAGCTCAAGGGCAAGCTGGACGGCATCGCCATGCGCGTCCCGGTCCCGACCGGTTCCGCCACCGACCTGGTCGTCACCCTCGACCGCGAGGTCACCAAGGACGAGGTCAACGCCGCGTTCAAGAAGGCCTCCGAGGACGGCGACCTCAAGGGCGTCCTGGTCTACACCGAGGACCCGATCGTCTCCTCGGACATCGTCGGCGACCCGGCGTCCTGCACCTTCGACGCCTCCCTGACCATGGTCCAGGAAGGCAGCACGGTCAAGATCCTCGGCTGGTACGACAACGAGTGGGGTTACTCCAACCGTCTCGTCGACCTCACCGTCTTCGTCGGCGGCCAGCTCTAAGCTTCAGGGCGGGCTTTCGATGTGAGCAGGGCTCGGGCAGCGCAACGCCGCGCTGTGCGAGCCCTGTTTGTGTGCTCCACCGCGTACCAAGGAGTCAGTTAACAGATGAAGACGATCGACGAGCTTCTCCACGAGGGCGTCGAAGGCAAGCGCGTGTTCGTCCGCGCCGACCTCAACGTGCCGCTCGACGGCACCACCATCACCGACGACGGCCGTATCCGCGCCGTCGTCCCCACGGTCAAGGCGCTCGCCGACGCGGGCGCCCGGGTCGTGGTCGCCTCGCACCTGGGCCGGCCCAAGGGCGCCCCGGACCCGGCGTTCTCGCTCGCCCCGGCCGCCGCGCGCCTCGGTGAACTGCTCGGCGCCGAGGTGGCCTTCGCGACGGACACGGTCGGCGACTCCGCCACCGCCACCGTCGCCGGCCTCGCCGACGGCCAGGTGGCCGTCCTCGAGAACCTCCGCTTCAACGCCGGCGAGACCTCCAAGGACGACGCCGAGCGCGGCGCGTTCGCGGACCGGCTCGCCGCCCTCGCCGACGTCTACGTCGGCGACGGCTTCGGCGCCGTGCACCGCAAGCACGCCTCGGTCTTCGACCTCCCGGCGCGCCTCCCGCACGCCGCGGGCTACCTCATCGCCACCGAGGTCGGCGTCCTGAAGAAGCTCACGGACGACGTCCGGCGGCCGTACGTGGTCGCGCTCGGCGGCGCCAAGGTCTCCGACAAGCTCGGCGTGATCGACCACCTCCTGGAGAAGGCCGACCGCATCCTCATCGGCGGCGGCATGGCGTACACCTTCCTCAAGGCCCAGGGCCACGAGGTCGGCATCTCGCTGCTCCAGGAGGACCAGATCCCGGCGGTCCTGGACTACCTGGAGCGAGCCAAGGCGCGCGGCGTGGAGTTCGTCCTCCCCGTCGACGTCCTCGTCTCGGCGGAGTTCCCCGACCTGAAGACCAAGGCTCCGGCCAACCCCACCACGGTCGCCGCGGACGCCATCCCGGCGGACGAGGAGGGCCTGGACATCGGTCCGGAGACCCGTAAGCTCTACGCCTCGAAGCTCGCCGACGCCGGCACCGTCTTCTGGAACGGTCCGATGGGCGTCTTCGAGCACCCCGACTACGCCGAGGGCACCCGGGCTGTCGCCCAGGCGCTCGTCGACTCTCCGGCCTTCACGGTGGTCGGCGGTGGCGACTCCGCCGCCTCCGTCCGCATCCTGGGCTTCGACGAGACGGCATTCGGCCACATCTCGACCGGCGGCGGCGCCTCCCTCGAATACCTCGAGGGCAAGACGCTGCCCGGCCTCGCCGCACTGGAGGACTGATCCTTTCCATGAGCACCCGCACCCCGCTGATGGCGGGCAACTGGAAGATGAACCTCAACCACCTTGAGGCCATCGCCCACGTCCAGAAGCTCGCCTTCGCCCTGACCGACAAGGACCACGACGCCTGTGAGGTCGCGGTCCTGGTCCCCTTCACCGACCTGCGGTCCGTACAGACCCTGATCGACGGCGACAAGCTCAAGATCAAGTACGGCGCCCAGGACATCTCGGCGCACGACTCCGGTGCCTACACCGGCGAGATCTCGGGCCTGATGCTGTCCAAGCTGAAGTGCGCCTACGTGGCCGTCGGCCACTCCGAGCGCCGCCAGTACCACGCCGAGAACGACGAGATCTGCAACGCCAAGGTGAAGGCCGCCTTCACGCACGGCGTGACCCCGATCCTCTGCGTCGGCGAGGGCCTGGACATCCGCAAGGCCGGCCAGCAGGTCGAGTACACCCTCGCCCAGCTCGACGGCGGTCTGAAGGACGTCCCGGCCGAGCAGGCCGAGTCCATCGTGATCGCGTACGAGCCGGTGTGGGCCATCGGCACCGGCGAGGTCGCCACCCCCGAGGACGCGCAGGAGGTCTGCGGGGCCATCCGCGGCCGCCTCGCGGAGCTGTACTCGCAGGAGCTGGCCGACAAGGTCCGCATCCAGTACGGCGGCTCGGTCAAGTCCGGCAACGTCGCCGCGATCATGGCGCAGCCGGACGTCGACGGAGCGCTGGTGGGCGGCGCCGCGCTCGACGCCGACGAGTTCGTCAAGATCGTGCGCTTCCGCGACCAGTGAGTATGCGGTAGCGGAGTTACGTCGTACCCTTGCGGGGGTCGGGCAGGTGCCCGGCCCCCGTCCGTATTCGTCCGAGGAAGTTGGTCCAGCCGTGGTTATGGGGTTCTCGATCGCCCTGCTCGTCTTCAGCGGGCTGCTCATGCTGCTCGTGCTGATGCACAAGGGAAAGGGCGGCGGCCTCTCCGACATGTTCGGTGGCGGTATGCAGTCCTCCGTCGGCGGCTCCTCGGTCGCCGAGCGCAACCTGGACCGCATCACCGTCGTGGTCGGTCTGCTCTGGTTCGCCTGCATTGTGGTACTTGGTCTGCTGATGAAGTTGGACGGGTAACTCCAATCACTGGACGCGCGTTGGGCCTTACGTAGACTGGGGCATCTTCGAGCACCATCACGCAGGGAGTTACGACCGTGGCAAGTGGCAACGCGATCCGGGGAAGCCGGGTCGGAGCGGGGCCGATGGGCGAGGCCGAGCGCGGCGAATCGGCGCCGCGCGCCCGCATCTCGTTCTGGTGCTCGAACGGGCACGAGACCCAGCCGAGCTTCGCCAGCGACGCGGCGATCCCGGAGACCTGGGACTGCCCACGCTGCGGCTTCCCGGCAGGTCAGGACCGGGACAATCCGCCGGACCCGCCGCGCACGGAGCCGTACAAGACCCACCTCGCCTATGTGCGTGAGCGACGCAGCGACGCGGACGGCGAGGCGATCCTCGCCGAGGCGCTCGCCAAACTGCGCGGCGAGATCTGAACGTGGTGTGACGGTGTGACGAACGGGCCTTGCCCGCGAACTGGATTCGCGGGCAAGGCCCGTTCCGCGTTCTCCCGCTCGCCTCCGTCACGGCCGCTCGCCGTCGCGTCGTCGGCCCCTCTGATCAATTAGGTTGGAGACGCAGCGGGGCAGACAAGCAGTACGAGAAGAAGTGGGCGATGTCCGAGATGAACAACGAAGGCCGCACCAGGCTCAACCGGCTGCCCGAGTGGGCGGCCCTCGGCAAGCACCGTGAGCAGCTGGGCGAGACCCATCTGCGCGACCTGTTCGCCGCCGACCCCGAGCGGGGCACCGGCTACACCCTGCGGGTCGGCGACCTCCACCTGGACTACTCCAAGCACCTCGTCACCGAGGAGACGCTGACGCTGCTGCGCGAACTGGCCGCCGTCACCGGCGTGGCCGAGCTGCGCGACGCCATGTTCCGCGGCGAGAAGATCAACACCACCGAGGACCGGGCGGTGCTCCACACCGCGCTGCGGGCCCCCCGCGAGGCCGTGATCGAGGTCGACGGGGAGAACGTCGTCCCCGGCGTCCACGCCGTCCTCGACCAGATGGCGACCTTCGCCGACACGGTCCGCGCGGGCGGGTGGACCGGCCACACCGGCAAGCCGATCAAGAACATCGTCAACATCGGCATCGGCGGCTCCGACCTCGGCCCCGCCATGGCCTACGAGGTCCTGCGCTCCTACACCCAGCGGGACCTGACGTTCCGTTTCGTCTCCAACGTGGACGGGGCCGACCTCCACGAGGCCGTCCGCGACCTCGACGCCGCCGAGACGCTGTTCATCGTCGCCTCGAAGACCTTCACCACCATCGAGACGATCACCAACGCCACCTCGGCCCGCGACTGGCTCCTCACCGAGCTCCGGGCCGGCCAGGAGGCCGTCGCCAAGCACTTCGTGGCCCTCTCGACCAATGCCGAGAAGGTCGAGGAGTTCGGCATCGACACCACGAACATGTTCGAGTTCTGGGACTGGGTCGGCGGCCGCTACTCGTACGACTCCGCCATCGGCCTCTCCCTGATGATCGCCGTCGGCCCCGAGCGCTTCCGCGAGATGCTCGACGGCTTCCACCTCGTCGACGAGCACTTCCGTACGGCTCCGCCCGAGGAGAACGCGCCGCTGCTCCTCGGCCTCCTCGGCGTCTGGTACGGCGCCTTCTTCGACGCCCAGTCGCACGCCGTCCTGCCGTACAGCCACTACCTGTCCAAGTTCACCGCCTACCTCCAGCAGCTCGACATGGAGTCCAACGGCAAGTCGGTGGACCGCGAGGGCAACCCGGTCGACTGGCAGACCGGGCCCGTCGTCTGGGGCACCCCGGGCACCAACGGACAGCACGCGTACTACCAGTTGATCCACCAGGGCACCAAGGTCATCCCGGCCGACTTCATCGGCTTCGCCCGGCCCGTCGCCGACCTGCTGCCCGGCCTCGTCGCCCAGCACGACCTGCTCATGGCCAACTTCTTCGCCCAGACCCAGGCGCTGGCCTTCGGCAAGACGCCCGAGGAGGTACGGGCCGAGGGCGTCCCCGAGGAGCTCGTCCCGCACAAGACCTTCCAGGGGAACCACCCCACCACCACGATCCTCGCCGAGAAGCTCACCCCGTCCGTCCTCGGCCAGCTGATCGCGCTCTACGAGCACAAGGTCTTCGTCCAGGGCGCCGTCTGGAACATCGACTCCTTCGACCAGTGGGGCGTCGAGCTCGGCAAGGTCCTCGCCAAGCGGATCGAACCGGTCCTGACCGACGGGGAGGGCGGCGAGCAGCTCGACAGCTCCACCGCCGCCCTCGTGAACACCTACCGCTCGCTGCGCGGACGGTAGAGGCATGACGGGGGAGAACGCGGTGCGGCTGCGGCCGCCCAGGAACGCCGTGGCCGAGCGGGCCGTCGCCTGGTGGCGCAGCCAACTCCTGGTGACCACCGCCGTACCGGTGGCGGTCCTCGGCGTCCTCGGCGCGCTCATCGGGCCCGCCCGGTTCTGGCTGCTGCTCGCGGCCGGGGCCGTCGCGGCCCTGGGCCTCGCCTGCACCGCGTTCTTCCCCGCCTGGTGGTTCCGGGTGCACCGCTGGGAGGTCACCGAGGACGCCGTCTACGTCCGTACGGGGGCCCTCTGGCAGGAGTGGCGGATCGCGCCGATGTCCCGGATCCAGACCGTCGACACCGTACGCGGCCCCCTTGAGCAGTACTTCAGGCTCGCCACCGTCACGGTGACCACCGCCTCCTCCAAGGGCGCGATCCGGATCGAGGGCCTCGACCACGCGCTCGCCGCCGAGCTCGGCGAGCGGCTCACGGCCCTCACCCAGGCCACCCCCGGGGACGCCACATGAACGAGGCCGGGCACGGCGAGGACCCGCGCGACGGCGGCATAGGCGGCGCCGAAGGGCCGCGCGACGACGGCCCCGGCGACAGTCCCGGCGATGCCCCCGGCGAGGCGTGGCGGCGCCTCGACCGGCGCGTGCTCCTGGCCACCGCCGCCGTCCTGTGCGGCGTCGCCGGCGGAGCCGGCCTGCCCACGACCCTGGGCCTCGTCGGATCCAGGCCGCTGGGGCAGGCCCTCTCCTGGGTCCTCGCCGGAGCGTTCCTCCTCGTCCTCGGCGGCACCCTCGTCGACTACGTCCGCTGGCGCCGCACCCGCTACCGGATCGGCAGCGAGCGGATCGACCTCCACACCGGGCTCCTGCTGATCAAGCGCCGCTCCCTGGCCCGCGAGCGCATCCGCAGCGTCGACCTCACCGCCAACCCCCTCCAGCGTCTCCTCGGCCTCGTCAAGGTCCGCATCGGCACCGGCGAGAGCACCGGCGGCAGCGAGTCCACGCTCGAACTCCACCTGGTCACCCGCGCCGAGGGCGAACTCCTCCGCCACGAACTCCTCGCCCGCACCGCCACCGGCCCCGCCGGCCTCCCCGACGAGGGCGCCCTCGCCGTCGCCGACCCCCGCTGGATCCGCTACGCCCCGGTCTCCTTCGTCGCCCCGGCCCTCGGCGGCGCGGCGGCCGGAGCCGTCATGCAGGTCAGCGAGTGGTTCGGCGCCCAGGGGGAGGTCATCGACTGGATAGGGGACCGCTTCCGGGACGTCTCCGTCACCTGGATGATCGTCGACCTGGTCCTCGTCGCCACCGCCGTGGGAGCCGTCGGAGCCCTCGGCCTCTGGGTCGAGATGTGGTGGAACTACCGCCTGGAGCGCGAGCCCGGCGGCACCCTGCGCGTCCGCCGCGGGCTCCTCACCGCCCGCTCGGTCTCCTTCGAGGAGCGCCGGCTGCGCGGGATCGAGGTCGTCGAGCCGCTGGGAGTACGCCTGTTCGGGGCCGCCCGTGTCGACGCCGTCGCCACCGGCCTCGCCAAGGACGACGGCGACAAGCACGCCGACCTCAAGACCTTGCTGCCGGCCGTGCCCCGGGAGATCGCCGACCGCGTCGCCGCCCAGGTCCTGCGCGAGCCGGAACCGCCCACCGGGGTGCGGCTCGCCGCCCACCCCCGCGCCGCCCGCACCCGCCGGCTGCGCTGGGCCCTGTGGTCCGTCGCCGCCCCGGTCGCCCTCCTCGCCCTTCTCGGGCTCCTCCTCACCCCGGTCCTGCTGTACGTGGCGGCGGGCTGCGCCGTCGTCCTGACCCCGCTCGCCGTGCTCCTCGCCCTCGACGCGTACCGCGGTCTCGGACACGGTGTCAGCGGCGCCTATCTGGTGACCCGTTCGGGCACGGTCCGGCGCGCCACGGTCGCCCTCCAGCGCTCCGGCGTCATCGGCTGGACCGTCAAGCAGTCGTACTTCCAGCGCCGCGCGGGCGTCCTCACCCTGACCGCGACGACGGCGGCCGGCGAGGGCGCGTACGCCATCTACGACGCGGGCGAGAGCCAGGGCCTGACCTTCGCCGCCGAGGCCGTACCGGACCTCCTCGCGCCCTTCATCGAGCCCGTACCGACGCCGGAGGCCCGGTCCACCGACAGGTGAACCGGGCCTCCGGGGCGTACGCGTCGCGGAATCAGGCCGAAGCCGGCGGATACAGACTCCGCGGCAGCTCCGAGGCCGCCGCCGCGTCGAGCAGCCACAGGGTCCGCGAGCGGCCGTAGGCACCCGCCGCCGGGGCCTGGACCTCGCCCGCGCCCGACAGCGCGATCGCCGCCGCCTTCGCCTTGTCCTCACCGGCCGCGAGCAGCCAGACCTCCTTCGCCGCCCTGATCGCCGGAAGCGTCAGCGAGACCCGCAGCGGCGGCGGCTTGGGCGCGCCGTGCACGCCGACCACCGTCCGCTCGGTCTCGCGGACCGCCGGCAGCTCGGGGAAGAGCGAGGCCACATGAGTGTCAGGGCCGACGCCCAGCATCAGCACGTCGAAGGTCGGCACCCCACCGTGGTCGCCGGGGTCCGTGGCGGCGGCCAGCTCCGCCGCGTAGGCGGCCGCGGCGGCGTCGACATCGCTGCCGTACGGGCCGTCGGAGGCCGGCATGGCGTGCACCCGCGCCGGGTCGAGCGGCACCCGGTCGAGCAGCGCCTCCCGGGCCTGGGTGACGTTCCGCTCGGGGTCTCCCTCGGGCAGGAAACGCTCGTCGCCCCACCACAGGTCGAGCCGCGACCAGTCGATCGCGTCCCGCGCGGGCGCCGAACCGAGCGCCGCGAGCAGGCCGTTGCCGTTGCGGCCGCCGGTCAGCACCACCGACGCCGAGCCGCGGGAGGCCTGGGCGTCCACGATCTTCGTGATCAGCCGGGCCGCCGCGGCCTCGGCCATCAGCTCCTTGTCGCGGTGGACGACCAGCTGAGGGGTACTCACTTGGCCGCCGCCTTCTTGGCCGCCGGAGCCTTCTTCGCGGCGGGCTTCGCCGCGGGTTCGGCCTCAGCCGCGGGTTCGGCCTCAGCCTCGGCCGGGGCCGCTATGACGGCCTCCGGCTCGGGAGCCGTGACGGCCGCCTTCTCGTCCAGCCGCTCGAGGCCGAACTTCAGCGCCGTCGCGTAGGTGTCGTCCGGGTCGAGCCGGCGCAGCTCCTCGGCGATCAGCTCGGCCGTCTCACGGCGCTTGAGCGCCACGGCGCGGTCCGGCTGCCCCTGGATGGAGAGCGTCGCGAGCGAGCCGTCCGGCCGGTCGAGCACGATCGGACCCGAGCTGGTCTCCATCCGTACGGAGGTGAGACCGGGACCCGTCGACTTGGAGCGCCGCACCGGCACCTTCAGCCGCTCGGCCAGCCACATCGCGAGCAGTTCGACGCTCGGGTTGAACTCCTCGCCCTCCACCTCGGCGGAGGTGACCTCGCACACGACCTGGTCGAGCGCGGCGGCGAGCATCGAGCGCCACGGGGTGATCCGGGTCCACGAGAGGTCCGTGTCGCCCGGGGTGTACCGGTCCGCACGCGCGGCCAGCTCGTGGATGGGCTGCTCGGCGGCGTACGTGTCGGTCACCCGGCGCTGGGCGAGGGCGCCCAGCGGGTCGTTCGCCGGGTCGGTCGGCGCGTTCACCGGCCACCAGACGACGACGGGGGCGTCCGGCAGGAGCAGCGGGAGCACCACCGACTGGGCGTGGTCGCCGACCTCGCCGTACAGCCGGAGCACCACCGTCTCGCCGGTGCTGGCGTCGGCGCCGAGGCGGACCTCGGCGTCGAGCCGTGCCTTGGCGCGGTCCCGCGGTGAGCGCGAGACCCGCTTGATGACGACGAGGGTCCGCGAGGGGTGCTCGCGGGACGCCTCGTTCGCCGCCCTCAGCGCGTCGTAGGCGTTCTCCTCGTCGGTGACGATGACAAGGGTGAGCACCATGCCGACGGCCGGCGTACCGATCGCCCGCCGCCCGAGCACCAGCGCCTTGTTGATCTTGGAGGACGTGGTGTCCGTCAGGTCGGTCTTCATGGCCGGCGCCAGCTCCGTCCGTCTCGTGCGAGCATCTCGTCCGCCTCGACCGGACCCCAGGTCCCGGACTGGTACTGCGCGGGCTTGCCGTGCTTGTCCCAGAACTGCTCGATCGGGTCGAGGATCTTCCAGGACAGCTCGACCTCCTCGACGCGCGGGAAGAGGTTCGAGTCGCCGAGCAGGACGTCGAGGATGAGCCGCTCGTACGCCTCGGGGCTGGACTCCGTGAAGGACTCGCCGTACGCGAAGTCCATCGACACGTCCCGGATCTCCATCTGGGTGCCGGGCACCTTGGAGCCGAACCGCACCGTCACGCCCTCGTCCGGCTGGACCCGGATGACGATGGCGTTGCGGCCGAGTTCCTCGGTCGCGGTGTGGTCGAAGGGGGAGTGCGGGGCGCGCTGGAAGACGACGGCGATCTCGGTGACGCGGCGGCCGAGCCGCTTGCCGGTCCGCAGGTAGAAGGGGACGCCCGCCCAGCGGCGGTTGTCGATCTCCAGCTTCACGGCCGCGTAGGTGTCGGTCTTCGACTGGGGGTCGATGCCGTCTTCCTCCAGGTAGCCGACGGCCTTCGCGCCGCCCTGCCACCCGGCCGCGTACTGACCGCGGACCGTGGTCCTGCCCAGGTCCGTGGGGCGCTTCACCGCGCCGAGGACCTTGGTCTTCTCGGCGGCCAGCGCGTCGGCGTCGAAGGAGGCGGGCTCCTCCATCGCGGTCAGCGCGAGCAGCTGGAGCAGGTGGTTCTGGATGACGTCACGGGCGGCGCCGATGCCGTCGTAGTAGCCGGCGCGGCCGCCGATGCCGATGTCCTCGGCCATGGTGATCTGCACGTGGTCGACGTACGACCGGTTCCAGATCGGCTCGAAGAGGGTGTTGGCGAAGCGGAGCGCCAGGATGTTCTGGACGGTCTCCTTGCCGAGGTAGTGGTCGATCCGGAAGACCGCCTCGGGCGGGAAGACCTCGTGGACGACCTCGTTGAGCTCCTTGGCGGAGACCAGGTCGTGGCCGAAGGGCTTCTCGATGACCGCGCGGCGCCAGGAGCCGTCCTTCTGGTCGGCCAGGCCGTGCTTCTTCAGCTGCTGGACGACGAGCGGGAAGAACTTCGGCGGCACGGACAGGTAGAAGGCGAAGTTGCCTCCGGTGCCCTGCGCCTTGTCCAGCTCCTCGATGGTGGACTTCAGCTGCTCGAAGGCGTCGTCGTCGTCGAAGTCGCCCTGGACGAAACGCATCCCCTGGATCAGCTGCTGCCACACCTCCTCGCGGAACGGGGTGCGCGCGTGCTGCTCGACGGCGTCGTGGACCTCCTGCGCGAAGTCCTCGTTCTGCCACTCGCGGCGGGCGAAGCCGATGAGCGAGAAGCCCGGCGGCAGCAGGCCGCGGTTGGCCAGGTCGTAGACGGCAGGCATCAGCTTCTTACGGGACAAATCGCCCGTGACGCCGAAGATCACCAGGCCCGACGGCCCCGCGATGCGCGGGAGCCGTCGGTCTGCGGCGTCACGGAGCGGGTTGGCTCCGTGGACTGCGCTCACAGTTGCTTACGCCTCCGAAGGTGCGAGGCGCTTCAGCTCTGCCTCGGTGGACTTGAGCAGGTCGTTCCAGGACGCCTCGAACTTCTCGACGCCCTCGTCCTCCAGGAGCTGGACGACCTCGTCGTAGCCGATGCCCAGCTTCTCGACGGCCGCCAGCTCGGCGCGCGACCGGTCGTACGTGCCGCGCACGGTGTCACCGGTGACCTCGCCGTGGTCGGCGGTGGCCTCCAGGGTGGCTTCCGGCATGGTGTTGACCGTGCCGGGGGCGACCAGGTCCACCACGTACAGGGTGTCCTTGTACGCCGGGTCCTTGACGCCGGTCGAGGCCCACAGCGGACGCTGCTTGTTGGCCTGCGCCTTGTCGAGGGCGGCCCAGCGCTCCGAGGAGAAGACCTCCTCGTACGCCTCGTACGCCAGACGCGCGTTGGCCAGGGCGGCCTTGCCCTTGAGGGCCTTGGCCTCGTCCGTGCCGATGCCGTCCAGGCGCTTGTCGATCTCCGAGTCCACCCGGGACACGAAGAAGGACGCCACCGAGTGGATCTTGGAGAGGTCCAGGCCGCGCTCGCGGGCCTTCTCCAGACCCGCCAGGTAGGCGTCCATGACTGCGCGGTAGCGCTCGAGGGAGAAGATCAGCGTGACGTTGACGCTGATGCCGAGGCCGATGACCTCGGTGATCGCCGGCAGACCCGCCTGGGTGGCCGGGATCTTGATGAGCGTGTTGGGCCGGTCCACCAGCCAGGCCAGCTGCTTGGCCTCCGCGATGGTCGCGGTCGTCTCGTGGGCGAGACGCGGGTCGACCTCGATGGACACCCGGCCGTCCTGGCCGTCGGTCGCGTCGAAGACCGGCCGCAGGATATCGGCGGCGTCACGGACGTCCGCCGTCGTGATCATGCGGATGGCCTCGTCGACGGTCACCTTGCGGGCGGCGAGGTCGGCCAGCTGCTGGTCGTAGCCGTGCCCCTCGGAGATCGCCTTCTGGAAGATCGACGGGTTCGTGGTCACACCGACCACATGGCTCTGGTCGAGCAGCTCGGCCAGGTTGCCGGAGGTGATCCGCTGACGCGAGAGGTCGTCCAGCCAGATCGCGACGCCTTCGTCGGAGAGGCGCTTGAGAGCGTCTGTCATGAGAATTGCATCTCCATTAAGTCGTACGTATGCGGGTCAGCGCGCGGCGGCGTCGATCGATTCCCGTGCGGCGGCGACGATCGCCTCCGGCGTGAACCCGAACTCGCGGAACAGGACCTTCGCGTCCGCCGAGGCACCGAAGTGCTCCAGGGAGACGATCCGGCCGGCGTCCCCGACGTACCGGTGCCAGGTGAGACCGATACCGGCCTCGACCGCGACACGGGCCTTCACCGACGGCGGCAGGACGGAGTCCTTGTACGCCTGGTCCTGCTCCTCGAACCACTCCACGGACGGCATCGAGACCACGCGGGTCGGGACACCGGCGGCCTGGAGCTGCTCGCGGGCCTCGACGGCCAGGTGCACCTCGGAGCCGGTCGCGATCAGCACGACCTCCGGCTCACCGTTCTCGGCGTTCTCGGCGTCGAAGAGCACGTAGCCGCCCTTGACGGTGTCCTCGTTCGGCGCGTACGTCGGAACGCCCTGGCGGGTGAGCGCCAGACCGTGCGGGGCGCCCTTGCCGAAGACCTTGGTGTGGCGCTGCATGATCTCCCGCCAGGCGATCGCCGTCTCGTTGGCGTCGGCGGGCCGGACCACGTTCAGACCGGGGATCGCGCGCAGCGAGGCGAGGTGCTCCACCGGCTGGTGCGTCGGGCCGTCCTCGCCCAGACCGATCGAGTCGTGGGTCCAGACGTACGTCACCGGCAGGTGCATCAGCGCGGACAGACGCACGGCGTTGCGCATGTAGTCGGAGAACACCAGGAAGGTGCCGCCGTAGACGCGCGTGTTGCCGTGCAGCGCGATGCCGTTCATCTCCGCGGCCATGGAGTGCTCGCGGATGCCGAAGTGGATCGTGCGGCCGTACTTGTCGGCCTCCGGCAGCGGGTTGCCCTCGGGCAGGAACGACGAGTCCTTGTCGATCGTCGTGTTGTTCGAGCCGGCGAGGTCGGCCGAGCCGCCCCACAGCTCCGGGATGACCGCGCCGAGCGCCTTGAGGACCTGGCCCGAGGCGGCACGGGTGGCGACACCCTTGCCCGGCTCGAAGACCGGGAGCTTCTCGGCCCAGCCGGCCGGCAGCTCGTTCGCCTGGATGCGGTCGAACTCGGCGGCGCGCTCCGGGTTGGCCGTACGCCACTCGGCGAGCGACTTCTCCCACGCGGCGCGGGCCTCACGGCCACGGTCGCCGAGCGAACGGGTGTGCGCGATGACCTCGTCGGAGACCTCGAAGGTCTGCTCCGGGTCGAAGCCCAGGACGCGCTTGGTGGCCGCGATCTCCTCGTCGCCGAGCGCCGAGCCGTGCGCGGCCTCGGTGTTCTGCGCGTTCGGCGCGGGCCAGGCGATGATCGAGCGCATCGCGATGAACGACGGACGCTCGGTCTCGGCCTCCGCGGCCTTGATCGCCGTGTACAGCGCGGCCGGGTCCAGGTCGCCGTTGGCCTGCGGCTCGACGCGCTGGACGTGCCAGCCGTACGCCTCGTACCGCTTCATCGTGTCCTCGGACACGGCCGTCTCGGTGTCGCCCTCGATCGAGATGTGGTTGTCGTCCCACAGCAGGATCAGGTTGCCGAGCTTCTGGTGGCCGGCGAGCGAGGAGGCCTCCGCGGAGATGCCCTCCTGGAGGCAGCCGTCACCGGCGATCGCGTAGATCCGGTGGTCGAACGGGGAGGCGCCGGTGGCGGCCTCCGGGTCGAACAGACCGCGCTCGTAGCGGGCGGCCATCGCCATGCCCACCGCGTTGGCGACACCCTGGCCCAGCGGGCCGGTGGTCGTCTCGACGGCGGCGGTGTGGCCGTACTCCGGGTGACCGGGGGTCTTCGAACCCCAGGTACGGAAGGCCTTCAGGTCGTCCAGTTCGAGCCCGAAGCCCCCCAGGTACAGCTGGGTGTAGAGGGTCAGGGACGAGTGGCCGGCGGAGAGGACGAACCGGTCGCGCCCGACCCACTCGGGGTCGGCCGGGTCGTGCCGCATCACCTTCTGGAAGAGGGTGTACGCGGCGGGCGCCAGGCTCATCGCCGTACCAGGATGGCCGTTGCCGACCTTCTGTACGGCGTCCGCGGCCAGGATGCGGGCGGTGTCGACGGCCCGCTGGTCCAACTCGGTCCACTCGAGGTCTGTGGTGGTCGGCTTAGTGCTCACCCTGGGTCAGGGCTCCTCTCCACATGTCTGAAGCCGGTGACTGAGGGTGTACCGGCGGTGTCGAGCCTACCCCCGCCGGGGCCCCCTCTTTTCGTGCTCATGCCCCTCAAATGAGCGGACACAGCAAGACTGCCGCCGCCCGTGCGAGTTCGCCTCCCGAAGCGTGTCCACGCCTTGGGACACACCCCCTCAACACGACCCCACCCCCGCGAAGATCGGCGTCTGGGCAACGTCTACAGTGGCGTGGTACGCGCAAGCTTCACCCCGCCTTCATGCGGGGGGCTTGCTGGGAATTTCTCTGTCAGGGGTGTGCGTGACGGCCGTCGAGTCCCGACCCGCAGGGGTCGTCTTGACTCCCAGCCCGGGAGGCCATCGGCCGTTCGGGGCCCGCGTCAAGGCATTCGTGGCGCTGACCAAGCCGCGGATCATCGAACTGCTGCTCATCACGACCGTCCCGGTGATGTTCCTCGCCGAGCAGGGCGTGCCCGACCTGTGGCTGGTACTCGCCACCTGTTTCGGCGGCTACCTCTCCGCGGGCGGCGCAAACGCCCTGAACATGTACATCGACCGCGACATCGACGCGCTGATGGACCGCACGTCCCAGCGTCCGCTGGTCACCGGCGTCCTGACACCGCGGGAGGGCCTGGTCTTCGGCCTCACCCTCGCCGTGGTCTCCACGCTCTGGTTCGGCCTGCTCGTCAACTGGCTCTCCGCCGCCCTCTCGCTCGGCGCGCTCCTCTTCTACGTCGTGGTCTACACGATGATCCTGAAGCGCAGGACCGCGCAGAACATCGTCTGGGGCGGCATCGCCGGCTGCCTGCCGGTGCTCATCGGCTGGTCCGCCGTCACGAACTCGATGTCCTGGGCCGCGATCATCCTCTTCCTCGTCATCTTCTTCTGGACGCCGCCGCACTACTGGCCGCTGTCGATGAAGGTGAAGGACGACTACGCACGCGCGGGCGTGCCGATGCTCCCGGTGCTCGCCTCCAACAAGGTCGTGGCCAAGCAGATCGTCGCGTACAGCTGGGTGATGGTCGCCGTCTCGCTGCTGCTCACGCCGCTCGGCTACACCGGCTGGTTCTACCTGGCGGTGGCGCTGCTCACCGGCGGCTGGTGGCTCTGGGAGGCGCACGGCCTGCTCAACCGCGCCAAGGCGGGCGCCTCCGGCGCGAAGCTCAAGGAGATGCGCCTCTTCCACTGGTCCATCACCTATGTGTCGCTGCTCTTCGTGGCGGTCGCGGTGGACCCCTTCCTCCGCTAGGGCTTCTTCGACGACGTACCGCTCAGATGATCTGCTCGGCCGACGGCCGGGTCACGTGGGATAGGCCACGTGGCCCGGCCGTCGTCACTCGATCTACGCGTCGGTAGCATCGTTGTCATGGCAGAAACGAAGCACGAAGAGCGCAAGGCGGCCAAGCTCGCCAAGGAGATCCAGGCCTTCTCCAAGGCGCACGGCGGCTCCGAGGGGCACCTCGCGCACATCGGCCAGGCGGGCACCCGGATCGTCCTCGTCGGCACGGACGGCGGCTGGGGCGACCTCGTCGCGCCCACGTACGCGATCGCGCAGCAGGCCGCAGAGAAGGCCGGCCTCACCCTCCACGAGGAGTTCGACGGCGAGATCGCCGCCAAGGTCGTCACCGGCCCGTACGAGTGGACCCGGATGGCCGGTATCCAGATCGGCGGCCCCTCCAACGGCTGAGGCAACAACCTCGCGCGGGGCTCACCCGTTAGGACGTGTGGAGACGCGACACGTCCACACAGGGAGCCCCCCGAGATGATCGACACGCCGAGCCTGGTGGACCAGTACTGCCACGGGGTGCTCCGTACCGAGCTCGGCCTCGGCACCTTCGAGGCCCGCCTCGGAGCCCAGCTCGGCGGGAGCACCACCCTGCCCGCCGCGGGCACCACCTTCTTCGACACCCAGACCGGGTTCGCCGTACGCCGCTGGTGCCCGCCGCTCCTCGGCCTCGAACCGCACTGCCCGCCCGCCCGCTACCTCGCGCGCCGCCGCGAGCTCGGCGTCGCCGAGGCGGGCCGACGTCTCCTCCGCTCCTCCGGGATCTCCACGTACCTCGTCGACACCGGGCTCCCCGAGGATCTGACGGGACCCGCCGAGATCGCCGCCACGGGCGCGGCCGAGGCCCACGAGATCGTCCGGCTCGAACCCCTCGCCGAACAGGTCGCCGACACCTCGGGCACCGTCGAGGCCTTCCTCGCCAACCTCGCCGAGGCCGTCCACGGGGCCGCCGTCAACGCCGTGGCCTTCGCCTCCGTGGCGGGGGTACGCCAGGGGCTCGCGTACGCGCCGGAACCGCCCGGGCCCGGGGAGGTACGCGGGGCGGCGGGGCGCTGGCTCGCCGGACGCCCGGCCGGCGGCCGGCTCGCCGACCCCGTCCTGCTGCGCCATCTGCTCTGGATCGCGGTCACCGCCGGGCGCCCCCTCCAACTGCACACCGGGGACCGGGACCCGGCTTCGGTCGCCGGATTCGCCGCCGCCACCTCGGGCCTCGGCACCGACCTGGTGCTGCTGCACTCCTACCCGTACCACCGCGCCGCCGCGCGGCTGACCGGTGCGCACGCGCACGTGTACGCGGATCTCGGCCCCGTCCTCGCCCACACGGGGGCGCGGGCGGCGGCCGTCCTCGCCGAGGTCCTGGAGCGGGCGCCGTTCGGCAAGCTGCTGTTCTCCAGCGGCGCCCACGGGCTGCCCGAGCTGCACGTCGTCGCCGCGAGCGTCTTCCGTACCGCCGTCACACGGGTGCTCGGCGAGTGGGTCATGGACGGCGCCTGGTCACGTACGGACGCCCAGCGGGTCGCCGCGATGATCGCGGGGGACAACGCGCGACGGGTCTACCGGCTCGCGCGGAGCCGGTAGACCCGTCGGTGGGGTCGGTGAGGCCGTGGCCGGTGAGCCGGTGGCCGGTGGGTCAGGCCGTGGCCGGCACCGGCTCGGCCTGGGCCGGGATGTCGGCGGTGGGCAGGGGGCGCTCGCGCAGGCTCAGGGCGAGTCGCAGCACCGCGATCCACATCAGCGAGGAGCCGAGCATATGGGCGCCGACCAGGATCTCGGGGACCCCGGCGAAGTACTGGACATAGCCGATGCCGCCCTGCGCGAGCAGCACGATCAGCAGGTCACGGGCGCGCGCCCGGGTGTCGACCGGGGCGTCGACCACGCGCAGGACCAGCCACATCGCGAGCGCGAGGGCGCAGACGACCCAGGCGGCGATCGCGTGGACGTGCGCGGCGTTCGTCCAGTCCCACGGCATGCGCGGGACGTCGCTGCTGTCACCGGCGTGCTTGCCGGCGCCGGTCACCGCGGTGCCGAGCGCGATCAGCAGACCGGAGGTGATCGTGATCGCCCAGGACAGCTTCCGCACCGGGCGCGGCACGCGCGGGCGGGGGGCGGTGTCGCCCTCGCCGGTGCGGTGCCAGGTGATGACGGCGACGGTGAGGAGGGCGTTCGCGGCGAGGAAGTGTCCTGCCACCGTCCACGGGTTGAGGCCCATCCACACCGTGATGCCACCGAGGACGGCGTTGCTCATCACGATCCAGAACTGGGCCCAGCCGAGCCGGGTCAGCCCGCGCCGCCAGGGCTTGGTGGACCGCGCGGCGACGATCGCCCAGCCGACGGCCGCCGACAGGACGTACGTCAGCATCCGGTTGCCGAACTCGATCACACCGCGGTAGCCCTGCTCGGGCGTCACGATCAGGCTGTCGTCGGTGCACTTGGGCCAGGTGTCGCAGCCGAGACCGGAACCGGTCAGCCGGACCGCGCCACCCGTGACGATGATGAGCACGCTCATCACGACGGCGGAGAGCGCGGCGCGCCGGAGCGTCCCGGGGGACGGGGTCCAGCGCCTGGCGATGAAGGCGAGGGGGGTCAGCACGGGCCCTATCGTAGGACGGCGCTTGTGCGCGCTTTCACGAGGGGGGGCGTATGTGGCCGAACGGAACCTTACGGTTACTCCCAGCGGAAGAACCGCGCCGCGGCACCGAGCCCCAGGACCGCCCAGACCGCCAGGATCAGCGCGTCGCCCCAGGGCATCGACGCGCCGCCCTGGAGGACGTCCCGCAGGCCGTCCGAGAGGGCGGCGATCGGCAGCAGTGCGAGGACGTCGCCCGCGGCGCCGAACTTCTCCAGCGGGACGATGACCCCGCCGCCGACCAGGAGCAGCAGGAAGACCAGGTTCGCGGCGGCGAGGGTGGCCTCTGCCTTGAGGGTGCCCGCCATCAGCAGGCCGAGGCCGGAGAAGGCGGCCGTGCCGAGCACCAGGAGGAGGGCGACCGAGCCGGGGTTGCCCTGCGGGGACCAGCCGAGCCCCAGCGCGATCACCGTCAGGAGCGCGATCTGGAGGACCTCGGTGACCAGGACGGACAGCGTCTTCGCGGTCATCAGCGCCCAGCGGGGGAGCGGCGAGGCGCCGAGGCGCTTGAGCACCCCGTACCGCCGCTCGAAACCGGTCGCGATGGCCTGGCCGGTGAAGGCGGTGGACATCACGGCGAGCGCGAGGACGCCGGGGGTGAGGAAGTCGACGGCCTCGCCCGCACCCGTGTCGACGACGTCGACGGTCGAGAAGAGCACCAGGAGCAGCGAGGGGATGATCACCGTCAGGAGCAGCTGCTCGCCGTTGCGCAGCAGCATCCGGGTCTCCAGGGCCGTCTGCGCCGCGATCATGCGGCCGACGGGGGCCGCGCCGGGCTTGGGGGAGTAGGTGCCCGACTTCATGCCCTCAGCTCCTTGCCGGTCAGCTCCAGGCTGTGCTTGCCCGGGGGGCGACCCCCGGACCCCCGGCAGATCGGTGTGGTGCCCGACTTCATGCCCTCAGCTCCTTGCCGGTCAGCTCCAGAAAGACGTCTTCCAGGGTGTGGCGCTCGACGGCGATGCCCTCGGGCATGACGCCGTGCTGGGCACACCAGCTGGTGACCGTGGCGAGCAGCTGCGGGTCGACGGTGCCGGTGATCCTGTACATGCCGGGGAGCGGCTCCGCGGCGGCCGAGCCGTCCGGCAGGGCCTTGAGCAGGGAGCCGAGGTCGAGCCCGGCGCGTCCGGTGAAGCGCAGGGTGTTCTCGGCGCCGCCCCGGCACAGCTCCTCGGGGCTGCCCTGGGCGGCGACCCGGCCGGCGTCGACGATGGCGACGTCGTCCGCGAGCTCCTCGGCCTCCTGCATGAAGTGCGTGGTGAGGACCACGGTCACCCCGTCGGCGCGCAGCTCCCGTACGAGGTCCCAGGTGGCGCGGCGGGCCTGCGGGTCGAGGCCTGCGGTCGGCTCGTCGAGGAAGACGAGCTCGGGGCGGCCGACGACGGCCATGGCGAGCGCGAGACGCTGCTGCTGGCCGCCGGAGAGGCGCCGGTAGGTCGTACGGCCGCAGGAGCCGAGTCCGAGCCGCTCGACGAGGGCGTCCACGTCCAGGGGGTGGGCGTGGAGCTTCGCCATGTGGCGGAGCATCTCGTCGGCGCGGGCGCCGGAGTAGACGCCGCCGGACTGGAGCATGACGCCGATCCGGGGGCGGAGGGCCGCCGCGTCGGCGACCGGGTCGAGGCCGAGGACACGGACGCTGCCGCCGTCGGGCCTGCGGTAGCCCTCGCAGGTCTCGATGGTGGTGGTCTTGCCGGCCCCGTTGGGTCCGAGGACGGCGGTGACGGTGCCCGCGCGCACGTCGAGGTCGAGGCCGTCGACGGCGGTCCTGCTTCCGTACCGCTTGACCAGGCCGCGTACGCGGACGGCGCTGTCAGGGCCGTCGGCGGGCGTGTTTCGCATGTCGGGAAGTCTAGAGAGCCCCTGGGGGTGCGCCGGTCTCGGGGCCCCGCGAGGGCCTTCATTCGTCCTACGAATGATCATTTCCGCAGGTCAGGTAAGCCTTACCTGAGTGACGCACGGCACCGACCACGCCGTGGACGTCGCTTGTCAGTCCGAGATTAATTACGCAACAATGGCGTTGTGAAAAACGTTGGCGCGGCTCCGGTGGAGGAACTCGCGACCCGAGAGCGTTCCACGCGCAACCGGGTCGCGCGGTCGATCCTGGACCACGGTCCCTCGACCGTCGCCGATCTGGCCGGGCGGCTCCGCCTCACCCAGGCGGCCGTCCGCAGGCACCTCGACTCGCTGGTCGCCGAGAAGGTCGTCGAAGCCCGTGAGAAGCGCGTCTACGGGACCAGGGCCCGCGGCCGCCCCGCGAAGATCTTCGCGCTCACCGACTGCGGCAGGGACGCCTTCGACCAGTCGTACGACTCCCTGGCCGTCGAGGCGCTCCGCTGGATCGAGCGCAACGCCGGTGGAGAGGCGGCCGTCGCCGCCTTCGCCCGCGACCGGATCGAGGCCCAGGGCAGCGCGTACCGCGAGGCCGTCGAGGCGGCCGAGCCCGCGCAGCGGACCGAGGCGCTCGCCAAGGCCCTGACGGCGGACGGGTACGCTGCCACTGCGCGGAACGCGCCGGTCGGCGAGCAGCTCTGCCAGCACCACTGCCCGGTCGCGCACGTCGCCGAGCAGTACCCCCAGCTGTGCGAGGCGGAGACGGAGTACTTCTCCCGCCTCCTGGGAACGCACGTCCAGCGTCTGGCCACCATCGCGCATGGTGACGGCGTCTGCACCACGTTCATCCCGCACAGCGCCCCACAGGCCACCCCTTCAGCATCCGCCAGTACCGCCGGGAGGAACCCCGCATGACCACCGAGATCAGCCACCCCGAGCTTGAGGGCCTGGGTCGGTACGAGTACGGCTGGGCCGACTCCGACACGGCCGGTGCCACCGCCAAGCGTGGCCTCAACGAGGACGTCGTCCGCGACATCTCCTCGAAGAAGAACGAGCCCGAGTGGATGCTGAAGCTGCGTCTCAAGGGTCTGCGGCTCTTCGGCAAGAAGCCCATGCCCACCTGGGGCTCCGACCTCTCCGGCATCGACTTCGACAACATCAAGTACTTCGTGCGCTCCACCGAGAAGCAGGCCGCTTCCTGGGAGGAACTGCCCGAGGACATCAAGAACACGTACGACAAGCTCGGCATCCCCGAGGCCGAGAAGCAGCGCCTCGTCGCCGGTGTCGCCGCCCAGTACGAGTCCGAGGTCGTCTACCACCAGATCCGCGAGGACCTGGAGGAGCAGGGCGTCATCTTCGTCGACACCGACACCGCGCTGAAGGAGCACGAGGAGCTCTTCCGCGAGTACTTCGGCACGGTCATCCCGGTCGGCGACAACAAGTTCGCCTCCCTGAACACGGCCGTGTGGTCCGGCGGCTCCTTCATCTACGTGCCGAAGGGCGTGCACGTCGAGATCCCGCTCCAGGCCTACTTCCGTATCAACACGGAGAACATGGGCCAGTTCGAGCGGACGCTGATCATCGTCGACGAGGACGCCTACGTCCACTACGTCGAGGGCTGCACCGCCCCGATCTACTCCTCGGACTCGCTGCACAGCGCCGTCGTCGAGATCATCGTCAAGAAGGGCGGCCGCTGCCGCTACACGACCATCCAGAACTGGTCGAACAACGTCTACAACCTGGTGACCAAGCGCGCCGTCGCCTACGAGGGCGCCACCATGGAGTGGGTCGACGGCAACATCGGCTCCAAGGTCACCATGAAGTACCCGGCCGTCTACCTCATGGGCGAGCACGCCAGGGGCGAGACCCTCTCCATCGCCTTCGCGGGCGAGGGCCAGCACCAGGACGCCGGCGCCAAGATGGTCCACATGGCCCCGAACACCTCCTCCAACATCGTCTCCAAGTCGGTGGCGCGAGGCGGCGGCCGCACCTCCTACCGCGGTCTCATCGAGATCGGCGAGGGTGCCCCGGGCGCCAAGTCCAACGTGCTCTGCGACGCGCTGCTCGTCGACACGATCTCCCGCTCCGACACGTACCCCTACGTGGACGTGCGCGAGGACGACGTCTCCATGGGCCACGAGGCCACCGTCTCCAAGGTCTCCGAGGACCAGCTCTTCTACCTGATGAGCCGCGGCCTCACCGAGTTCGAGGCCATGGCGATGATCGTCCGCGGCTTCGTCGAGCCCATCGCCAAGGAACTCCCGATGGAGTACGCGCTGGAGCTCAACCGGCTGATCGAGCTGCAGATGGAAGGCGCGGTCGGCTAGCAGCCACCGCACCCGCAGCGACCGAATTCCACGTACGCAGGAAGAGAGCAACACGACAGCCATGGCTGAGGCTCAGCAGAACATCCCGGCGGGCTCCACCACCGCCGGCTCGATCGCGGTGGCCGCCGATTCCACCGTCGCCACGCGCATGAGCGCGCCCCCGTCCTTCGACGTCGCGGACTTCCCCGTCCCGCACGGCCGCGAGGAGGAATGGCGGTTCACGCCGCTCGAGCGCCTCCGCGGTCTCCACGACGGCACCGCCGTCGCCTCCGGCGAGGGCGTCAAGGTCGAGATCGAGGCCCCCGAGGGCGTCACCGTGGAGACCGTCGGCCGTGAGGACGAGCGCCTCGGCAAGGCCGGCACGCCCGTCGACCGCGTCGCCGCCCAGGCGTACTCCTCCTTCGAGAAGGCCTCGGTCGTCACCGTCGCCAAGGAGACCGTCCTCACCGAGCCGATCCGCATCGCCGTGCACGGCCAGGGCGGGGTCGCCTTCGGCCACCAGGTGATCGAGCTCGGCGCCTTCGCCGAGGCCGTCGTGGTCATCGACCACACCGGCGACGCGGTGTTCGCCGCCAACGTGGACTACGTCCTCGGTGACGGCGCCAAGCTGACCGTCGTCTCCGTCCAGGACTGGGACGAGAAGGCCGTCCACGTCGCCCAGCACAACGCGCTGGTCGGCCGCGACGCCTCCTTCAAGTCGGTCGTCGTCACCTTCGGCGGCGACGTCGTCCGCATCCACCCGCGCGTGGCGTACGCGGCCCCTGGCGGCGAGGCCGAGCTCTTCGGCCTGTACTTCACCGACGCCGGCCAGCACCAGGAGCACCGCCTCCTGGTCGACCACAACACCCCGCACTGCAAGTCCAACGTGGCCTACAAGGGCGCGCTGCAGGGTCAGGGCGCGCACGCCGTCTGGATCGGTGACGTGCTCATCCAGGCCGCCGCCGAGGGCACCGACACGTACGAGCTCAACCGGAACCTGGTCCTCACGGACGGCGCCCGGGTCGACTCCGTACCGAACCTGGAGATCGAGACCGGCGAGATCGCCGGCGCCGGTCACGCCTCGGCCACCGGCCGCTTCGACGACGAGCAGCTCTTCTACCTGATGTCCCGCGGCATCCCGGAGATCGAGGCCCGCCGCCTCGTCGTCCGCGGCTTCTTCGCGGAACTGGTCCAGCAGATCGGTCTGCCGGACGTCCAGGAGCGCCTCCTCGCCAAGATCGAGGCCGAGCTGGAGGCCTCCGTCTGATGGCCTTCGTCCGAGTCTGCGCACTGAGCGAGCTGGAGGCCGACACCCCGAAGCGGGTCGAGGTCGACGGCACGCCGGTGTCGGTCGTGCACACCGAGGGCGAGGTGTACGCGATCAACGACATCTGCTCGCACGCGAACGTCTCCCTCTCGGAGGGCGAGGTCGAGGACTGCGCCATCGAGTGCTGGCTGCACGGGTCGAGCTTCGACCTGCGCACCGGCAAGCCCTCCGGCCTTCCCGCGACGCGCCCCGTCCCCGTATACCCCGTAAAGATCGAAGGGGACGATGTGCTCGTCTCCGTCACCCAGGAGTCCTGAGTCACCCATGGCAACGCTTGAAATCCGCGACCTGCACGTCTCCGTCGTCGTCGAGAACGGCACCAAGGAGATCCTCAAGGGCGTCGACCTGACCGTGAAGCAGGGCGAGACCCACGCCATCATGGGCCCCAACGGGTCCGGCAAGTCGACCCTCGCGTACTCGATCGCGGGGCACCCCAAGTACACGATCACCAGCGGCACCGTCACGCTCGACGGCGAGGACGTCCTGGAGATGTCGGTCGACGAGCGCGCCCGCGCCGGCATGTTCCTGGCCATGCAGTACCCGGTCGAGGTCCCCGGCGTCTCGGTCTCCAACTTCCTGCGCACGTCGGCGACGGCGATCCGCGGCGAGGCCCCCAAGCTGCGCACCTGGGTGAAGGAGGTCAAGTCCGCGATGGAGCAGCTCCAGATGGACCCGGCCTTCGCCGAGCGCAACGTCAACGAGGGTTTCTCCGGCGGTGAGAAGAAGCGCCACGAGATCCTCCAGATGGAGCTCCTCAAGCCGAAGATCGCGATCCTCGACGAGACGGACTCCGGCCTGGACGTCGACGCGCTGCGTCAGGTCTCCGACGGCGTCAACCGTGTCCGCGAGACCGGCGAGGTCGGCACGCTGCTGATCACGCACTACACCCGGATCCTCCGCTACATCAAGCCCGACTTCGTGCACGTCTTCTCCGGCGGCCGCATCGTCGAGTCCGGCGGCGCCGAGCTCGCCGACAAGCTGGAGAACGAGGGCTACGAGGCCTACAGCACGAAGGGTGGCGCATCCGCGTGACATCTGCCCATCAGGGGCTCTCCGGCCTCCTCGACACCGAGGCGATCCGCAAGGACTTCCCGCTCCTGGATCGCGTGGTCCACGACAACAAGAAGATCGTGTACCTCGACTCCGCGGCGACCTCGCAGAAGCCGCGGCAGGTCCTCGACGCGCTCAACACGTACTACGAGCGTCACAACGCCAACGTCCACCGCGGCGTCTACACGGTCGCCGAGGAGGCGACGGCGCTGTACGAAGGCGCCCGTGACAAGGTCGCGGCCTTCATCAACGCGCCGAGCCGCGACGAGGTGATCTTCACCAAGAACGCCTCCGAGTCGCTCAACCTCGTGGCCAACATGCTGGGCTGGGCCGACGAGCCCTACCGCGTGGACCACGAGACCGAGATCGCCATCACGGAGATGGAGCACCACTCCAACATCGTGCCGTGGCAGCTGCTCTCGCAGCGCACGGGCGCGAAGCTGAAGTGGTTCGGCCTCACCGACGACGGCCGTCTCGACCTCTCGAACATCGAAGAGGTCATCACCGAGAAGACCAAGATCGTCTCGTTCACGCTGGTGTCGAACCTGCTGGGCACGATCAACCCGGTCGAGACGATCATCCGCCGCGCCCAGGAGGTCGGTGCGCTCGTCTGCATCGACGCCTCGCAGGCGGCCCCGCACATGGTCCTGGACGTGCAGGCGCTCCAGGCCGACTTCGTGGCCTTCACCGGCCACAAGATGTGCGGCCCGACCGGCATCGGCGTGCTGTGGGGACGGCAGGAGCTCCTGGAGGACCTGCCGCCCTTCCTCGGCGGCGGCGAGATGATCGAGACCGTCTCGATGCACTCCTCGACGTACGCGCCGGCCCCGCACAAGTTCGAGGCGGGTACGCCCCCGATCGCCCAGGCCGTCGGCCTCGGCGCGGCCGTGGACTACCTGTCGGCGATCGGCATGGAGAACATCGCGCGCCACGAGCACGCGATCACCGAGTACGCCGTCCGGCGCCTCCAAGAGGTCCCGGACCTGCGGATCATCGGCCCCACCACGGCCGAGGACCGCGGCGCGGCGATCTCCTTCACGCTGGGCGACATCCACCCGCACGACGTGGGCCAGGTCCTCGACGAGGAGGGCATCGCGGTCCGGGTCGGCCACCACTGCGCGCGGCCGGTCTGCCTCCGGTACGGAATTCCCGCGACCACGCGAGCGTCGTTCTATCTGTACTCCACCCCCGGTGAGGTCGACGCCCTCGTCGCGGGTCTGGAGCACGTACGGAACTTCTTCGGGTAGGGGATTCTCGTGAAGCTGGATTCGATGTACCAGGACGTCATCCTGGACCACTACAAGCACCCCCACGGGCGCGGTCTTCGGGACGGCGACGCCGAGGTGCACCACGTCAACCCGACGTGCGGCGACGAGATCACGCTCCGCGTGAAGTACGACGGCTCGCGGATCGAGGACGTGTCGTACGAGGGCCAGGGCTGTTCCATCAGCCAGGCCTCGGCCTCCGTCCTCAACGAGCTGCTCGTCGGCAAGGAGCTGGCCGAGGCGCAGAAGATCCAGGGCACCTTCCTGGAGCTGATGCAGTCCAAGGGCCGGATCGAGCCGGACGACGCGATGGAGGAGATCCTGGAGGACGCGGTCGCGTTCGCCGGGGTGTCCAAGTACCCGGCCCGGGTGAAGTGCGCGCTGCTCAGCTGGATGGCGTGGAAGGACGCGACCGCCCAGGCGCTGGGCGACGACGAGAAGTCTGCGAGGAAGTCGGCATGACCGAGAACGCCGAGGCCACGATGAAGCCGGCCTCCGAGGAAGAAGTCCGCGAGGCGCTGTACGACGTCGTCGACCCCGAGCTGGGCATCGACGTCGTCAACCTGGGTCTGATCTACGGCATCCACATCGACGACTCGAACGTCGCGACGCTGGACATGACCCTGACGTCGGCGGCCTGTCCGCTGACCGATGTGATCGAGGACCAGGCGAAGTCCGCGACGGACGGCATCGTCAACGAACTGAAGATCAACTGGGTCTGGATGCCCCCGTGGGGCCCGGACAAGATCACGGACGACGGCCGCGAGCAGCTCCGCGCGCTCGGCTTCAACGTCTGATCCGCTGATCCATGACGTGTGGAACGGCCGTGCCCTTCGGGGCACGGCCGTTTCGCGTGTCCGGGATCAGTACAGGCCCGCGGCCCGGGCGAGGTCCGGGGCCAGGTTCTCCTTGCGGATGCGCAGGTCGACGTAGAGCAGGGCCGTCACCAGCGGGGGGAAGACGGACACGACCAGCTGGCTGACCAGCTGCCCGACGAGCAGGAACGCGAAGACCACCGCGAAGGCGGCGATCACCGCGCCCGGGCTGTCGCCGGAGAAGTCGACGGCCGCCAACGGTGCCGACGCCACCAGCGAGAGGATCTGCTGGATGAACCAGCTGACGAAGGCGGCCGCGAGACCGACGAGCAGCAGGATGCCGCAGGAGCGCCACCAGGAACCGCGGATCAGGGCCGAGGAACGGCGCATCGAGGCGATCACGCCCCGGCCCTCCATCACCGCCGCCGCCGGGGCCAGGCTGAACTTCACCCAGAGCCAGAGCACGAGCGGGGCGACGAGCAGAGCGGCGAACGCCGCGCCGACGAAGGCCGTGAGCACCAGGGTCAGCGGGCCGCCCCCGAGGGAGGCCAGCAGGGCGATGAACACCGCCGTGAACACCGCCGCCATGAGCAGCATCGGCAGGCTCGTCAGGATCACCGTGCCGAGGACGGCCGGCATCCGGGCCCAGGACCGGTGCCACAGCGCGCCGAAGGAGGTCGGCCGGCCGAGGACGGCCTCCTGGACCACGGCCGGGCTGGCGGCGGCGATCACGGCGCCGGCGCAGAGGATCGCGATCAGGCCGGCGACCCAGACGCAGGCGAACGCGACGATCAGCGGGCGGACGTCCTCCCAGCGCGGTTCCTGGCCGGCCGGGAGGTCGAACACGGCCGGGAAGAGGTCGCCCACGGCCGCGAACGCGATGCCGATGGCCGCGCCCAGGAACACGAGCGCCACGCCGTAGACGGCGGCCGTGACGCCGAGGAGCTGCTTCCAGTAACGGCCGAAGGTGATGAAGGCGCCGCCGAGGATCGAGCCGAAATCGAGCGGCGCCAGGGGTATCACGCCCGGCTTCGGCGGCGGGGGTGGCGGCGGATAGCCGTAGCCGTAGGGCGGGCCTGGGGGGAACGTCATGCGGGACACCGTATAGGCCGCCGATGTGTACGCCCGTACGCAGTCCTGTGTACGCTCGTACACATGGGTTACGGACTTCTCGCGGGCGCCATCGCGGCCGAGATACTCGCCACCACCTCGATGAAGTACAGCGAGGGCTTCACCAAGCTCTGGCCCTCGATCGTCACCGGCGCCGGCTATCTGATCGCCTTCGCGCTCCTGGCGCAGGCCCTCAAGACGCTCCAGGTCGGCACCGCGTACGCCATCTGGTCGGGGGTCGGCACCGCCGCCGTCGCCACCATCGGCATCCTCTTCCTCGGCGAGACCCTCAGCCTCGCCAAGGTCGCCGGGATCGTCCTCATCGTCGCCGGGGTCGCCGTCCTCAACCTCGGCGGCGCGCACTGATGGGCCGGCCCCGCCGTCACGACCCCGACCGGCGGGAGCGGATCGTCGACGCGGCCCTCCGGGTGGCCGGGCGGTCCGGGATCGCCGGGCTCAGCCACCGCACGGTGGCCGCGGAGGCGGACGTGCCGCTCGGCTCGACCACGTACCACTTCGCCTCCCTCGACGAACTCCTCGTCGCCGCGCTCCGCAAGGCCAACGAGGGCTTCGGGCGGCTGCTGCGCGAGAGCCCCGCCCTCGCCGCGCGGGACACCGACCTCGGGGCCGTGCTCGCCCGCCTCCTGGGGGAGTGGACGGGCGGGGAACGCGCCCGCGTGGAGCTGGAGTACGAGCTCTACCTCGCCGCCCTGCGGCGCCCCGCGCTCCGCCCCGTCGCCGCCGAGTGGACCGAGTCCGTCGTCGCCGCCCTGGCCCACCGCACCGACCCCGCCACTGCCCGGGCCCTGGTCGCCCTCATGGACGGCATCTGCCTCCAGGCCCTGCTCACCGGCGGCTCCTACGACGAGGAGTACGCGCGCGTGATGCTGACGCGGATCCTGAACGAACCACCGAACTCCCCGGCCCGGGACCTGTCGGAACCGCCGACGCGGTCGACCGACACCTGAGACCGGTTGGCCCGCGCGGGGCCCCGCCGGTTAGGTTTTCCGTCATGACCACTGCTCCTCGCACCACCGGCGCCGTCGCCGCCGGCCTCGCCACCATCGCCGGCGACGGCACCGTTCTCGACACCTGGTTCCCCGCTCCCGAGCTGACCGACGCGCCCGGCCCCGCCGGCACCGAGCGGCTCACCCCCGACGAGGCCGTCAACGCCCTCGGCGAAGGCGCCGCCAAGGCCCTCGGCGTCGACGCCCGCCGTGGCGTCGAGGTGGTCGCCGTCCGTACCGTCATCGGCTCGCTCGACGAGAAGCCGCTCGACGCCCACGACGCCTACCTGCGTCTGCACCTGCTCAGCCACCGCCTCGTCAAGCCGCACGGCCAGAGCCTGGACGGCGTCTTCGGCCTCCTCGCCAACGTCGCCTGGACCTCGCTCGGGCCGGTCGCCGTCGACGACATCGAGAAGGTGCGGCTCAACGCGCGCGCCGAGGGCCTGCACCTCGCCGTGACGAGCATCGACAAGTTCCCGCGGATGACGGACTACGTCGCGCCCGCCGGGGTCCGGATCGCCGACGCCGACCGGGTCCGCCTCGGCGCCCACCTCGCCGCCGGCACCACCGTCATGCACGAGGGCTTCGTCAACTTCAACGCCGGCACCCTCGGCACCTCCATGGTCGAGGGCCGGATCTCCGCCGGTGTCGTCGTCGGCGACGGCTCCGACATCGGCGGCGGCGCCTCCACCATGGGCACCCTCTCGGGCGGCGGCAACGTCGTCATCTCGATCGGCGAGCGCTGCCTGATCGGGGCCGAGGCGGGCGTCGGCATCGCGCTCGGCGACGAGTGTGTCGTCGAGGCCGGTCTGTACGTCACCGCGGGCACCCGGGTCACGATGCCGGACGGCCAGATCGTGAAGGCCCGCGAGCTCTCCGGCGGCTCGAACATCCTCTTCCGCCGCAACTCGGTCACCGGCGCCGTCGAGGCCCGCCCGAACAACGCGGTCTGGGGCGGACTCAACGAGGTTCTCCACAGCCACAACTGAGCTGGTGACTCTGCGTCAATGTCTCCGTTAGACAGGCGCAGAGTCACTGCACGCAGGCAAGGCGAGGAGTCGACATGAGGATCAAGCCCACAGCCATCGGGGTGCTCACGGTGGCGGCGGTGCTGCTCCAGGCCGGCGCGGCCCGCGCGGACGAGACGCACACCAACAGTGGGCCCACCGTGAACAACGGCCCCAGCATCGTCCTCCACACCGGGCAGATCGACGACCCGCTGGAGGACGTCCTGGAGCACGCGGCGATCCTCGGCAGGACCTACACCACCGACGCCGCCTGAACCAGCCTCTCGTGCGCCGCCCGCAGCCCGTCGACCGTCTCCCGGTCGGCGGGCTGCAGCGGTTCGCGCAGCGGTCCGCCGAGCAGCGCCTTGGCGGTCACCGTGCCGGGCAGGCCCGAGGCCATCATCAGCTCGGCCAGCGGCAGCGTCAGGGCGTTGAGCCGGATCGCCTCCGCCGGGTCGTCCGCGTCGAAGGCGTCGAGGACGGCACGGAGCTGCCGTGGCGCCACGTTCGCCACCGTACTGACGTAGCCGGCGCCGCCGACCGCGTACAGCGGCAGGTTCAGCTCCTCGCAGCCCGAGTAGTACGCGAGCGGGGTCTCCGCGATCAGCCGGGCCGAGGCCAGGAGGTCGTACGAGCAGTCCTTCACGGCCACGATCCGCGGGTGCTCCGCGAGACGCCGCATCGTCGCCGGCTCGACCCGGGTGCCGGTGCGCCCGGGGATGTCGTAGACCATCACCGGCAGGCCGGTCGCGTCCGCGACCTTCAGGAAGTGCGCCTCGACGGCCGACTGCGGCGGGCGGCTGTAGTACGGCGTGACGACGAGCAGCCCGTCCGCCCCCGCCCGCTCGGCCTGGCGGGCCAGCTCGACGGTGTGCCGGGTGTCCGCGGTGCCGACACCGGTGAGGACCGAGGGGCCGGGCCCCACCGCCTCCCGGACGGCCCGGACGAGCGCGGCCTTCTCGGCGTCGCTGGTGGTCGGGGACTCGCCCGTGGTGCCGTTGAGGACCAGCCCGTCGCACCCCTGCGCCACGAGACGGACGGCGAGGTCCCCCGCCGCGTCGAGGTCCAGCGCGCCGGCGGGGGTGAACGGGGTGATCATCGCGCAGAGGGCGCGGCCGAAGGGGCGTTGAGTGCTCATCCCGGAAGTCTGGCCGCACCGGATGGTGAAGGTCCACTTAGATCTGCTTGGTTCGAGAGGTAAGCGTGACTGAAGGGTGGGGTGGGGTGACCGGTCTCTGGAGCGCCGGCCCGAAGCCGTTCAGAGCGCCGGCTCGAAGCCCGTTCGGAGCGCTGGCTCCAAGCCCGTTCAGAGCGCCAGCTTGAAGCCGTCGTGGCTGCGCGTGAAGCCCAGGGAGGCGTAGAAGCGGTGGGCCTCCGTCCGCTCCTTGCCGCTGGTGAGCTGGACCAGCGCGCAGCCGCGCTCCCGGGCCCGCGCCACGGCCCGCTCCATCAGCTCCCGGCCGAGACCGCCGCCGCGCCGGTCCGCCCTGATCCGGACCGCCTCGATCAGGGCCCGCTCGGCTCCGCCCTTGCCCAGCCCCGGGATGTACGTGGCCTGGAGGCAGCCCAGGACGAGGTCCCCGTCGAGCAGGACAAGGATCTCGTTGCGCGGATCGGCCTCGATGGCCGCGAAGGCCCGCTCGTACGCCTCGGTGACGGTGATCGAGGCGGGGTCCACCACCGTCCGTTCGTCGGCCAGGAGGGCGAGGACGGACGGCAGTTCGGCGCGGGTGGCGGGGCGAAGGATCATGGTCCGCAGTCTCGCACGGGGCGGAGGCTTGACCTCAAGCTTGGTTGAGGGGCGACGGTGGAGGCATTCCGAGAACGAGAAGAGGAGCCCCTTCATGAACGCCGTCGCACACCCCGACGCCCGCACCGACTTCCACCGCCCCGGAGTCGGCGCCGTCCTCGCCAGTACCTGGCGGGTCGGCACCCCCGAGCGCCAGCGCGCCGCCGTCGAGGCGATCCGCACGACCTGGGAGAGCAGGGAGTGGCCCGCCCTGGGGCTGCTCTCGTACAGCGTGTACACCGGCACGGACGGGGACACGCTCCTGCACTACTCGCAGTGGACCACCGAGCAGGCCTACGAGGACTTCGTCCTGACCTACCGCGGCGACCGGAACGCCGAGATCGACGCGGCCGTGCCCGGCATCGAGCGGGTGGTGCTCCACCGCTACGCGCCGCCGTACCGCTCCCGCGTCCTCGACGAGCCGAGCGCGCGGGCACTGCCCGGGGCCGTCGCGGTCGTCGAGGTCGACTTCGAAGGGCCCGACCACGAGCGTCAGAAGGACTGGGTGGACACCGTGTTCACCGCCATGGACGGCGACGCGGGGAAGCGGCCCGCCCACGGGGGGATCGGCGCGCACTTCCATCTGTCCACCGACGGCACCCGCGTCCTGAACATGGCCGAGTGGGAGAGCGAGGAGGCCCACACGGAGTGGCTGGACGCGCCGCTCGACGGGGCCTGGGCGCGGGTGCACCGCTACCCGGGGCTCGCCGCCAGCCGGGTGCGGCGGTACACGCCCGCGCTCAGCCTGAGCGCGGGCGTGTGACGAGAGCGGACGAGACCGGACGAGACCGGACGGTCCTGCGTCCTACGTCCTACGGGCGGAAGCGCAGCACCTGCGGGTCGTGGTCGCTGTCCTGGTCGGCGAACTCGGCGTTGATGTGGACGCTGTCGTACTCGAAGTGACGCACGCCGGGGCTGGTCAGGATCTGGTCGAGCACCTGGCTGTTGCCCTGGTAGACGTACGAGTAGCGCTCACCGCGCGGCAGCGACTTCACGGCCGGGTACAGCACGTCGCCGTCCGTCAGCGCCTCCGTCGTCCCGGAGAACTCGAAGTCGTTGATGTCGCCCACGACGAGGACGTCGGCCTGCTTCTCCAGCGCGACGATGTCCTTCACGAAGGCGTTCACCGCCTGCGCCTGGAGCAGTCGCTTCGCCTCGGAGGAACGGTTCGGCGGCTGGTGGTGCGAGGTCAGGCCCTCGTCGCCGCCCTTCGAACCGAAGTGGTTGGCGATGACGAAGACCGTACGGCCGCGGAAGACGAACTCGCCCGCGAGCGGCTTGCGGCTGCTCTCCCAGGCGGTGTTCGCCGGGTCGATACGGCCGGGGGAGACGGTCAGCGCGGCGTGGCCCTTGCTGCCCGTCACCGCGGTGGCGGAGGTCGCGTCGGTGCCCGCGCGGTCCGTGAAGGAGACCCGCTCGGGGTTGAAGAGGAAGACCTGACGGATGTTGCCGCCGGGCTCGCCGCCGTCCTTGTTGTTCTCCGGGTCGACCGAGCGCCACTCGTACGTTGGGCCGCCGGCCGCCAGGATCGCGTCCGTGAACTTCTTCACCGTCAGGTCGGCGGCGACCGTGCCGTCGTTCTTGGCGCCGGTGTTGTCCTGGATCTCCTCCAGGGCGAGGATGTCGGGCGAGGCGAGGTTGTCGACGACCGCCTTCGCGAGCGCGTCGAACTTCGCCTGCGGGTCGCTCGGGTCGAGGTTCTCCACGTTGTACGTGGCCACGGCCAGCTCGTTCTTGTGCTGCCTGTCCGTGCTCTCGCGCTCGAGGCCCCGGTCGGTGACCGTGCCGAGGGTGCGGGCCGTCAGCGTGTAGCCGCCGAACTGGTTGAAGTCGAGCGGGCCCTCGGTCGTGCCGGTCAGCTGGTCGCCCACGTTCGCCTTGGGGAACGGCTGCTGGGCGAGCGGGGTCAGCGACTGGATCTGGAGCCGCCCGGTGTTCTGCGACTCGTACGAGCCGTAGACCGTGCCCCCGCGCCAGTTGCGGTTCTCCCACGGCTTCACCGTCACCCACAGCTCCGCGTAAGGGTCGGTGGCGCCGACCACGCGCGAGGAGCCGATCCGGACGTTGGTGCCCTCCAGGGACTCGTAGTAGTCCAGGGCGTACGTCTCCGGGTCCAGCGTCAGGCCGTTGATCGAGCCGGCGGCCGCCGGGTCGCCCTCGGGGGCGTACGCGTCGGGGACGGACCAGGCCGAGATCGTCACGGGGGCCGGGACGGCGTTGCCCTTCGAGACCACGGTGACGACCGGCTTGGAGAGCTGCGTCAGCGACTGGTTGCCCGAGTTCAGACCACCGGGGACGTACTCGGTGACCGTGCCGTTCAGGCTGACCGCGTCGCCGACGGCGACCGTCGGGACGGAGCTGGTGAAGACGAAGAGGCCCTCGCTGGTGGCCGGGTTCGCGTCGGCCTCGGGGTCCTGGATCCAGAATCCGCGCGAGCCGTAGGTACGCACACCGGTGACGATGCCCGTGACGCCGGTGACCTGCTTGCCGACGAGCGGCGAGACGCGGGTCGTGCCCTGGATGTCGTGGACGCGGACAACGGCGGCGTCCTCGGCGGCGGCGCTCGACGAACCGGCGAGCAGACCCGCGGCGATGGCCGAGGCGACGACAGCGGCGACCGCGGCGGATCGCGCGACGGTACGGCCGGCAGATCTCGGTATGGAGGAAGGCATCAGGGGTACTCCGAGGGTGCTGGAGGAACGACAGAAGCATCTACGCGCGTCAATCTCTTGGCAGAGCGCCCAACTTGTCAAGAGTCGACGGGTGTACGAAGGCTGACGGGTCCGTGAACCGCCGGACCTCCCCCCGGATGCGTCTACGCTGAGAGCCGCTGTTGGAGCCCCCTTCACCCACCCACGCGCCGAGGAGACCCCCCAGATGTCAGCGGAGCACCCCACCCTTCCCCCCGTTCGGCTCCTTGCGGACGCGGAGCTGGCGCGGGACGCCCTGGCCGCCCCCCTCCTCGCCCAGGCGGTACGGCTCGCCCGCTGGGCCGGACCCCACACCCGGGTCGACGCGGGCGGCGAACTCGTCGACGAGCAGCTGCCCGAGGCCGTCGGGGTGCTGGGCCTCGACGACGACGAGGACGGCGAGATGTGGGCGGGCGACGCCTGGCGGCTCGCCGTCGACACCGGCCTGGTGGCCGTGGAGGACGGCCAGGAGGCGGAGGACGGTGACACCCCCGGGCGGGCCGCGCCCGGCGAGAACCTGGCGATCGTCAAGGGCGGCTCCCCCCAGGACGTCCTCACGCTCTGGCTCGAAGCCTTCGACACCGTCTTCGCCGACGCCGTCGCCCCCGTCCTCGACGACCTGGACGCCATCGTCGGCGAGGACGGCGAGATCGACATCGAGTCCCTCGACTGGGACCCGGAGGCGGAGGCCGAGTTCCTGGAAGGCGTCCTCGGCAACCTCTACCTGCTGACCGTCAGCGAGGGCGGTCCCGGCGAGGGACCGGTGCCGCTGCCCGCGCTCGCCGCCTCGATGGTCGTCCCCGACGACATGGGCGAACCCACCGACGACGTCCTGGAGCAGGTCTCGGACGCGATGATGCGGCTCGACGAGCAGTTCCGGCTCCTGGAGCCGATCGGCCTCGTCGAGTACCAGCCCGTCGACGAGGCCCTGATGGCCGAGGAGGGCGAGGAGGCCGCACCGCCCGTCGACGACGAGGACGTCACCCGGTACGGCATGGTCCGGCTCACCCCGCTCGGCCTCTACGGCATCCGGGTCAGGATGCTGGAGGCCGGCGTGGACGCCCCCGCCGTCGGTGACCTCGCGGACAAGGGCGCCGACGCGCTCCTCGACGGGATCGCCGGCTACCCGGAGGCCGCGGCGCGGGAGGAGACCGCCGGCTGGCTGGCCGGGCGCGACGCGCTCGGTGCGGCCCGGGAGCTGCTCCACGCCGCGCGCGGCGCGGACGCGGGCTCGCCGCTGCGCCGCCTCCACTGCCAGCAGACGCTCTCCCTGGTCGGCGCCGAGGCGGAGCCGGCGGTACGGGAGGTCCTGGACGACGCCGAACTCGGCGGCCTGGCGCGGGTCTGGCTCGCCGAGCGGGGCGCGACGGACGTGCCCGCGCCGCCGGAGTCGATGATCTTCTGGCTGGCGATCGACACGATCGCGGCCCAGCTCGACGCGGACGGTGACCTGGAGGAGCTCCAGGAGCTGATCGAGGGCCTCACCGGCCGCCACAGCGGTTTCTTCGAGGCGGCCTGGCGGGTGGAGCACCCCGCGACGGCGGAGGTCCTGGACGCGATGGGACGCCTCCACCGGGACAAGACCGTGGCCAAGGAGGCCCGCAAGTCCGCCTTCAAGGCGCGCTCCCGTTCGGGGTCCTGACGCGGGGCCCGTACGAGCGCGGCGACAGCTGGGGCGTGCGTGGACCGGGGCCCGGCGGCTCGTGCCCGGCGGTGTTCCCGTGGCGTTCAGGCGGTGTTCGTGGCGGCGCGGGAGGGTGACCCGCGACACCCGGCCAGCACAGGGAGAACGCCACACCATGCCCCTCAACCGCAGAGAGTTCAGCAAGCAGTCCGCCGTCGCCGGTGCGGGGCTCGCCCTCACCGGTGTCGTCGGCGCGCTCGCCACCGCGCCCGAGGCGCTCGCCTCCGACGACCCGGAGGCGTACGGCGGCCACGACCACGGCCATGGGCACGGTCACGGCCACCGGCTCGGCTACGGACCGCTCGTCGCGGACCCCGAGGGGATCCTCGCCCTGCCCGCCGGGTTCACCTACCGCGTCGTCACCCGCACCGGCGTGACCCGCCTGGAGTCCGGCGAGTTCACGCCCTCCAACCACGACGGCACCGCCGCCTTCGCCGGGCCGCGCGGCACCACGTACCTCGTCAACAACCACGAGCTCAAGGGCACCCGCGACAAGTGGGCCCACCCCGTCCCGCTCACCGAGGGGCTCGTCTACGACCCGGCCGCGGCCGGCGGCTGCACGGTCGTCGAGGTGCACCGCGACGGCACCGTCGCCGAGTGGGTCGGCATCGCCGGCACCTCCACCAACTGCGCGGGCGGCAGCACCGCCTGGGGCACCTGGCTGACCGGCGAGGAGAACTCCGACCGCGCCGGTGTCAACGGCATGACCAAGGACCACGGCTACGTCTTCGAGGTCGACCCGCGCGACCGCCGCGCCAACCGCGACCCGAAGCCGGTCAAGGCCTTCGGCCGGTACGACCACGAGGCCGTCGTCATCGACCCCAGGCGGGGCCACGCCTACCTCACCGAGGACGCCTCCAACCCCAACGGGCTCCTCTTCCGCTGGGTGCCGCCGAAGGGCTTCGAGCACGGCCGCGGCAAACTCCGTACCCTCGCCGACGACGCCGGTGTGCTCCAGGCCGCCAAGTGCATCGACTCCGGCGGCCGCTTCGTCGACGACCTCTCCCGCGCGAGCCGGATCGGCACCGTCTACGGCGTGGACTGGGTCGACGTCCCCGACCGCGACGGCCGCACCACCTCCGTCCGCAAGCAGTTCACGGACGGCCAGGTCACCCGCGCCCGCAAGCTGGAGGGCATGTGGTGGGCCGACGGCGGCGCCTACGTCGTCTCCTCCTACGCGCGCGCGGAGAGCCCCGGCGCCGCGCACGACGGCCAGGTCTGGTTCTACGACCCCAAGCGCCGCACCCTCACCCTGAAGGTGCTGCTCGGGGTGAACGCGAACCCGGACGCGGACGGCGCCTACGACGGCCCCGACAACATCACCGTCTCCCCGTACGGCGGGCTCGTCATCGCCGAGGACGGCGAGGGCGTCCAGCACCTCTTCGGCGCCACCGACTCGGGCCGCACCTACCCGATCGCCCGCAACGACCTCAATGACAGCGAGTTCGCCGGCGTCACCTTCTCGCCCGACGGCGACACGCTGTTCGCCAGCATCCAGAACCCGGGCATCATGGTCGCGATCACCGGCCCCTGGCGGCGCCAGCCGCGCCGCTGAGACGAATGCTGACCCCTGGTCAGTTCCCTGGCCTGACATCTAACATGCCAGCCCATGGACGCTCTACGGCCCGTGGGCCGGACCCTGCTGCGTGACCGGGCGTACGAGGCGCTGCGCGAGGCCATCGTGCGCGGCGACCTCGCCCCCGGCGCACCGCTCAAGGACGCCGACCTCGCCGGACGGCTCGGGCTCTCGCGCGCACCCGTGCGCGAGGCCCTGGCCAGGCTCTGCGGCGAGGGGCTCGTCGAGTCCAAGCCGCAGAGCTACACCCGGGTCACCCGGCCGGTCAGCCGGGTCGTCCGGGACGCCGCCTCGGTGGTGCGGGTGATGCACGAACTCGCCGCCAGGACCGGCGTACCCCTTCTCGGGCCCGAGGGCATCCGGGCCATGCGCGAGGCCAACGAGCGTTTCGCCGCGGCCGTGCGGGCCTCCGACGTGGAAGCCGCCCTGACCGCCGACGACGAGCTCCACCAGGTCCTCGTCGTCGCCAGCGGCAACCACGCCGCCGCCGCCACGATCGAGCGGTACACCCCTCTGATCCGCCGCGTGGAGCGGCGGCTCTTCGGTGACGCCGGAAGCTGCGGATCGGCCGAGCTGCACGCCCGGCTCATCGACGCCTGCGAGGCGGGGGACGCGGCGGAGGCGGTACGGGTCACCACGGAGATCTGGGCGGCCCTCGAACAGCTCGCGGACGACGCGATCGAGGTGGCCGAGGTCACGGGCATCCCGGGACCGGCGGTTCCGTAGCGGCGCCGGGGACCACCCGTAGCAGCGTCCAGGAACGTCGTCCAGCAGCCGTCACCCACCGGGAGCCGCTTTGCCGATCACCGACTTCGACCGCTATCCGCTCCTCTTCGGGCCCTCGCCCGTCCACCCGCTCGAACGGCTCAGTCACCACCTCGGCGGCGCCACCCTCTGGGCCAAGCGCGAGGACTGCAACTCCGGTGTCGCGTACGGCGGGAACAAGACCCGCAAGCTGGAGTACCTGGTCGCCGACGCCCTCGCGCGGGGCTGCGACACCCTCGTCTCCATAGGCGGCGTCCAGTCAAACCACACCCGCCAGGTCGCCGCCGTCGCCGCCCGCGCCGGACTGCGCTGCGTCCTCGTCCAGGAGAGCTGGGTCGACTGGCCCGACCCCGGCTACGACAAGGTCGGCAACATCCTGATCAGCCGTCTCGCGGGCGCCGACGTCCGGCTGGTCCGGGCCGGCTTCGGCATCGGCTTCAAGGAGAGCTGGGAGCAGGCCCTGCGGGAGGTCGAGGAGAGCGGCGGGAAGCCGTACGCGATCCCGGCGGGCGCCTCCGACCACCGGCTCGGCGGTCTCGGCTTCGCGAACTGGGCGTACGAGGTGGCCGAGCAGGAGCGCGCGCTCGGCGTCTTCTTCGACACGGTGGTGGTCTGCTCGGTGACCGGCTCCACCCAGGCCGGCATGGTCGCGGGCTTCGCCGCGCTCGCCGAGGAGGGCGGTCCGGCGCGCCGGATCATCGGCGTCGACGCGTCCGCGAAGCCCGGTCCGACGCATGAGCAGATCACCCGGATCGCCCGGGACACCGCCGCCCTCATCGGGGTCGAGCGGCCGGTGACGGCGGCCGACGTCGAGCTGGACGAGCGCTACCACGCCGGGGTGTACGGCGTCCCGGACGAGACCACCCTCGACGCGATGCGGCTCGCCGCCCGCACCGAGGGCATGGTCACCGACCCCGTGTACGAGGGGAAGTCGATGGCGGGTCTGGTCGATCTGGTGGACCGGGGAGAGATCGGCCGGGACTCGACCGTGCTCTACGTCCACCTCGGCGGCCAGCCCGCCCTCAACGCCTACAGCGCGCTCTTCTAGCCGCGGGCCGCGGCCGGTCGCTCAGAGTGCCTGGGCGGCCGGCTTCACCATGCCCCGGACCGTCCGGGACTTCACGAACTCGCCGATGGCCGTCATCTCCCACTCACCGGAGAACTGCTTGATCAGCTTGGCCATCATCACGCCGGTCTGCGGCTCGGCGGTGGTCAGGTCGAAGCGGACCAGCTCCTCGCCGGTCGCCGCGTCCATCAGCCGGCAGTAGGCCTTGGCGACCTCGGTGAACTTCTGGCCGGAGAAGGAGTTGACCGTGAAGACCAGACCAGTGGTGTCGGCCGGCAGCCGGCCGAGGTCGACGACGATCACCTCGTCGTCGCCCGCGCCCTCGCCGGTGAGGTTGTCGCCGGAGTGCTTCACAGAGCCGTTGAGAATGGAGAGCTTGCCGAAGTAGCAGCTGTCCAGGTGGTTGCGCTGGGGGCCGTACGCGATGACGGAGGCGTCCAGGTCGATGTCCTTGCCCCGGTAGGCGGGCTCCCAGCCGAGGCCCATCTTGACCTGGGAGAGCAGCGGACGGCCGCCCTTGACCAGGGACACGGTCTGGTTCTTCTGGAGGCTGACCCGACCCTTGTCGAGGTTGATCTTGCCGGTGGAGACGGGGGCGGCGGGCGCGGCGGCCGGGGGAGCGGGCGGCGTCACGGCCGCGATGCGGGGATCCACCGGGGCGGCCGGGGGCGCGACCGGCGCGGGCGGGGCGACGGGGGCGGGCGCGGCGGCTGCCGGGGCCGCGGCGGGCGCGTCGTCCACGGAGACGCCGAAGTCCGTCGCGATGCCCGCGAGCCCGTTCGCGTAGCCCTGGCCCACGGCGCGGGCCTTCCACGCGCCGTTGCGCAGGTAGATCTCGACGACGACGAGCGCGGTCTCGGTGGCCAGCTGGGGCGGGGTGAAGGTGGCGAGGACGCTGTTGTCGTCCGCGTTGCGCAGGGTCGCCGTGGGTTCGATGCCCTGGAAGGTCTGGCCCGCGGCGTCCGGGCTCGCGGTGACGACGATCCTCTCGATGCCGGGCGGGAGGGCGCCGGTGTCCACCAGGATCGCGTCGGGGGCGGCACCGCCGCCGGAGCGGTAGGAGACACCGGGCCCGGACGGCTGGTTGTAGAAGATGAAGTCGTCGTCCGAGCGCACCTTGCCGTTGGCGCCGAGCAGCAGGCCCGAGACGTCGAGCCGCACGGGGGCGGCGACGTCCACCGCCACGCGAGCGACGGTGAGAGGGATGTTCGAGCCGGGGGTCATAGCGGTCATGCCAAGGCTAACGATCCGGGCCCCTTTGCCGTTCCCTTACCCTCGCCGGGTTCGGCCACCTTGATTACGGGGGTGGCTTCCGGCCTGCCGTTCGTTGCCGAAGCGGTACGAGCCCGTCCACCGGGCCATCACCAGCTGGGCGTCGCCCGACTCGACCTCCGCCAGGAACTTCCCGGCCCGGCCGCCGCGAAGGACGCCCGCGGCGCGGCCGAGGTGGGTGAGGACGACGGAGCCGTCATGGCGCCGCTCGTACGTGAATCCATGGGGTCGTGGCATGCCGGGCATCCTGCCGTTCCCGGTCAGATCCGTCATATGAATATTCTTTCGCCCCATGGGTGCAGGGGGCGCGGTGGGCGCTGTGGGTGGGAACTGTTTCCGGACGCGGGACGTGGACGAGGCGCGCGAGGAGCTCGACGTCCGCTACTACGCGAACCGGATGGACGTCGTCGACCGGGAGCGGCGCCCCTTCGCGGCGCGTTTCGACACCGTCGTGCTCGGCCCGCTCGTCATCGGCGACCTGAGCTGCGGGGCCGATGTGCGGATGAGCTTCGGTGAACTCGGCGCGTACCACCTGAACGCGCCGCTCAGCGGCAGGATGGAGATGCGCCAGGGCGGGGCCCCGATCGTCGCGACGGCCGCGGAGGCACTGCTCCTCGACCCGGCGGGGGACACCTTCCTCGACCGCTGGAGCGGGGACTGCCGGACGCTGTCGGTGAAGGTCGGGGCGGCCGAGCTGCGCGACCGCCTGGAGCAGCTGATCGGCCGCGCGCCCCGGGGGTCGCTGGTCTTCGCGCCCGGCCTGGACATCAGCCGCGGTCCCGGTCTGAGCTGGGTGCGCTTCGCCCGTCAGGTCGCCGCGGAGGCTCTCGCGGGCGAGGGTCTCGCCCGGCACGAGCTGGTGGCGCGCCCTTTGCAGGAGGCGCTGCTCAACGGGCTGCTGCTCGCCGCCGAGCACCCCTGGCGGGAGGCGTTGGCCCACCCGGGCGAGCCACGGCGCCCGGCCCCGGTCAAACGCGCGATGGACGCGGTACGGGAACGCCCCGAGCACCCCTTCACGACCACCGAGCTCGCGGCCCTGGCCCGGGTGAGCGTGCGCCGCCTCCAGGAGTCGTTCCGGGAGTACGTGGGGATGTCACCGATGGCGTACGTACGGGAGGTCCGTCTCGACCGGGTCCGCGAGGAGCTGCGGGCGGCCGCGCCGGACGAGGTGAGCGTGAGCGAGGTGGCCTGGCGCTGGGGCTTCGCCCATCAGGGCCGGTTCGCGGCCCGCTACCGGGAGAAGTTCGGGGAGTCGCCGTCCCGGACCCTGCGCGCGTCGCCCTGACCGCGGCGACCCACCGCGCAATCCGGACAGGAGCCGCGTTCAGCGGCTCGCGATGATCTTCGTCCGGGCCTACGGTGAGCAGGTCCGGTCTGCCAGCGCGCACCCGTGACCCGGGCCCCGGCCGGCTCCCCCGTATCAGTCCGGCCGGGTCCTGCGTACCTTCGCTCTCCCACCGTCAGTGCGGCCACCGGGGCGGGTCCACGCAGAAGTGGCCGCCCAGGTAGAGGTCGTCGGCGCTGCCCTCGGGCGGCAGGCCCTTCTCGGCGATGAGCTTCTCCGCGTACGCCTCCGAGTCGTCCTCCGGCTCGAAGCCGAGCGCCCGGGCCGTGGAGAGGTCCCACCACGCGCGCGTGTTGGCGGAGGAGCCGTACACCACCGTGTGGCCGACGTCCGGGGCGGTGAGCGTGGTGTGCAGGAGGCGGGCGCAGTCGGCGGGGCTGAGCCACATCGACAGCATCCGTACCGAGGTGGGCTCGGGGAAGCAGGAGCCGATGCGGACGGAGACGGTCTCGATGCCGTGCTGGTCCCAGTAGAGCTGCGCCAGGTCCTCGCCGAAGCACTTGGAGAGGCCGTAGAAGGTGTCGGGGCGGTGCGGGGTGTCGACCGGGACGAGCGGTTCGCCCTCGCGGGGGCGGCGGGTGAAGCCGACGGCGTGGTTGCTGGAGGCGAACACCACGCGCCGGACGCCCTCCTCGCGGGCGGCCTCGTAGAGGTGGTACGTCCCGGCGATGTTGGTGGCCATGATCTTCTCGAAGCTCGACTCCAGGGAGATGCCCGCCAGGTGCACGATCGCGTCGACGCCCCGGACCGCCTCCCGCAGCGCCGCGCGGTCCGCGAGGTCGGCGACGATCGCGTCCGGCGCTCCCGGTACCGGGGCGACGTCCAGGAGACGGAGCTCGTAGCCGTACGGGGGCAGCAGCTCCCGCATCAGCGTGCCGACGCCCCCGGCGGCGCCGGTGAGCAGGACGGTGCGGGGTGCGGACATGGAGCGGGTCTCCTCTGCTGAGCGGCATTCACAACCATGGACACGCTAGGGAGCGGGTCGACGGACCGTCAAGGGAGTGGCATACGGCTGGTCTTCTTCTTGACCGGCGGATCGCCCTGTTCTAGCGTGCCTCGGGTCAACGTTCATGCATATGGATGACAGTCAGAACTGTGCACGACGGACTTCCCTGGGAGCGCCCGTGACCACTGCCCCGCTGGCCGGCCGGCTCGACGGCCTGCTGTTCTTCCCCGTCACCGCCTTCGCGCCGGACGGCTCCGTCGACCTCGACACCTTCCGCGCGCACGTACGCGCGGGGATCGACGCGGGCGCCGCCGCCGTGTTCGCCTGCTGCGGCACCGGCGAGTTCCACGCCCTCACCCCCGAGGAGTTCAGGGACTGCGTCGCCGCCGCCGTCGAGGAGGCCGCCGGCCGCGTCCCCGTCGTCGCGGGCGCCGGCTACGGCACCGCACTCGCCGTCCGGTACGCCCGGCTCGCCGAGGAGGCCGGCGCCGACGGACTCCTCGCCATGCCGCCCTACCTCGTCGTCGCCGACCAGGCAGGCCTGCTCCGCCACTACACCGAACTCGCCGCCGCCACCTCGCTCGACGTCATCGTGTACCAGCGGGACAACGCGATCCTCACCCCCGCCACCGCCGTCGCCCTCGCCCGCACCGACGGGATCATCGGCCTCAAGGACGGCCTCGGCGACCTCGACCTCATGCAGCGGATCGTCAGCGCCGTCCGCGCCGAGGGCCTCGACCTGCTCTACTTCAACGGCCTGCCGACCGCCGAACTCACCGGCGCCGCCTACCGGGGCATCGGCGTCACCCTCTACTCCTCCGCCGTCTTCTGCTTCGCCCCCGACCTCGCCCTCGCCTTCCACCGCGCCCTCGCCACCGGCGACGACACCACCGTGAACCTCCTCGTCGACGGCTTCTACCGGCCCCTCGTCGAACTCCGCTCCCAGGGCCGTGGATACGCCGTCTCGCTCGTCAAGGCGGCGGTACGCAGGGGAGGCCTGGACGTCGGCGAGGTACGGCCCCCGCTGAGCGAGCCCGCCCCCGAGCACGTCGACGAACTCGTCCGGCTCGTCGAGCACGGCCGCGCCCTCCTCAAGGAGGCCGGCGCATGAGAGCGGGAGCCTTCGTCTACCCCTGGGACGTCGACGGCGACCCCGCCGCGCCCGCGCTCCTCGCCGGGCTCGGCCTCGCGCAGGTCACGCTCGCCGCCGCCTACCACTCCACCCGGGCGCTGACCCCCCGCCACCCCGGCCACCGGATCGTCACCGCCGAGTACGCCGCCGTGCTCTACCCGCCGGACCCGGACCGCTGGGCGGGCCGCCCGCTCCGCCCGTACCCGGCGGGGGAATGGGCGCCCGGCGACTCCTTCGGGCGGGCGGCCGAGGCCCTCGCCGCCACCGGTCTCGACGTGCACAGCTGGGTCGTCCTCGCCCACAACTCCCGGCTCGGCGCGGAGCACCCGGAGACCTCCGTCGTCAACGCCTACGGCGACCGCTACCCCTGGGCCCCCTGCATCGCCCGCCCCGAGGTCCGCGCCCTGCTCGTCGACCTGGCCGCCGAGGCCGCCGTACGGCCCGGCGCGGCCGGCACCGAACTGGAGTCCTGCGGCTGGTACGGCCTCGCCCACCTCCACGCCCACGACAAGACCGGCGGCGTCACGCTCGGGGAGCGCGAGCAGTACCTGATGTCGCTCTGCTTCTGCCCCTCCTGCCGTCAGGGGTACGGGGACGGGGGCGCCGACCCCGACGAGCTCGCCGCCGCCGTGCGCCGCGCCCTGGAGCCCGTGTGGGCCGGGACGGGACCGGCGGGCGGACTCGGCGCCCTCGAGGCCCCCGCCCTCGCCTGGCGCGCCGGGACCGCCCGTACCCTCCAGGAGGCCGCCGTGGCCGCCGTACGGGCCGCGGCGCCGCCCGGTTTCCGGGTCCTGCTGCACGCCGACCCGGACCCGTACCGCTGCGGCGCCGACGCCGGCACCGACCCGGCGCACGTCCTCGGCCTCGGCGACGGGGTGGTCGCCCGCCCGCACCGGGTCGCGGACTTCGCCGCCCACGCCCGCCCGGACACCGTCCTCGCCGCGAACCTGTCCGTCGTCGCCGGGATGGGCGGCGCCCCCGACCGGCTCACCGAGGACGCCGAGCGGGCCCGCGAGGCGGGCGCGACCGAACTGCGGCTCTACCACGCCGGTCTCGCCTCCGACGAGGACCTCGGCGCCGTTCGGACGGCCCTGCGGAAACTCGGCTAGGGCGTGTCCGGCCCTGATCCGCCGGACACACCCTGGGCCGCTCGCCGCTCCCCCCGGGGGCGGCGGGCCGCCGTCTCACCAGGCCAGGTCCTCCAGCGCGTCCATGTCCGGCAGCGCCGCCGGCGCGGGCTCCCCGGCCGCGCCCGGCCGCAGCTCCGCCCAGATCGTCTTGCCGCGCCGGCCGTACCGGGTGCCCCAGCTCTCCGCGTACTGCGCCACCAGATACAGTCCGCGCCCGCCCTCGTCCGTCGTCGCCGCGTGCCGCAGATGCGGGGAGGTGCTGCTGCCGTCCGACACCTCGCAGATCAGCGCCCGGTCGTGGAGCAGCCGTACCCGGACCGGATCGGCCCCGTACCGCACCGCGTTCGTGATCAGCTCGCTGAGGATCAGCTCCGCCGTGAACGCCAGGTCCTCAAGGCCCCACTCCGCCAGCTTCGCCGCCGCCGCGTTCCGTACCGGCGACACCGCCGACGGGTCCCGCGCCACCTCCCACTCGGCGATCCGGTCCCGCTCCAGGAGCCGGGTCCGGGCCACGAGCAGCGCGATGTCGTCACGCGGCGAGGGAGAGAGCAGCGTCGCCAGCACGTCCGCGCAGATCTGCTCCGGGCTCCGGTCCGGCCGGGCCAGCGTGGACCCCAGCAGCCCGAGCCCCGTGTCCAGGTCCCGGCCCCGGTCCTCGAGGAGGCCGTCCGTGTAGAGCACCAGCTTGCTGCCCTCCGTCAGCCGCAGCTCCGTCACCTCGAACGGCACGTCGCCCAGACCGAGCCCGAGCGGAAGCCCCGGCGCGAGCTCGGGGAACTCGACCCGCCCGTCGGGATTCACGAGCGCCGGACCCGGATGCCCCGCGCTCGCCACCGTGCACAGGCCGGACGCCGGATCGTAGATCGCGTACAGACAGGTCGCGCCGGTGATGCCCTCCTCCCGCCGCCGCCCCTCGCCCTCAGGCCCCTCCGACCGGTCGTCGATCCGGGCCGTCAGCTCGTCCAGATGGCCGAGCAGCTCGTCCGGCGGCACATCGAGCGTCGAGAAGTTGTGCACCGCCGTCCGCAGCCGCCCCATGGTCGCCGCCGCGTGCAGCCCGTGCCCCACCACGTCCCCCACCACGAGCGCCACCCGCGCCCCCGGCAGCGGGATCACGTCGAACCAGTCGCCCCCCACGCCCGCCTTCGCCGGGAGATAGCGGTACGCCACGTCCACCGCGCTCTGCTCGGGCAGCACCCGCGGCAGCAGGCTCCGCTGGAGCGTCACCGCCATCGTGTGCTCCCGGGTGAACCGGCGCGCGTTGTCGATCGCGACCGCCGCCCGCGCCGCCAGCTCCTCCGCGAACGACAGATCCTCCTCCCCGAACGGCTCCGGGGTGTCCGCCCGCCAGAAGTTGGCCATCCCCAGGACCACCCCGCGCGCCAGGAGCGGCACCGTGAGCAGCGAGTGCATCCCGAAGGCGAGGGCCTGCGCCGCCCCCTCCGGGTCCTGCGCCCGCCAGCCCTCCGCCGCCGCCAGCTCCGCCTGCACCACCGCGTGGCCGGCGCCGAGCGCCGTCGCCATCGGGGTGCTGGGGACATCGAAACGCACGATGTCCCCGACCGGCTGGAGCGGCTGGTCGGGACGCAGCCCGCATAGCGCCGTCCGCCGCATCTCCGTCGTCGCCGTCGCGGCCTCCGGCGGCTCCTCGCCACGCAGCACCGGTTCGAGCAGCTCCACCGTCGCGAAGTCCGCGAACCGCGGCACCGCCACCTCCGCGAGCTCCTCCGCCGTCCGTACGACCTCCAGCGTCGTACCGATCCGCACCCCCGCCTCGTACAGCAGCTGGAGCCTGCCACGGGCCACCGACGCCCGGCCGGTGAGGGCGGCCAGCTCGGTGGTGTCCCGCATCGTCATCACACAACCGGACTCGTGCCCGTCCGGGATCGTGGGCCGCACGCTCACCGCGAGCAGCCGGTCGCCCGCCCGGTGCACCTCGTCCGTCGCCGACCGGCCCGACTCCAGGAGCTCGACCGTCCGCGGGTCGAGGCCGAGCTCCGACACGTGCAGCCGCTCCGCGTCCGCCGTGAGACCGAGGAGCCGGCGCGCCTCGTCGTTGGCGAGCAGCAGCCGGCGGTCCGCGCCCACGATCAGGACGCCCTCGCGCACCGCGTGCAGGACCGCCTCGTGGTGCTCCTTCATCCGGGTCATCTCGGCCGGGCCGAGGCCGTGTGTCTGCCGCCGCAGCCGCCGGCTGACGAGCGCGGCCCCGCCCACGGCGACCACGAGGGCGCCCGCCGCCGCGCCCACGAGCAGCGGTAGCCGTCCTTCCACCGCGTCCGCGACGCTCTCCAGCTCGATGCCGCTGGTGACCATGCCGACGATCTTGCCCCGGTCGTCCACGACGGGGACCACGGCCCGTACGGCGTCGTTGGGGGCGCCACGGAACAGCTCGGTGAAGGACTCGCCGTCCACCGTGGCGCGCGTGAGGTCGCCGGTCGCCCTGCGGCCGATCAGCTGCGGCTCCGAGTCGGTGTACCGCACCCCGGCCGGGCTCAGGACCGCGATGAAGTCCACCCCCGTCGCCCGCCGGGTGGCCTCGGCCCGGTCCTGGAGCTCCGCCGTCGGATCGCGCGAGGTCAGCGCCTCGTCGACGCCCGGCGACTTCGCGAAGGCCTCCGCGACGGCGAGGGAACGGATCCGGGCGTCGTGCTCGGTGTCGCTGCGCGCCTGGTGCAGGGTCACGAACACGGCCGCCGCGATCACCAGGAGCGCGATCAGCGCCTCCAGGGCGAACACCTGCCCGGCGACACTCCGGAGCCCGGTGTTGCGCTCCCGCGCACCCGGCCGCCGGTCCCGGTCCCGCTTTCGGTTCGGGTCCCGGTCCCGGTTCCGGTCCCGGGCCGTCATTCCGTGCTCCGGGCGATGAGCAGCGCCACGTCGTCCGCGGCGCCCGGCCGGCGCAGTGCCCGCAGCAGCAGGTCACAGGTCTCCTCAAGGGGCCCGCGCGCCTCGTCGAGCAGGCCCACGAGCAGGGCGAGCCGCTCGTCGATCGCCTCGTGGCGGGTCTCGACCAGACCGTCCGTGTACAGCACGAGCACGTCCCCGGGCCGGAAGGACACCCGGGTCGTACGGAAGGTGGCACCGCCCACCCCGAGCGGCAGCCCCGGCGGCACCGCCACCAGCTCGGCCGGCCCGTCCACCGGGACCCGTACCGGCGGGAGATGGCCCGCGTTCGAGATCCGGCACCGTGCACGGGCCGGGTCGTGCACGGCGAACAGACAGGTCGCGATGTAGTGCTCGAGGCCGGCCGTGATCCGGTCCAGATGCCGCAGCACCTGCGCCGGCGCCAGATCGAGGTCCGCGAACGCGCAGGTCGCCGTCCGTAGCCGCCCCATCGTCGCCGCCGCGTCGATCCCGCTGCCCATGACGTCCCCGACGACGAGCGCTGTCTTGTCGTCGGGCAGCGGGATCACGTCGTACCAGTCGCCGCCGACCTCGCTCGACGCCTGCGCCGGCTGGTAGCGGGCCGCGACCTCGAGACCCGCCCGCTTCGGCGGAGTGCCGGGCAGCAGACTGCGCTGGAGCGTCACCGCCGAGTTCCGCACGCTCTGGTACCAGCGCGCGTTGTCGATGCTGACCGCGGCGCGCGCCGCGAGTTCCGTCGCGAGCAGCACGTCGTCGCCGTCGAAGGGCAGCGCGTTCCGGTCCCGTTTGAGGTCGAGCGCCCCCAGCACCTCGCCGCGCGCGATCAGCGGCACCGCGAGATACGAGTGCACCCCGGCCCGGGCGAGCAGCTCCGCCGCCTCGGGGCTCCGCGCGATCCGCGACAGGTCACCGGGGCCGACGTGCTCCACCAGGACCGGCAGACCGGTGTGCACGCACCGGGTGACGAGCCGGTCCGCCCCGTACATCGCGACCGCCCCCGGCGGGTCCGCCGCCGGCAGCGCCTCCGTCTGCGACCCCGCCTTCACCGCGAGCGCCCGGAACAGCTCGGGCCCCTCTTCGGGCGCGCCGGGCCTGCGCAGGGTCAGGACGGAGTCGAGGACGTCGACGGCGGCGATGTCCGCGAGTTCCGGCACCACCACGGAGGCGAGTTCGTCGGCGGTCCGCTCCACCTCCAGGGTGGTGCCCACCCGGGCCGAGGCGTCCGCGATGAGCGCGAGCCGCCGCCGGGACCGGTCCGCGATCGCGTCCGCCCGGTGCCGCGCGGTCACGTCGATCACCGAGGCCGCGACCCCCAGGACCCGGTCCTCGGCCCCTTCGAGGCGGTAGAGGGACACCGACCAGGCGTGCTCGCGGTCCGGGTCCGCCGGGGTCTGCCCGACGAGCGGCTGGTCGAGCAGCGGGATCCCCGTGGCCAGTACGGTGCGCAGCGAGGTCTCGAAGGCCCGCGCGTCGACCAGCGGCAGCATGTCGCCGACCCGCCGCCCGATGTGCTGCGCGGCCGGAATGCCGTTGATCCGCTCCAGGGCCGGGTTGACCAGGACGTAGCGAAGGTCGGTGTCCAGGACGGCCAGGCCGATCGGGGACTGGGAGACGAGCCGGTCGGAGAGGGCGAGCTCGGTCTCGACCCGCTCGACGGCGGCGCGGTCGGCGGCGATCCCGAGCGCGTACAGGCCGCCCAGGTCGTCGGTGAGCCGCATGTTGCGGAACTCCACGCGCCGGACGCTGCCGTCCTTGTGCCGTACGGGGAAGGTGCCGGCCCAGGACGTGCCCTCGCGCAGCACCTCGCCGAAGAGCCGAATCGCCTCCTCGCGGTGCTCATCGCCGACGATCAGCCGGGCCACGTACCGGCCGAGCGCCTCGTCGGCGGAGAATCCGAAGAGGGCCTCCGCCTGCGGGCTCCACAGCACGATCCGGCCCCGCGCGTCGACCACGATGGCGGCGACCCCGATCACGTCGAGGAGACCCCGGTGGTCCAGGGGCACACCCGCCCGCCCCGTCGCCCCCGGGAAGGAACCGGCCGTCACACTGCCCTCCTCCCGCCGCGCGCGCCTCCTTCCATGCTCGCCGCCCGCCGGGCGCCCCGCACCGCGAGCGGCGCACGCGGGGACGGTACGGCTCCGTCAGCGGGCGGGCCTCGATGTCTCGGCGGATTCCAGGACGGCGTCCTGTCGACCAGGCCGGGCGCCGCTCCTCTCGTACCGCAACGCCACCCCCGTCACCACCGCGCCGAGGCCCTCCCACAGGCCCACGCCCAGGAATCCGGCCGGGGCGCGGCCGGTGACGACCGCGAGGGTGAAGACCGCGCAGGTGAGGAGCCGGAAGGGGACCGTCCAGCGGAAGAAGGGCTTCCAGTCGGCGAGCGCGGCCAGGACGTAGTAGACGCCCATGTTGAGCGCGGCCATCGAGGAGGCCGTGAGGAAGACGAGCGTGTGGTCGCCGTCCGCACGCCCGCCCTCGGGCACCGGCTCGAAGCCCATCACCGTGAGGAGCGCGTCCGGTACGACCAGGCCCACCACCCCCAGCGCGGCGGCGAGCACCCCGAAGACCGCGATGGTCCAGCCGGAGAGGGAACGGGGCAGGCGCACGGCGGTCCTCCGCGAGGTGAGAGCAGGATCGGTGGTTCGATCGTTCGACGATTCGAATGGGTGCTCGGAGACGAGCGTGACCCTGCATATCGCGCGGCGGGGCCCGACGGCCAATCGGGCCCCGCCCAACCCCGTCCTGCCTCAGCTCACTTCAGCGCCGCCGCCATCATCTTCTGCGCCACCGGGGCCGCCAGACCGTTGCCGCTGACCTCGGAGCGGGCCGCGCCCGAGTCCTCGATCAGCACCGCGACGGCGACCTGCTTCCCGGTGGAGGGGTCCTTCGCGTACGACGTGAACCAGGCGTACGGCGTCTCGCTGTTGTTCTCGCCGTGCTGCGCCGTGCCCGTCTTGCCGCCGACCTCGGCGCCGGCGATCGCCGCGTTGGTGCCGGTGCCCTCCTCCACGACCGTCCGCATGGCGCTCCGCAGCTGCTCGGCCGTCGAGGAGGAGACGATCCGCGTGGTGTCCCCGTCCCTGTACGACTGGAGGGCGTCGCCGTCGGAGTCGACGACCTCCGACACCATGTGCGGGGCCGCGAGCAGACCGTCGTTGGCGATGGCCGCCGACACCATGGCCATCTGGAGCGGGGTGGCGGTCACGTCGAACTGCCCGATGCCGGTGAGCGCCGTCTGCGCCGCGTCCATGCCGGACGGGTAGACGCTCGGGTAGGCGCGGACCGGGACGTCGAGCTCGTCGTCGTTGAAGCCGAACTTCTCTGCCGTCGCCTTCACCTTGTCCTGCCCCAGGTCGGCGGCCATCTTCGCGAAGACGTTGTTGCAGGAGTACTGGAGCGCGGTGCGGATCGTGGCGTTCTCGCAGGGCGCCGAGGCGTTCTCGTTCTTCAGGACGGTCCGGGTGTTCGGCAGGGTGTACGGGTCGGGGCTCTCCGTCGCCGTGTCCACCGAGCCGTACAGACCCTCCTCCAGGGCCGCCGCCGCGACGACCAGCTTGAAGGTCGAGCCGGGCGGCAGCGGCTGGCGCAGGGCCCGGTTGACCAGCGGCTTGTCCTCGTCGTCGGTCAGCGCCTTCCACGCGTCGCCGTCCGTCGTCCCGGCGATCTTCGACGGGTCGTAGGACGGGGTGGAGACCATCCCGAGGATCCGGCCGCTCGCCGGGTCGACGGCGACGGCCGCACCCTTGTTGTCACCGAGCGCCCGGTAGGCGGCCTTCTGCACGTCCGGGTCGATCGTGGTGACGACCGTGCCCGGCTCCTGCTGCTTGCGGGTGAGGGCGTCGAGCGGGTTCTTCAGCCGGTCGTCGGTGCCGTCGAGGACATCGCCGTAGATGCCCTCCAGCTGGGTGGCGCCGTACGCCTGCGAGCTGTAGCCGGTGACCGCCGCGTACAGCCCGCCGTCGGTGTACGTGCGCCGGTACTCGAGGTCCGTTCCCTCCGTCTTCTTCGAGCCGGTGACCGGCGAGCCGGCCACGACGATGTTGCCGAGCGGCTGCGCGTACTGCGCGATGGTCTTCCGCCGGTTCTTCGAGTCGTCCGCGAGCGCCGTGCCTTCGTACGCCTGCACCCAGGTGGCCCGGCCGAGCAGGGCGAGCACCAGGAGCAGCACGAAGACCGACGTGTTCCTGATCGTCTTGTTCATCGCACTTGGGGGACGAACGGGTCGGCGGGGGAGGTTCCGGATGTGGCCCGTTTCTCAGCGAACCTTCATCTCGTCGTACAACGCGGACGCCTCACCCCGCCCGGACGAAACCCGACTCGTACGCGAGGATCACCGCCTGTGTACGGTCGCGGGCTCCGGACTTCGCCAGGACCGCCGCCACATGCGTCTTGACCGTCGCCGCGCCGACGCCCATCCGGCCCGCGATCTCCGCGTTCGTCAGGCCCGTCGCCACAAGGCGCAGCACCTCCGCCTCCCGTTCGGTGAGGCGCCCCACCCACGGCGGCGCCACCGGCGCCCGGTGGCGGGCGTGCTCGGCGGCCAGGCCCCGCACCGCCGCCGGGTAGAGCAGCGAGTCGCTCCGCGCGACCAGCCGGACGGCGCCCACCAGCTCCTCCGCCGCCGCCCGCTTCAGCAGGAAGCCGGCCGCGCCGACGCGCAGCGCGTCGTACACGTAGGAGTCGTTCTCGAAGGTGGTCACCACCACGATCCGCGGCGGCTCCGCCATCCCCGCGAGGATCTGCTCGGTGGCCCGGATCCCGTCGATCTCCGGCATCCGCACGTCCATCAGGACGACGTCCGGCCGCTCCGCCCGCACCACCGACACCGCCTCGGCGCCGGTGGACGCCTCGCCGACGACCTGGAGGCCGGGCTCCGCGTCCAGGATGACCCGCAGGGCCGTCCGCACCATCCGCTCGTCGTCGGCGACGACCACCCTGATGACCGGCCCCCCGGCCACGGACGCGCTCATCGGGGGATCCTGACCGCGAGGCGCCAGACGCCGTCCGCCGGGCCGGCCTCCGCGGTGCCGCCGAGCAGCCGGGCCCGTTCCGCGATGCCGCGCAGACCGCGCCCGCCGTTGGGGCGGGCGACCGGGGGCCGCTCGGGCAGGGGGTTCTCCATGGTGATCTCCACCTTCTCGGTACGGGCGTCGAGCCGTACGGTGACGGGCTCCCCGCCCGCGTGCCGGGCCGCGTTCGTCAGCCCTTCCTGAACGATCCGGTACGCCTCCCGGGACAGCGCCTCCGGTACGGGGACGAGGTCACCGGACACCGTGAGCGCCACCTTCGGTCCCGCGCCCCGCACCAGGGCCTCCAGGGCGTCGAGCCCCGGGCCCACGCCCTGCTCGACCTCCTCGTCCCCGCGCAGCAGGCCCAGGACCCAGTCCAGCTCGCCGACCGTACGCCGGGTGGTCTCCTCGATCGCGGTCAGCGCCTCCCGGACGAACTCCAGGTCCGCCCCGTCGCCGCCGCTCAGGACCCGGCGGGCCGCGCCCGCCTGGAGGGTGACCGCGCTCAGCGCGTGACCGACGGAGTCGTGCAGCTCCCGGGCGAGCCGGTTGCGGGACTCCGCCTCCGCCGCGCGCCGCTCGGCCGCCGCGAGCCGGTCCGCCGGACTCGGCCCGAGCAGCCGGGGCGCCTGCCGGGCGAGGAGGGCGCCGGTCGCGGCGGCCACGGTGGCGAGCGCGAGCAGCATCAGGATCCCCGCGGGGAGCGCCGCCCAGCTCCACCAGGGCCGGTCGAGGCCCCAGAGCCGGCCGAGCTCCGACGCGCGGAGCCCCGGCGAGAACGGCAGCGCCATCACCGACACCGCGAACGGCGGCAGGGCCAGGGTGGCCCCGCTGACCAGCGCCCCGGCGCCCAGGTGCAGGGTCAGCCAGCCCGCCGCCCGCGCCCTCGCCTCCCGGCCCTGCGCGGGGCCGTCCGCGAACCGGTCCGCCGGTACCCCGCACAGCGCCCGCGCCGCCGCCACCGACATCGGCCGGGCCAGCGGGAAGAGCGCGCTGACCGCGACGAGCGGCAGGCCCACCGCGTACGCCCCGAACTGCACCCCGAGACTCCCGGAGAACATGCCTCCCGCGTCGAGCAACGGGGCCATGACCAGGGTGCCGACCATCCAGAACGGCATGAACAGCGCGCCGCCCACGATCAGATGGAGCCAGCGCCGTCTGGCCCGCTGCCCGAGGAGGGCGACCGCGCACCGCCTCACGCCTCGGCGCTCCGGCGCCGCAGGAAGACGGCCACGCACGCGGCGAGGAGGAACCCGGTGATCATGTCGCCAGCGTAGGACAGCTGTACGAGGTCGGGGACGCGCTTGGTGGGATCCGTCTCCGGGAGCACCGCGACGAGCGACATGTAGGCGCCCCAGCAGCCCACGGCGGCCGACGTCGTCCAGGCCACGGCGAGCGTGGTGCGGACCCGGAGCCGGGCCCGGAGCCGGGCGGGGCGGCGCAGGACCAGGAGGAGCGTGGAGAGGACGGCGACGGCGAGGAAGCCGAGCCACTGGGCCTCGAGGACGTAGAAGTCGGCGTCGCGGTCAGCGATCCGCCGTGCGGACAGGCCGGTGATCGCGCCCGCCGCCCACAGCAGATGCGGCACGGCCGACGCGAGCGCGGTCACCGAACCGGCCAGGGCGGCGGCCCGTACCCACGGCCCGGTCGTACGGCCGGGCAGATCGCCGAGCCGGCCGCGCCAGAGGTGGCCCCAGCGGTCCCGGGCGTACAGGACGAAGAGGGTGCCGAGGGCGAGGCCCTGGAGGATGAAGCCGCTGTAGACGACGCCGAAGACCCAGGGATCCAGGAAGGGTTCGCTGGGCGCGGCGGCCTTCTCGTCGCCGCTGAAGGCGGCGACCGCGAGCTGCGTCGGGTATCCGGTCATGATCGGGGTGAGCAGTCCCGTCGCCGCCCACATGGGGAGGGCGAGCAGCCAGGCGGGGAACCGCCGGCCCCAGGCCTGGGTGAGGAGCAGGGCGAGGACGACGACGAGGACGTCCGCGACCACCGTCACCGAGTTGGCGATCGCCATCATCCTCGGGTGCTCGAGGAGCGTGCTCCCGGCCGGGATGCCGATCTCGCTGCCCGCCACCCAGGCGACCTTGAGCGAGACGTACGGGACACAGGCGAGGATCGCGAGCGCGCGCAGCGCCCGGCGGGCGGCGGTCGGCCGGTGGGGCGTGGCCGGCCGGTGGGGCGCGGCCTGCCGGCCGGCGCGGGGGAGGGGAGCGGTCTCTGTCATGGCTCCACGCTCCCGTGCGCGCCCCCGGCGCCACGTCCTGCCGAGCGGTGAACCGTCTCCGCCGCACGGGGGAGACGGGGTCCTCCCCCGTGGCCGCAGACAACCGGCTCCGGGCGTCCGGCGACCGGCGCCGGGCGTCCGGCAACCGGCAATTGACCCACGTTTTCGATGATCAATTGACCCATAGGTATGGGTCAATAAGGCTCTAGAGTTGTGATCATGAACGAGAACGCGACTTTCGCCCCGCTCCTGACCCGTGCCGCCGACGCCGAGACCACCGCCGACCCCAGCAGCGTGATGACCCTGCTCGCCGACTCCGACAGCACCGGCGGGCAGCTCACCAGCTACCGCTCCTCCTTCGCGAAGGGAGCGGTCGGCGCCCCGGCGCACTTCCACACCAAGGCCTCGGAGATGTTCTTCGTCCTCGGCGGCTCGCTCCAGGTCCTCGTGGGCGAGGAGCTGTCCGTCCTGGAGCAGGGCGACTTCCTCCTCGTCCCGCCGCACACCCCGCACGCCTTCGCGGCGGCCCCGGGCGCCGAGGCCGACGTGCTGTTCGTCTTCACGCCCGGCATGGCCCGCTTCGACTACCTGCGGCTCCTCGGCCGGGTCATGCGGGGCGAGGCGAGCTTCGAGGAGATCAAGGCCTCCTCGGAGCAGTACGACAACCACTACGTGGACAGCCCGGTCTGGCAGGCGGCCCTGGCCGAGCGCTGACCCGCCCCCTCGCCGGCCGTCAGAGGCGGCGGGTCGCCAGGGTCAGCCGGTCCCGCGCGTCGAAGAGCGCGTCCTTGATCATCTGTTCGTGGGCCGGAGTGAGCCGCGCCACCGGCACCGAGCAGCTGATCGCGTCCCGCGCCGGGGTCCGGTAGGGGATCGCGATGCCGAAGCAGCGCAGCCCGAGCGTGTTCTCCTCGCGGTCCACCGAGAAGCCCTGCTCGCGGATGGTGTGCAGTTCCTCGATGAGTTGCTCGCGGTCGGTGATCGTGTGCTCGGTCAGCGCCGGAAGGGTCTCCGGGAGCAGCTTGCGCACCTGCTCGTCGGTGTGGGTGGCGAGGAGCGCCTTGCCGAGCGAGGTCGAGTGCGCGGGCAGCCGGCGTCCGACGCGGGTGAACGGCCGCAGGTAGTGCTGCGACTGACGGGTCGCCAGGTAGACGACGTTGGTGCCGTCGAGCCGCGCCAGGTGGATGGTCTCGGTGGTGTCGTCGGAGAGCCGGTCCAGGGTGGGCCGGGAGGCGGCCACCACCTCGTCGCCGTCGATGTACGAGGTGCCGACGAGCAGCGCCCGTACCCCGATGCCGTACCGCGTGCCGGTCGAGTCGGTCTCCACCCAGCCCAGCTCGACCAGGGTGCGCAACAGCATGTACAGACTGGACTTGGGATAGCCGACGGCCTCCTGGACGGCGGCCAGCGAGTGCATCCCGGGGCGCCCGGCGAAGTATTCGAGCAGCTCCACGGTCCGCACCGCGGACTTCACCTGCGCTCCGCCCGCGTCGGCAGTCGCCATGACCCTCGCCCCTTTTCACGTCGTCCGGTCGTCCGAGTGGGCCACCTGGCTGAACGGGGCCCCTTGTGGAGACGGCCGGGCCGTCCCTAGAGTCCCGTACAGATGCGTTCATCTACGGGAACTGTGTTCAGAATAGCGAACAGGGGCGTGGCGGTGGCGGCAGAACCAGTGTGGAGTGTGGACCCCCGGACGGGGAAGCCGCGCGAACAGGTCGCGGTGGAGGCCGGGGCGGAGGACGTCGACCGGGCCGTGCGGGCCGCCCACGGCGTCCGCGAGAGTCTCGCGGACCGGGCCGTACGGGCCGCCTTCCTCCGTACCGCGGCCGACCTCCTCGACGGGGCGCGCGAGCGGATCGTCGAGACGGCCGACGCCGAGACCGCCCTCGGGCCCGTCCGCCTCACCGGCGAACTCGCCCGCACCACGGCCCAGTTGAGGTCCTTCGCCGAGGTCGTCGAGGAGGGGTCCTTCCTCGACATCCGGATCGACGCGCCGGACCCCGGCGCCACCCCGCCCCGGCCCGACATGCGCCGCTGGAAGATCCCGCTCGGCGTCGTCGCCGTCTACGCCGCGAGCAACTTCCCGCTCGCCTTCTCCGTCCCCGGCGGCGACACGGCGAGCGCCCTCGCGGCCGGCTGCCCCGTGGTGGTCAAGGCCCACCCCGACCACCCGGCCACCTCCGAACTCTGCGCCTCCCTGCTGCGCGGGGCCGCTGCCAAGTCGGGCCTCCCCGAGGACGTCGTCGGCCTCGTCCACGGCTTCGACGCGGGCGTGGCACTCGTCCGCCACCCGCTCGTGGCCGCGGCCGGCTTCACCGGTTCGGTACGCGGCGGACGCGCCCTCTTCGACGCGGCGGCCGCCCGGCCCGTCCCCATCCCCTTCCACGGCGAACTCGGCTCCCTCAACCCGGTCGTGCTCACCACGGCGGCCGTGGCCGAGCGGGCCGAGGAGCTCGGCGCGGGCCTGGCCGGCTCCATGACCCTGGGGCAGGGCCAGTTCTGCACCAAGCCCGGCTTCGTCCTGGCCCCCACGGGCGAGGCGGGCGACCGCTTCGTCGACGCCCTCGGCGCCGGGCTCTCCGCGACCGGCCCCGGCGTGATGCTCGACCGGCGGATGCGGGACGCCTTCGTCGCCGGGGTCACCGAGCGCGCCGCGCTCGCCGGGGTGGGGACCCCGGTCGCCCCCGGCGCGGGCGACGCGCACACGGTCAGCGCCGGCGTCCTCGCCGTCGACGCCGCCCTGCTCGCCGAGGGCGACCGGCACGACCTGCTCCTCGAGGAGTGCTTCGGCCCGGTCACCGTCGTCGCCCGCTACTCCTCCCGTACGGAGATCACCGAGGTCCTGTCCCGGCTCCCCGGCAACCTCACCGCCACCCTCCACATCGCCACGGAGGCCACGGGAGCCACGGAGGCCACGGAGACCGCGGAAGCCACGGAGGCCACGGGGGCAACGGAGGCCGGCGGGGACGCCGACGCCGCCTCGCTCCTCGCCGAACTCACCCCGCTGGCCGGCCGCGTCCTCGTCAACGGCTGGCCCACCGGCGTCGCCGTCGCCCCGGCCCAGCACCACGGCGGCCCCTACCCGGCCACCACGTCCACCGCCACCTCGGTCGGCGCGACCGCGATCGAGCGCTGGCTGCGCCCGTTCACCTACCAGTCGACCCCCGACCACCTGCTCCCGCCGGAACTCCGCGACGGCAATCCGCTGGGGCTGCCGAGACGCTGACCCTCCCCGGCCTCAGGTCCCCACGCGCACCACGATCTTCCCGAGGTGCGTGTTCGACTCCATCAGCCGATGGGCGTCGGTGATCCGCTCCAGACCGTCGAAGGTCTCGGCGATCACCGGCGCGAGGGAGCCGTCCCGCAGCCCCGAGCCGATGAAGCCGGCCGCGCGGCGGCGCCCCTCCCCGGTCTCGGCGAGCGCGCCGTTCGCGTACGTGTGGACGGTCTGCGGCCAGTTCATCGAGAGCGCGACCGGCTCCGGGTCCAGCCAGCCGTACAGCACGGCCGTGCCGCCGGGCCGCAGCGCGTCACCGAGCCGGGCGAACCCGGGCCCGCCGACCGCGTCGAACACCAGGTCCGCGCCCGCCCCACCGGTGATCCCCCGCACCTCCGCGACCAGGTCGTCGGCGTCCTCCGACTCCGTCACGATCACGTGCGCCGCCCCGAGCTCCAGGAGCCGCTTCCGCTTGCCCTCGCCGCGCGTGGTGGCGATCGGCACGGCCCCGACCCGCAGGGCGGTCTGGATCGCGGCCGTCCCCACCCCGCTGGACGCCCCCGTGATCACCACATGGTCGCCGGCGCCGAGCCCGCCGGTCAGCACCATGCCGCCGTACGCCGTGAAGTACGTCAGCCAGACCGCCGCCGCCGTCACCGCGTCCACGCCCTCGGGCCGGGCCACCACGTACTCCTCGGGCAGCACCACCCGCTCCGCGTACACACCGTGCACCCCGAAGTCGAAGTTGGCCGCGGCCATCACCGGATCGCCCGGCGCGTACGCGGTGACCCCCGCCCCGACCGCCTCCACCACCCCGGCCGCCTCGTAACCGAGCCGCGAACCCGGCAGCGTGGGCGGGTAGTAGTACGTGCCCGCGCGGAACAGCGCCTCGGCGCGGTTGAGCCCGATCGCCTCCACCCGTACGAGCACCTCACCGGGCGCGGGGGCCGGCAGCGGCACCTCCTCCACCGTGAGCACCTCCGGCCCACCGAGCTCGTGGAAGAGAACGGCCTTCGTGGTCATGCCCGTTGTCGCCGTGTCCGTCGTCGTCGTGTCTGCCGTCGTGTCTGTCGTCGTCCCGCGTGTCGTCGTCATGGCTTCGACGTTAGGAGGGCGCGGCGAGACGATCCATGTCTCCATGGCTCCCCCCGATGTCCGATCGTCTCGCGCGGCTGAACGACGGGTACGGTGCCCTGATGGACGTACTGAGCGATGCCATCGCCGCCATGCGCACCGGCCGCCCCCACTCCTCCCGCACGGTCCGCTTCGCCCCCTGGGGCTTCCGCTTCCTCCCGAGCAAGGGCGCCGGGTTCCACGTCGTCCTCCAGGGCACCGCCTGGCTGCTGCCCCCGGACGACGCCGCCCCCGTCAGGCTCGGCCCCGGCGATGTCGTCCTCCTCGCCCACGGCACCGGACACGGCCTCGCCGACCGCCCCGACACGCCCCTCGTCGACGCCCTGCCCGCCGCCGACGGCTCCTGGCCCAGCCCGCCCGACCGGGGGCCCGTCGGCGCCGAGGAGACCCTGCTCCTGTGCGGCGCCTACCAGCTCAGCCGCGCCCGCGCCCACCCCCTCCTCACCGAGCTGCCCCCGTACGTCCACCTCCCCGCCCGCGTCGGGGCCCACCCCCGGCTGCGTGCCGCCGTCGACCTCCTCGGCGCCGAACTCGCCGAACCCCAGCCGGGATCCGACGCCGTCGTGCCCGCCCTCCTCGACACCCTGCTGCTCTACCTGCTGCGCACCTGGTGGCTCACCGAGCGCGCCGACCGGTCCACCGGCTGGTCGGCCGCCCTCGGCGACCCGGCCGTCGCCGGGGCCCTCCGCGCGCTCCACGGCGACCCCGCGAAGTCCTGGACGGTCGAGGAGCTCGGGGCCCTCGGCGGCCTCTCCCGCGCCGCCTTCGCCCGCCGGTTCACCGCCCTCGTCGGCCGCTCGCCCCTCGCGTACCTCACCTGGTGGCGGATGACCGCCGCGGGCCGCCTCCTCCGCACCGACGACCTGCCGCTCCGCGCGGTCGCCCAACGTTCCGGGTACTCCTCGGAGTTCGCCTTCGCCAAGGCCTTCAAGCGGGAGTACGGGGTGGCGCCGGGTCAGTACCGCAAGGGCGCCTGAACCCGCCCGGGCCGGTGGCCGGGCAGACGCAGGCCCGGCAGCCCGGCCGGCCCGGCGGACGCAGGCCCGGTAGCCCGGTCGCTCACGCGCGGCGGCCCGGCAGGCGCAGCGACGCCAGGGCCGTCAGGGTCAGCAGGCCCGCGCTGATCAGGATGCTCGTCGGCAGCGCCGTCTCCATCGACCGGGCCGCCAGCGACCCGAAGACCGCGACGGCGAGCGCGCCCGCCGTCTGCCGCATCGCGTTGAGGAGCCCCGCCGCCGTGCCCGCCCGCTCCGCGGGGACGGCCTCCATCATCGAGGCGATCAGCGGCGGCAGCGAGAAACTCGCCCCCACCCCCAGCGGCACGAGCAGCAGCGCCTGCGCCACCCGGGAGGACTCCGCGTCCACGGTGAGCAACCCCAGCAGCCCGGCCACCGCGACCGCCTGGCCCAGGACGATCGGCAGCCTCGCCCCGTACCGCGCCGCCACCCGCGCCGACAGGAGGTTCACCCCGGCGAGCAGCCCCGTCATGGGCAGGAACATCAGCCCCGCCGCCAGCGCGGAGAGCCCGAGGACCTGCTGGAAGAAGAGACTGAACACGAACAGCATCCCGTAGAAGGCCACGCTGTTCGCCGAGCCCGCCGCCACCGCCACGGCCACCGTCGTGTTCCTGAAGAGCCCGAGCGGCACCATCGGATGCCGCCGCTGCGCCTCGATCACCAGGAGGGCCGCGAAGGAGACGCCCGCGACCCCCAGCGCCCACCAGGCCTCCGTACCGCCCTCGATGGCGGCGAACGTCAGCGCCCCGAGCGCCGTCATCGCCGTCAGCTGCCCCGGCAGGTCGATCGGGGCGGTCCCGCGCGCCGACCGCGCCACCCGGGTCAGCGGGGCGAGCGCGAGCAGTCCGAGCGGCAGGTTGAGGAAGAAGACACCCCGCCAGCTCCACGCCGTGGTCAGCGCCCCGCCCACGACGGGCCCGAGCGCCACCGCGACCGTGCCGCCCGCCGCCCACAGCGACACCGCGCGGGCCCGCCGCACCGGATCGCCGTACGCCTCCCGTACGAGCGCCAGCGAGGCCGGCAGCATCACCGCCGCCGCCGCGCCCTGCACCGCCCGGGCCGCCAGGAGCGCCGGAAGACCCGGGGCGAGACCGCAGACCGCGGAGGCGAGGACGAAGACGACGACCCCGGCCCCGTACGCCCGGCTCGCCCCGACCCGGTCGGCGAGGGCCCCGCTGGACAGCAGCAGCGCGGCGAGGACGAGCGTGTACGAGTCGACCACCCAGGGCAGCCCCGACATCCCGGCCCGCAGGTCGGCGCCGATCGCGGGCAGGGCGACGTTCACGACGGAGGTGTCGAGGGTGATGAGGGCGAAGCCGAGCATCGCGGCGACCTGGGCGGGACGGGGGGAGGTGGGCCGGTCGACGGGGGTCTCGGTGAGGAGCGTGGAGGACATGCCCCCAGCTTCATGATCGGCCGAGCCGTACAGTAGCGGCCCGAATGCCATACGTCCGGAGGTTCTGGCCATGACGGTCCCGTCCCGTGTCCAGCGCGTCGCCGTGATCGCCGCCCCGCCCGTCTCGATGTTCAACCTGGCCATCCCCGAGATGCTGTTCGGCAAGGTCGAGATCGACGGCGCACCCGGGTACGAGACGGTCATCTGCGCCCCCGACCCGGGGCCCGTGCCCACCACCGGCGGGCTCGACCTGGTCGTCCCGCACGGCCTCGACGCCGTCGCCGGGGCCGACACCGTGGTCCTCGCGGGCAGCGGCTCCTCCACCGACCCCGACCCGCGCATCCTCGACGCGCTGCGTGCCGCCGCAGCCGCGGGCCGGCGGATCGCCTCCATCTGCACCGGTGCCTTCGCGCTCGCCGAGGCCGGGCTGCTCGACGGGCGGGCGGCGACGACGTACTGGACGTACCGGCCGCTGCTCGCCGCCCGCCACCCGGCCGTCGACCTCCAGGACGACGTCCTGTTCGTCCAGGACGGGCCCGTGCTGACGTCCTCCGGGTACGCGGCGGGCATCGACCTCTGCCTGCACGTCATCCGGACCGACTACGGCGCCGCCGTCGCCAACACCGTGGCCCGCCAGGCCCTTGTCGCGCCCGTACGGCCCGGCGGCCAGACCCAGTTCACCCAGACCCCGCTGCCGCCCGAGCGCGGGGTCTCCTTCGCCGACACGCGCGCGTGGGCCATGGAACACCTCGACGAACCGCTCGGCCTCGCCGACCTCGCCCGGCACGCCGGGGTCTCCGTCCGCACCCTCTCGCGCCGCTTCCACGCCGAGACCGGGGTCAGCCCGCTCCAGTGGCTGCTGCACCAGCGCGTGGAGCGGGCGAAGGAACTCCTGGAGACGACCACGCTCTCCGTGGACGCGGTGGCCCGCGCCGGCGGCCTCGGTACGGCGGACTCCCTCCGCCACCACCTGCTGCGCCGCACGGGCCTCACCCCGAGCGCCTACCGGTCGTCCTTCACCCGCCTGCCCGCGCCCTCCGCAGCCCCGCAGGAGGCCCCACCCACCCGCGCACCGCAACCGCCCCACCCTCCCGCGCGTCCTGAAGGATCATGATCAGACTCGCGACCGCCGCCGACCTGGATGCCATCGTCGCCCTCCACACCGAGGCCCGCGCCACCTACTACCGGGGCCACGTCCCCGACGCCGACTTCCTCGGCCCCGAGGAGGTCGCCCGCTCCCGGGCGGGCTGGGCGGCGGCCGTCGACCGCGGGGCCGTCCTCTGCGCCGTACGGGACGGGGAGGTCGCCGGGGTCGCCGCGTACGGACAGCGCGACGGCCTCATGCACCTCACCCAGCTCCATGTGCTCCCCGCCCGCTGGCGCGCGGGCGTCGGCGCCGAGCTCCACACGGCCTGCACCGACGCCTGGCGGGCCGCCGGAGTGACCGAGGCCCGGCTCGAGGTCTTCGAGAAGAACGAGCGCGCCCAGGCCTTCTACGCGACCCACGGCTGGACCCCCGACCCGGAGAACCCGCGCGACGGCAGCCACCTCGTGCTCCGGCTCACACTGGCACCGGAAACGGAATGAACCCGGCCGGTGGGGGCGTTGTCGCGACCGGACACCCCCGCCCGAACACCCACCGGCAACCCTCGGAGAGAAGTCACATGCGCGTCGAGATCTGGAGCGACATCGCTTGTCCCTGGTGCTACATCGGCAAGGCCCGCTTCGAGAAGGGGCTCGCGGCCTTCGCCCACCGGGACGACGTCGAGGTCGTGCACCGCTCCTTCGAGCTCGACCCGAACCGCGCCAAGGGCGACTCGGGCCCCGTCCTGGAGATGCTCGCCAGGAAGTACGGCCGTACGCTCGACGAGGCCCGCGCCATGGAGGCGCACGTCGCCTCGAACGCGCACTCCGAGGGCCTCGGTTACCGTACCGAGGGCCGCGACCACGGCAGCACCTTCGACATCCACCGGCTGCTGCACCTCGCCAAGGACCGCGGGCTCCAGAACGAGCTCCTCGACCTGGCCTACCGCGCCAACTTCGCCGAGGAGCGCTCCGTCTTCGACCCGGAGACCCTGGTGACGCTCGGCGTCGAGGCCGGTCTCGACGAGACCGAGGTCCGGGCCGTGCTCGCCGACGACTCGGCCTACGCCGAGGCCGTACGCGAGGACGAGCGCGAGGCCGCCGAACTCGGTGCGAACGGCGTGCCGTTCTTCGTCCTCGACCGCCGCTACGGCATCTCCGGCGGCCAGCCCGCCGAGGTCTTCACCCAGGCCCTCGACCAGGCCTGGCAGGGCCGCGTCCTCCAGCCGGTCGGCTCCGACGCGGAGGTCTGCGGCCCGGACGGCGCCTGCGAGGTTCCGGGGGCCTGACCGCCTGGCCGGGCCTTCTGACCTGCGGAGATAAGCGCGCCTTGGGTTCTCCCGCGATTCGATCGCCATTGACGGGTGATCGCGGGGAATCCAGGGTGAGGGCATGGATTCCCTTGACCAGCCGCTCGGCGGCGCCGAGTTCGCGCCCAAGAAGACCTACCTGAACACCTCCGCCTGCGGGCTGCTGCCCCGCCGGACCATCGAGGCCGTGACGCTCCTCGCCGAGCAGACCGCCGACGGCCGCGCCGACGGCGCCGGCAGCTTCGACATCGTCGACGAGGCCCGCTCCGCCTTCGGGCGTCTCGCCGGTGTCCCGCACGAGCGCGTCGCCGTCGGCAGCTCGGTCGCCGTGCACTGCGGGATGATCGCCCAGTCGATGCCCGCCGGAGCCGAGATCCTCTTCCCCGAGAACGAGTTCTCCTCCGTCGTCACCCCCTTCACGATCCGCGGCGACCTCAAGACCCGCTACGTGCCCCTGGAGCGGCTCGCCGAGTCCGTCCGCCCCGAGACCGCGCTCGTCGCCTTCTCCGCCGTGCAGTCGGCGGACGGCCGGACCGCCGACTTCGAGGCGATCCGGGCCGCGGCCGCCGCGCACGGCGCCCGTACGCTCCTCGACGCCACACAGTCGGCGGGGTGGCTGCCGCTGAGCGCGGGGGAGTGGGACTACACGGTCGCCGGCGGCTACAAGTACCTGCTCTGCCCGCGCGGGGCGTCCTTCCTCACCGTCACCGAGGAGGCGCAGGACTCGCTCCTCGCGATCCACGCCAACTGGGTCACGGGCGAGGAGCTGTGGGTGAACAGCTACGGCCCGGTCCGCGAACTGGCCCGTACCGCGCGCCGCTTCGACGAGCCCGTCGCCTTCTTCTCGTACCACGGCGCGGCCCGCTCGCTCGCGCTCCTCGAAGAGGTCGGCATCGAGCGGATCGAGGCCCACAACAAGGGGCTCGCCGCCCGCTTCCGCTCCGGGCTCCTCGCCCTGGGCCACGAGCCGGTCACGGACGACTCGACGGTCGTCGCCGTCCCCGGCCTCGGGGACCGGGCGGAGGCCCTGCGCGAGGCCGACATCCTGCTCTCCGCCCGCGCGGGCAACCTGCGCGCGTCCTTCCACCTGTACAACACGGCGGCGGACGTGGACCGGGCCCTGGACGTCCTGGCGGGCTGAGCGCGTACCCGCCCGGCTGGGGGGGAGGGCCCCGCCCTCCTCAGCGGCCCCCGGGCGGCGCCGGGCAGGCGCCCGCCTCAGCAGCCCCCCGGCGGCGCCGGGCACGCGCCCGCCTCGCCCGCCTCCTCGCGCAGGTTCTCCGCCACGAGGCCGAGGAGCCGGGCCAGCTCCGCCCGGTCGTCCGGGGCGAGTCCGTTCAACGAGAGCGCCTCCAGGTCCGACCAGACGCCCTCGACACCGGCCCGCAGTGTCCGGCCCTCGTCCGTCGCCTCGACCAGGACCGCGCGCCGGTCGGCCGGGTCCGGGCCACGGCGGACGTGGCCGCACTGCTCGAGGCGCTGGACCATCTTGGTCACCGTCGACGCGTCGAGGCCGAGGGACTGGATCAGCTCGGACTGGCGGACCGGACCGCAGTCCCAGAGCCGCATCATCATCATCTCCTGGCCCGGGTAGAGGCCGAGCTCCCGCAGCCGTCGTCCGGCGGCGATCCGGTGCATCCGGGCCACCTTGGCGAGCGCGATGCTGACGGGGCCGCCACGGGCGGCGGACGGCGTCGTCTCCGTACAGACGGGGTCGGTCGTTCCTGACATGCGCGCTCCTCGGGACGGCTCTCCCGGGATCCGCGGGAGGCTCTCCCCAGATTACCTTGGCCGGCCAAGCAATGGGTTACAGTGGCAACGGCCCATTTACTTGGCCGACCACATAATGATGTGAGGGGACAGCCATGACCACCGCCTTCGACCCCATCGACCTCGCCGGGACCCGGCTCGCCAACCGCATCGCCATGGCGCCCATGACCCGCAGCCGCGCCGACGCCGGGAGCCGCACCCCCACCGCGCTCGTCGCCGAGTACTACGCCCAGCGCGCCTCCGCCGGACTCATCATCAGCGAGGGCGTCCAGCCGGTCCCCGAGGGCCAGGGCTACCCCTTCACCCCCGGACTGCACAGCCGGGAGCAGATCGCCGCCTGGCGCCGGGTCACCGACGCCGTCCACGAGCGCGGCGGGCGGATCTTCGCCCAGCTGATGCACTCCGGCCGGATCGGGCACCCCGACCTCCTCGACGGCGGCCTCCACCCCGTCGGCCCCTCCGCCGTCGCCGCCGCCGGCAAGGTCTTCACCCCCGAAGGGCCCAAGGACTTCGTCACCCCGCGCGTACTCACCGGGGACGAGGTGCGCGAGGCCGTCGCCGGCTTCGCCTCCGCCGCCCGCAACGCCGTCGAGGCCGGCTTCGACGGCGTCGAGATCCACGGCGCCAACGGCTACCTCGTGCAGCAGTTCCTCGCCTCCGGCTCCAACCACCGCACCGACGAGTGGGGCGGCCCCGTCGAGAACCGCATCCGCTTCGCCGTCGAGGTCGTGAGGGCCGTCGCCGCCGAGATCGGCCCCGAGCGCACCGGCCTGCGCATCTCCCCGGCCAACACCTTCAACGACATCACCGAGACCGACACCGACGAGCTGTACCTCGCCCTGCTCGACGCGATCGAGCCGGTCGGCATCGCCTACCTCCACGTCCTGGAGAGCACCCCCGAGCAGCGCCCGTACGTCCTCGACCTGCGCAAGCGGTTCGCCGGCACGTTCATCCTCAACCCGGCCACCGGCGAGGCCCCGACCGACGCCGCGTCCCTCGCCCTGATCGAGGACGGCACCACCGACCTCGTGGCCTTCGGCAGGCTCTTCATCGCCAACCCCGACCTGCCCGCCCGGCTGCGGACCGACGGCCCCTACAACCCCCTGGACGGCGCCACCATGTACGGCGGCGACCAGCGCGGCTACGTGGACTACCCGGCGCTGTAGGACCCGGCCCTCCGGATCAGGCCGGGCCCGCGCACGGCGAAGGGGCGGATCCGGACCCGGGAACTCCGAAGGGGCGGGATTCCGGACCCCGGAACCCCGCCCCTCCCCGTACCGCCGATCAGGCCCACGCCTCCGTGACCGCCCGGCGCGCGCCCTCCAGGTCCACCGCACGGCCCGTCTCGCCGAGCGCCGCCCCCAGGGCGGCCAGCGAGGACTGCACCGCGCCCGGCGTCGCGTCCACCCCGTAGTGGTTGACCCGGATCATCTCCCCGGCGAGCGCCCCGCCACCCGCGATCAGCGGCAGCGACGGGTCGGCGGCCAGCGCCTTCGCCACGAGCTCCGAGGCGTCCACCCCGGCCGGGGTACGCAGCGTCGTCGCGACCGGGGCCGCGTCCTTCGCCTCGTACACGTACGGTCCGAGACCGCCGCCGAGCGCCAGCGCACCCGCCCGCGTCGCCGCCGCGGCCGAGGCGTGCCGACCCATCAGGGCGTCGAGCCCCTCCGCCTCGATCCGCTCCACGCACGCCTCGAGCGCCAGCATCTCCAGCTGCGCGGGCGCGTGCAGCAGCGTCTTCCGGCCGCCGTCGATCCACCGTTCCTTCCAGTCGAGGAGGGAGAGGTACGAGCGGCGCGGCGCGGCCGGGTTGGCGGCGAACCGCTCCCAGGCCCGCGCGCTCACCGACACCGCCGACACCCCCGCCGGCCCGCCCATCGCCTTCTGCGCGCCGATGATGCACATGTCCACGCCCCACGCGTCCGGCAGCACCGGCTCGGCGCCGATCGACGCCACCGCGTCCAGGTAGAACAGCGCGCCGTGCGCCCGTACGACCTCACCGATCTCCGCCACCGGGTTGGTGTTGCCGGTCGCCGCCTCCGCGTGCACCAGGGACACGAAGTCGATCTCCGGGTGCTCGGCGAGCGCCCGCTCCACCTGCTCCGCCGTCACGGCGGTGTGGAAGGGCACCTCCAGGTCGACGACGGTCGCCCCGCAGTCCCGCAGCCAGTTGCCGAAGGTCTGACCGTACGGACCGGTGACGACGTTCAGCGCGGTCGAACCGGCCCGCGCCCCGCTGCGGATGCACCCCTCGAGGGGCAGCAGCGCCTCGCCCTGGGTGATCACCACGTCCTGCTCCGTGGAGAGCAGCGCGGCCACCCGCCGCTCGATCGACGCGAAGTGCGCGGCGGTCAGCGGGGCCAGGTCCAGGAGCGGATGCGTCACGGTCACGGTGGTGCCTTCTTCGGATCGGATTCGTGCGGGCGGAACTCCGGATCAGGGTACCGAGGGGCCCTCCCCGGCCGGGGTCCCGTCCTCGTACAGTGCAGACATGAGTGATCACGCGGTGCTGCACGTGAAGGGACGGGTGCTCGTCGGCCCCGAGGACGTACGGGACGAACTGTGGTGCGTCGACGGGCGGATCACCTTCGACCGGCCCGCCACCGAGGCGGTCACCGTCGAGGGCTGGGTGCTGCCCGGCCTCGTCGACGCCCACTGCCACGTCGGGCTCGACCGGCACGGCCCCGTCGACGAGGCCACCAGCGAGAAGCAGGCCCTCACCGACCGGGACGCGGGCACGCTGCTCATCCGGGACGCCGGCTCGCCCTCCGACACCCGCTGGATCGACGAGCGCGAGGACCTGCCGAAGATCATCCGCGCGGGCCGGCACATCGCCCGCACCCGCCGCTACATCCGTAACTACGCCCATGAGATCGAGCCCGCCGACCTCGTGGCGTACGTCGGCCGCGAGGCCCGGCGCGGCGACGGCTGGGTCAAGCTCGTCGGCGACTGGATCGACCGCGACGCGGGCGACCTCACCGCCTGCTGGCCGCGCCCCGAGGTCGAGGCGGCCATCGCGGAGGCGCACCGGCTCGGCGCCCGCGTCACCGCGCACTGCTTCGCGGAGGACTCGCTCCGGGACCTGGTCGAGGCGGGCATCGACTGCGTCGAGCACGCCACCGGGCTCACCGAGGACACGATCCCGCTCTTCGCCGAGCGGGGCGTCGCCATCGTGCCGACCCTGGTCAACATCGCGACCTTCCCGCACCTCGCCGACGGCGGCCAGGGGAAGTTCCCCCGCTGGTCGGCCCATATGCGCCGGCTGCACGAGCGCCGGTACGACACCGTGCGCGCCGCCTTCGACGCGGGCATCCCGGTCTTCGTGGGCACCGACGCGGGTGGCTCCCTCGCGCACGGGCTCGTCGCCGAGGAGGTCGAGGAGCTGACCCGGGCCGGCATCCCGCCGATCGACGCGCTCGCGGCCACCGCCTGGGGGGCCAGGGCCTGGCTGGGCCGCCCGTCCCTCGAGGAGGGCGCCCCCGCCGACCTCGTCGTCTACGGCGAGGACCCGCGCGCGGACGTCCGTGTCCTCGCGGCACCGCGCCGGGTCGTCGTCAACGGGCGGATCGTGGGCTAGTACACCGAGTACACCGTCTACCGGCTCAGGAACGCGAGCCGGGCCTTCTTCTCCGGGATGAAGACCTCCGGCAGGTCCACCTCGGGCAGCACGACCTCAGGGCCCAGCTCGAACCCCGCCCGCACCATCCGCGCGATCGCCTTCTCGTTGGCCGCGTCCGGGTCGACCACCACCCGGGTACGGTCCCGCAGCGCGAAGGCGACGAGCGCGGTGAGCAGCCGGCCCGTCCAGCCGGGCCGCGGGGCGGTGCCCGGGGCGACGAGGAGGTGCACGCCGATGTCCCCAGGCAGCGCCTCGTAGCACTCGCTGACACGGTCGGCCTCGGGGTCGTACGTCTGGAAGAGCGCGACCGGCTCGTCGTCCAGGCTGACCAGGTAGCCGTGGTGGGTGGTGAGCGAGTCGATGTGCGCGTAGATGTCCCGGACCTGCTCGACGGTGGTGCCGACCATGCCCCAGAAGGCGGCCCGCTCCTCGTTGACCCAGCCGTGCAGGAGGGGGGCGTCGCGCTCGGGCTCGACGGGCCGGACCGTGACGGTGCCGAAGTCCTCGACGTGGTGGACGTATACGGCGGTGGTCATCCCTGCTCCTTGGTGAGGTACTGCCAGTCGGTGGTGACGGGGGCGAGCTCGCCCCTCAGCCACAGGGGAAGCTGGTCGCGGTGGTGCGGGTCGCCGGGGACGCCGGACGCGCCGAACGGCACGATCCAGCCGCTCCGTTCGCGGTCGGCGAGGTCCCAGACGTAACGCGCGGCGGAGGCGCGGGCGCTGCGGTCGGTCCACCCGGGCACGCTGGACGAGGACAGCACGCAGTCGTGGTCCCCGCCGAGCCCCGGCCACTGCGCGTCGTCGGGATCGGGCAGCGCCTGCCAGGGCGCGAGCCGGTGCGTCACGCCCCAGGCGGCGGGCGGCTCACCGGCGCCGACCTCGTCGAGCGCCTCCCGTACGATCCGGTCGACGTCCTCGGCGGGCACGGGCCCGGCCACGAGCAGGGTCTCCAGGGCGTACGCGACGCGCGGCCCGAGGGCCAGCCAGGGCCGGAACACCTCGGGGTACGGGGCGGGTTCACGCAACGCCGCGAAGGCCTCGTGACCGGCGAGCCGGCGCACCACGGCACCGCGCACGGCGGCGTAGAGCCCGGCGCCGACGCTCTCCGCGTCCATCCGCCGGTCCCAGGCGAGCAGCCGGTCCCGCACGGCGGAGGCGGCGGGGGAGAGGCCGACGGCCTCGGCGCCGGGACCGTCCGTGAGGGGGCTGCCTGCGCCGGGGCCGTCCGCGCCGGGGCCGTCCGCCCCGGAGCCACCCGCCCGCGCCTCGCCCGCCCGTGCCACCGCCGCCAGGAGACGGGCCGCCGACGCGTTGTCGGTGTCCCGGTGGACGGCGGCCGTGGTCTCAGGGGTCCACTCCGCCGAGGCGCCGAGCAGCGCGTCGATCCGTGCCGCGCGGTGCGGCGGGGCGAACTCGATGCCCAGGGGCGCGGCCAGGCCCCGGGCGTTGGCCATCACGGCGTGCCCGCGCACCTCGGCGCGGGGCAGCGGCGCCGGAGCGGCCTCCCAGGCGTGCGCCGGGTCCCAGGCGGGCACGATCCGCAGGGAGTTGGCCCGGTCCCGTACGGGTACGTGGCCGGCGACCCGGTGCAGCAGACCGCCCTGGGTGTCGGCGGCCAGGACGACGTTCACGGGCTCGACCCAGCCGTCGAGTGCCGCGTCCACGTCGGCGACGGTCCGGGCGCGCAGCAGCGCGGGCAGCACGCCGAAGCCGAGCTCGCCGGTGACGCGGGGCGGGTAGCGGAGGCTGACGGCCTCCCACGGGGAGGAGCCGCCCTCAGGCCCGTCCTCGGGCGCGTCCCCGAGCCTGTCCCCGACCCCGGCCCCCGCCCCGCCCTCGGGCGCGTCGTCGACGCCGATGATCACCGGGCCCCGGTCCGTCTCGACCACCTCGACCACGACCGGCTCCCCGCCCGCGACCTCGATCGTCTCGGTGTGCGCGGCCGCCGTGCGCCAGCCCTCGGGGCCGTACGCCTCCACCCCGCCGTCCGGGAGGCGTCGCAGCCGCTCCCGGTAGAGGTCCTGGTAGTCCGCCATGGCGTTGGTGATCGCCCACGCCACCGGACCGGTGTGGCCGAAGTGGGCGAGCCCGGGGATGCCGGGCACGGCGATGCCCACCACGTCGTACGCGTCGCAGGCGAGCCGGATCTGCTGGTAGACGCCGGGCGCCTCGATGAACCGGTGCGGGTCGCCGGCCACCAGGGCCGCCCCGCTCGCGGTCCGCTCGCCCGCGACCATCCAGCCGTTGGAGCCGGCGGTCCCGGGCCCGTCGGTCGCGAAGAGCTCCGTCCACTCCTCGCCGAGCCGCCGGGCGACCTCCTCGCGCCACAGCTTGGTGGGGAAGCCGGCGAACAGGATGTGGGTCGAGAGCCAGACGGCGAGCGGGGTCCACGGCTCCCATCGTCCGGGCGCGAGGCCGGTCTCCGCGAACTCGGGTGCGCGCCGCGCCCCTTCCGCCAGACCGTCGTTGACCCCGTCCACGTACGCGCGTACCCACGCGGCCGTCTCCGCGTCCTCGCGTGCGAGCCGCTCGAAGCAGCGGCGGGCGGTGTCCGCGAGCCGGGAGCGGCGGGCGAAGGTGTCCCAGCCGAGTTCGGCGGCGCCGAGGAAGGCGGCCGTGGTGCCCTGGGCCCGGTGCCGCTCGACCTCCAGCTGCCAGGCCCGGTCGCGGGCGGTGACCCGGCCCTGCGCGAAGGCGAGTTCGTCCGGGTCCGCGGCGCGCAGATGAGGGACGCCCCAGGCGTCCCGGTAGACCTCGATGCTCACGACAGACCCCGATCCCGTCCATGTCCGCTGAGATTTTCTTAGGTTAGGCTGACCTAAATTAATCTACAGGAGTTCAGGGGAGGGGATCGCGGTGGGTCACGGTTGGCAGGGTGCCGTTCTCAAGCTGATGCGCGGCAAGGACTTCACGTTCACCGTGACGGGCGCCGAGCAGGTCACGGAGGACTACCGCCGGGTGCACTTCACGGACGGCGGCCTGCTCGCCGCCGCCGGGGTCCATCCGACGATGTGGGTACGGCTCTGGTTCGAGGACGCGGGCAAGCCGCACCAGCGGGCGTACACCCTGGTCGACCCGGACCCGGAGGCCGGCACGTTCAGCCTGGAGTTCGCCCTCCACGACGGCGTCGCCAGCCACTGGGCCCGTACCTGCGCCCCCGGTGACACCGTGGACGCGACCCTCCAGGGCACCGGTTTCGAGGCCCCCGACCCGCTTCCGAGCCGGCTGCTCGTGGTCGGCGACCCGGCCTCCCTGCCCGCCGTGAACTCCCTCCTCGACGCGCTTCCGGACGTCCCGGCCACCGTCTGGTTCGAGACCCAGCACGCCTCGGACGAGGACCTGCCGGTCCGGCTCGACGCGGCACGGCACGAACTGCGCCGGGTGCCCCGCCGGGACGGCGGCGCCGACCTCGTCGCCCGGGTGAAGGCCGAGCTCCCCGCGCTCGCCGACCCCACCTCGTACGTCTGGATCGCCTGCGACACCGCGACCACCCGCACCCTCGCCACGTACGCGCGCAAGGAGCTCGCCCTGCCCAAGGAGCGTGTCCACGCGCTCGGGTACTGGCGCGCGAGCTGAACGCATCGCGTTGACGATCCGTTACTCCGGCGGAGTGCGGATCGTTCTCACTTCTCCCGCGCGCCCCCGCTCCCGCTCGCTCGTGCGAGAGACGCGGGGCGCCGGTGAACGGTTGTGCCGAGAAAAATCGAATATGAACACGGAAACCCCCCTTTGGAGTGAACTCACGCCAGGCGACTGCCGGTTCACTCTCCGTGCGTAAAGATTCCGGTGTCTCAAGTCGCCGAGGCCGCGCCGACCCACCGTCCCCGTGGTGAGCGGCCGGCGACGCCATGTCTCTTGTGGGGGTTCCACCACCTTGAACAGCAACACCTTCCGCCTGCCCGTACGTCGTACCGCCGCCGCGGCGACCGTCGCCGCCCTGACCGTCGGCCCCGTGCTCCTCGTGGCGCCGGCGGCGCACGCCACGGGCGACGAAGGACGCGCCACCGCCGTCGTCCTGCGGACCGCCCTCGACGTCTCCCTCCTCGGCAAGACCGTCGACGTGCCCGTGCGAGCCTCCCTCAACGAGGTCAAGGCGCCGGAGACCGAGAGCGAGACCGCGCTCTCCGTGAAGGTGCAGGGAGCCGAGGGCGGCAAGCCGATCGACATCCTCGCCGCCGACGTGGCCACCTCGAAGGCCACCGTGGACAAGGAGAAGGCCGAGGGGTACGTCAACCTCGTCAAGGCGCGGGTGCACGTCCCCGGCATCCCGCTGCTCTCGCTCATCGAGGTCGAGAAGGTCACGTCCAAGGCGCTGTGCGAGGTCGGCGAGCGGCCGGTCGCCGAGTCCAACGTCCTCGGCCATGTGACGGTCTTCGGCAAGAAGACCACCCTGTCCACCGGCGGCCGGACCCAGGTCACCGTGCCCGGCATCGGCCAGGTCACCCTGGACCTCTCCCGTAACTCCACGACCTCCCGTACGGCCGCGGCGACGGCCCTCGAACTCAAGGTGGAGGTCGACCCGCTGAAGCTCGGCGTGGCCGAGGTCAACGGCACCGTGACGCTGGCCGAGGCGACCTGCGAGACGCCGAAGGGCACGGCCCCGACCGAGAAGCCCACGCAGAAGCCCACCGAGAAGCCAACCGAGCGGCCCACCCAGAAGCCCAGCGAGCGGCCCTCCGAGCAGCCCACGCAGCAGCCCTCGGCCAGGCCGAGCGACGCCGGCGGCATCAAGACCAACAACGGCGGCACCACGCCCACCGAGAACCTCGCCGAGACCGGCGGCAGCTCCACCACCCCGTACATCGCGGCCGGAGCGCTCGCCCTCGTCGTGGCCGGCGGCGGCGCCCTCGCACTGACCCGCTCGCGCGCCCGCTCCCGAGGCTGACGGCCCGGGATGACGGTCCGAGGAGGGACGGCCCGGGGCTGACCGGCCCGAGGGGGGACGGCCGAAAGGGGACGGCGCCGGGGGGCGCGGGACGGCTGCGGGGAGGGCGACGGTGACGACGTCGCCCTCCCCGCACCTGCCCGCTGTCCGCGGTTATCCGCCGATCAACAGAGCCTGGTCGAGGGCCTGGAGGAAGCGGTTCGTCGTCACCCGGTCCCGCACCGCGAGCCGCAGCCAGTTCCGGTCGAGCCCCGGGAACGTGTCGCCCCGGCGGACCGCGAACCCCAGCGACCGCAGCCGCTCCCGGACCGCGTCCGCCCCGTCGATACGGATCAGCACGAAGGAGCCCTCCGACCCCGCCACCGTCCGCACCTCGTCGAACTCCGCGAGCCCCGCCAGCAGATGGGCCCGCTCCACCCCGATCCGGTGCGCCGCGTGCTCGGCCTCCGCGAGCGCCCCCCGCGACATGCACGCCTCCGCCGCCACCAGGGCCGGCGTCGACACCGGCCACAGCGGCTGGGCCCGCTCCAGGGCCGCGACCGTGTCCGGTTCGGCCAGTACGTACCCGATCCGCAGCCCCGCGAGCCCCCACGTCTTGGTGAGGCTGCGCAGCACCACGAGGCCCGGCACGTCGGTCCGCCCGGCCAGCGACTCGCGCTCGCCCGGCACCGCGTCCATGAAGGCCTCGTCCACCACCAGGATCCGGCCAGGGCGGGCGAGCGCGGTGATCGAGGCGGCGGGGTGCAGCACGGACGTCGGGTTCGTGGGGTTCCCGACCACCACCAGATCCGCGTCCTCGGGGACCGCCGCCGGATCCAGCCGGAAACCGTCCTCCTCGCGCAGCAGCACCCGCCCCACGTCGTGACCGACGTCCCGCAGCGCCGCCTCCGGCTCGGTGAACTGCGGATGCACCACCACGGGCCGCCGCACCGGCAGCGCCCGGGCGAGCAGCACGAAGGCCTCCGCCGCGCCGGCCGTGAGCAGCACCCGGTTCGACGGCAGGTCGTGCCGCTCGGCGACCGCCGCCCGCGCGGCCCGGCCGTCGGGATAGGCGGCGAGTCCGGTCAGGGAGTCGGCGATGCGCTCCCGCAGCCAGTCCGGTGGGGTGTTCGTCCGGACGTTGACCGCCAGATCGATGAGTTTGTCGTCCCGGACCTCGGCGTCACCGTGGTGGCGCAGGTCGTGGGCGTCGGTATGCGTATGCATGTCCATGGCCGCCGTCGTGTGGGGGGTGGGGATGGTGGGGGGTGAGCCAGGCTCGCCTGCGATGTACCCGTGCGCCAGGGGCAACAACCGTACGCCTGAGGCGTCTTCGTTCGGACGAAACGGGACGGAAGCGGCGAGGGCGCACGTTACGCGCCGGGATTTCCGCTTCGGCACGAGCAGGACGGCCCCGCCGACGATTCTGCGGGTGCCCCCGCCGCCGGCCCTGACGACCGCCCCGCCCACGGCCCCGCCGCCGGGCCCGCCCCCGCCACCCCCACGCGCCCGCGTGCCCCCGTCGCTCTCCGCCGCCGACGCTGCAAGGAGCGCCGCCGCCTCCGCCACCGACGCCGTGCCCGTCGCCGCCAGCGGCAGCGCCGACGGATGCGGTACGGACACGGCCGCCAGCTCCTCGGCCGCGAACCCCCGTACGGGAACGCCGAGAAGCGCCGCCGCCCCCGCCAGGCCCGGTTCCGCCGCCCGCGCGTCGAGCGTGGCGAGCGACCGGACGTCCGCGCGCCTCAGCCCCGCCTCCCGCAGGACCGCGTCGACCAGGGCGAGCACCTCGTCCACCGGGGCACCCGGCCGGGCCCCGACACCGAGGTGCGCGGACGCCCCCCGATCCGGTACCAAAGCCCCATGGCTGTGGTCGTCGCGCTCGGCGCGTTCCTCATGACGCTCTTCGGCGGCTGGGTCGCGGGGCGCGTCACCGACCGGCGCCACCTCGTCCTCGGTCTCGCCGGCGGACTCATGCTCGGCGTCGTCGGACTCGACCTGCTGCCGGAGGCGCTGGAGGCCGCGGGCGCCGCGGTCTTCGGCGTCCCCGAGGCCCTGTTGCTCTTCGTCGGCGGCTTCCTCTTCGCCCACGTCGTGGAGCGCCTGCTCGCCGTCCGCCGTGCGGCGCACGGGGTCGGGGCCGACGAGAGGGTCCCGCAGGTCGGTCTCACCGCGGCCGCGGCGATGGTCGGACACAGTCTCATGGACGGCATCGCCCTGGGCGCCGCCTTCCAGGTCGGCGGCGGCATGGGCGCCACCGTCGCCGTCGCCGTCATCACCCACGACTTCGCCGACGGCTTCAACACGTACACGATCACGAGCCTTTACGGGAACGCGCGCCGCAGGGCCGTCGGGATGCTCGTCGCGGACGCCCTCGCCCCGATCGTCGGCGCCGCCTCCACCCTGCTGTTCACCCTTCCGGAGGAACTTCTCGGCAGCTATCTCGGCTTCTTCGGCGGCGCCCTGCTCTATCTGGCGGCCGCCGAGATCCTGCCGGAGGCCCACCACGAACACCCCGCCCGTTCCACCGTGCTGTGCACGGTGGCGGGCGTGGCCTTCATCTGGCTCGTGGTGGGCGTCTCCGGCGGCTGACCTCATGCGACCGGACCGCCCGCGGACCGCTCGACGCACTGCTCGACGAACCGCGCGGCCACCTCGGGGGCGCCCGCCCAGTGCGTGTGGACGTAACTGGCGTGCACACCCCCCTGTACGAAGCCCTCCACGCGCCGCTCCGGCTGCCGCAGCCCCCAGGCGGCCTGCGCCCCGGAGCCCGGCTCGATCACCGTGCGGTGGAACTCGTGCCCCCGCATCCGCGCCCCGGCGGGGGCGAGCACGCTGTCGCTGACGGCGACGGCGTCCCGGTACCCGAGCGTGAGGCGCGAGGACATCCGCGCGTCCGCGTCGAGCACCCCGCACATGGGCGTGCCGTCGAGCGACCGCGCCAGGTACAGCAGCCCGGCGCACTCGGCGGCGATCGGCGCCCCGGAGGCGGCGAGCTCGGCGACGGCCTTCCGCAGCGGCTCGTTGGCGGACAGCTCGGCCCCGTACATCTCGGGAAACCCACCCCCTATGACGAGCCCACTCGTCCCCTCGGGAAGCGCCTCGTCCCGCAACGGATCAAAGGTGACGACCTCGGCACCCGCAGCCCGCAACAGCTCCGTGTGCTCGGCGTACGAGAACGTGAAGGCGGCGCCGCCGGCGACGGCGATCACCGGTGTGGGCATGCGTTCCGCCGGGGCGGAACGGGTGGGCACACCGGAACCACCGGCGTGCAGCCGCCCCACCACCTCAGGCACCCACGGCTCGGCGCGCAGTTCCGGCGCCGACCGAGCAAGTGCCAGCAGCGCCTCCATGTCGCACCCGGCAAGAACCTGCTCCGCCTGCGCCGCCACCGCGGACACCGCCGCAGCCTGCCGCTCGGCCACCGGCACAAGCCCAAGATGCCGCGAAGGCGTCGCAACGGCCGGCGCCCGCCGCAACACCCCGAGCACCGGCACCCCCGACTCCCCGAGCGCCTCCCGCAGCAGATGCTCGTGCCGATCGGTCGCGACCTTGTTGAGGATCACGCCCCCGATCCGCACCTCCGGGTCCCAGGACGCGAACCCGTGCACGAGCGCCGCCACCGACCGCGACTGCGACGACGCGTCGACGACGAGCACCACCGGCGCCTTGAGGAGCTTCGACACCTGCGCGGTGGAGGCCAGTTCGCCCTGGTCGGCGGCCCCGTCGTACAGGCCCATCACGCCCTCGACCACGGCCAGGTCACAGCCGCGCGCCCCGTGCTCGAAGAGCGGCGCGACCAGCCCCGTACCGCACATGTACGCGTCGAGGTTGCGGCCCGGCCGGCCGGTCGCCAGGGCGTGGTAGCCGGGGTCGATGTAGTCCGGGCCGACCTTGTGCGGGGAGACGGCGAGCCCACGGCCGGCGAACGCGGCCATCAGGCCGGTCGCGACCGTGGTCTTGCCCGCGCCCGACGACGGCGCGGCGATGACGAGACGTGCTACCACTCGATGCCCCGCTGGCCCTTCTGACCGGCGTCCATCGGGTGCTTGACCTTGGACATGTCGGTGACGAGGTCCGCGAAGTCGACGAGCTCCTGCGGCGCGTTGCGGCCGGTGATGACGACGTGCTGGTGCCCGGGACGGTCGCGGAGCACCTCCACGACCTCCTTGACGTCGATCCAGCCCCAGTGGAGGAGGTACGCGAACTCGTCGAGGACGTAGAACTTGTACCGCTCCTCGGCGAGGTCCCGCTTGACCTGCTCCCAGCCCTCGCGGGCCTTCTCCTCGTGCGACTGATCGCCCTCGGCGACCTCGCGCTGGATCCAGGACCAGCCCTCACCCATCTTGTTCCAGGTGACGGTGCCGCCCTTGCCGGTCTCGCCGAGCGCCTTGAGGGCGTTCTCCTCGCCGACCTTCCACTTGGCGGACTTGACGAACTGGAACACCCCGATCGGCCAGCCCTGGTTCCAGGCGCGCAGCGCCATGCCGAACGCGGCGGTCGACTTCCCCTTGCCGACGCCCGTGTGCACCATCACCAGTGCGCGGTTGCGGCGCTGGCGGGTGGTGAGACCGTCGTCGGGTACGGCGGTCGGCTGTCCCTGCGGCATTAAGCGGCCCTCCTGGCAGTGGTCTTGTGGTGTCCCTGGACGTCTCTGACGAGGCCGGCGATCGAGTCGGCGCGCAGCTCGTCCAAGGTGACGGCGGTGCCGCCGAGTTCGCGTGCGAGTTCCCCGGCGAGCCCGAGGCGTACCGGTCCGGTCTCGCAGTCCACGACGACGGCCGCCGTGCCCTCGGAGGCGTGCAGCCGCGCCGCGCGGGCCGCGAGAGCGACCGGGTCGGCGCCGCCGCCGGTGGCCCGCCCGTCGGTCACGACGACGAGCAGCGGGCGGCGCGAGGGGTCCCTGAGCCGTTCGACCCGAAGGACGTCATGGGCCTTGAGGAGCCCGGCCGAGAGGGGGGTACGACCTCCGGTCGGGAGCTTCTCCAGGCGGGCGGCGGCCGCGTCGACGGACGAGGTGGGGGGCAGCGCGACCTCGGCGTCACGGCCCCGGAAGGTGATCAGACCGACCTTGTCGCGCCGCTGGTAGGCGTCGAGCAGCAGGGAGAGGACGGCGCCCTTGACGGCACTCATCCGCTGCCGGGCCGCCATCGAACCGGAGGCGTCCACGGCGAACAGCACCAGGTTCCCCTCCCGCCCCTCCCGGGTCGCCTGCCGCAGGTCGTCCCGCCGGACCACGAGCCCGGGACCGGTCCGGCCGCGCGCCTTCTGGTGCGGGGCGGCGGCCTGCACGGTCGCGGCCAGGTGCAGCTTGGTCAGCGCGCCCCGGGGGCGTACGGATCCGGTGGTACGGCCGTGTTCGGTACGGGCCCGGGAGCGGCGCCCGGCCGCGCCCTCGCCGAGACCGGGCACGCTCAGGACCTTCGTACGGAAGGGTTCGGAGGCCTGGACGGCGGCGCGCTCACCGGCGCCGGAGGGCTGCGGGGCGGGGGCGTTCTCCGGCGTGGGGGCGTTCTCCGGCGCCTCGGCGGACTCGGGCGCGGGCCCGTCAGGCCCGTCACCCTGCGGCGGAACCCCGCCACCGCCACCGTCAGGCCCCCCATCCCCAGGCCCATCCGGCTCGGGCTCGGGCTCGTCGCCATCGCCCTTGAACTGCTCCAGGGTCTCGTCGAGCTTCTCCTCGTCGAGGCCCGGCGCGTCGAAGGGCGAGCGTCGCCGGCGGTGCGGGAGGGCGAGCAGCGCGGCCTGCCGTACGTCGTCGGAGGTGACGTCGGTGCGTCCCGCCCACGCGGCGAGCGCGGTCGCGGTGCGGGCCATGACGATGTCGGCGCGCATGCCGTCCACCTCGAACGCGGCGCAGGTCGCGGCGATCTGGAGCAGGACGGCGTCCCCGAGCGTCACCTGCGGCAGCAGGGCGCGGGCGGTGGCGATCCGGCCGCGCAGCTCGGCCTCCTCGCCCGCCCAGCGCGCGGCGAACGCGGCCGGGTCGTCCTCGAAGGCGAGCCGTCGGCGGACGACCTCGACGCGCTGCTCGGGCTCGCGCGAGGCGGCGACCTCCACGGTGAGCCCGAACCGGTCGAGCAACTGCGGCCGCAGCTCGCCCTCTTCGGGGTTCATGGTCCCGACGAGCAGGAAGCGGGCGGCATGCCGTACGGAGACACCCTCACGCTCGACGTACGAGGAGCCCATGGCGGCGGCGTCGAGCAGGAGGTCGATGAGGTGGTCGTGGAGCAGGTTGACCTCGTCGACGTACAGGATGCCGCGGTGCGCGTCGGCGAGGAGCCCGGGCTCGAAGGCCTTCACGCCCTCGGCGAGCGCCCGTTCGATGTCGAGCGCGCCGACGAGCCGGTCCTCGGAGGCCCCGACGGGCAGCTCGACCATCCGCGCGGCCCGTTCGGCCGAGGGCGCGTCGGAGTGCGGCCCGTCGGGGCAGCCGGCGTCGGGCGAGGCGGGATCACAGCTGAACCGGCAGTCGGCCACCACCGGCACGGCCGGCAGCAGATCGGCGAGCGCCCGGACGGCGGTGGACTTGGCGGTCCCCTTCTCCCCCCGCACGAGCACACCGCCCACGGCAGGGCTCACCGCGTTCAGCAGCAGGGCAAGCCGCAGATCGTCCATGCCGACAACGGCGGTGAACGGAAACCGGGTGCTCATCGGTGGGTCACTCCTTCGGATCGCTGATGTGCGGACGACGGCCTGCGGCCGCCGACGGCGAGAGACCGACCACAGGGGCCACCCGCACTGTTCTCGTCCTGCCGCACGGGTGGTGCGGGTGGGAACCCCGGCCCGGCCGCAGGCCGGGCGCACTCCCGCCGGCCCGCGCCCGGGCACCGACCTCGGCCCGCACCGAGCGCGCCCGCGCTCACGGCGCCCCCGGCGGCACGAACGGCAGCCCCGTCGGGGCCCCCTCCTCGATCAGCCGCAGCAGCGCGTCCGTGTCCGCGTGCTCCTCGATCAGGTCCCCGAGCCGGTCCAGCTGCTCCTCCCGCAGCGCGCCGAACGACGTGTCCGGCGCGGGCACGAACCGCCGCCCGGACGCCGCCGCGACCTCCCGCAGGAACGCCCGCCGGAACCCGTCGCTCTCCAGCGAGCCGTGCCAGTGCGTGCCCCAGACCGCGCCGACCCGGCACCCGTCGAGGAACGGCTCCCCACCCTCGACCGAGGCGACCCCGTGGTGGATCTCGTACCCCTCCACCCGCTCCCCGAGCGCCTCACCGACCGGCCGCGCCAGGGTCTTCTCGCGCGCGAACCGGACCCGTACGGGCAGCAGCCCGAGCCCGTCGACGGCGCCCGCCCGCGACTCGACCTCGTCCTCGATGTGCTCGCCGAGCACCTGGAAGCCGCCGCAGACGCCGAGCACCGGCCGCCCCTCGGCCGCGCGCCGGGCCAGCTCGTCCGCCAGGCCCCGCTCCCGCAGCCACGCCAGCGCCGCCACCGTCCCGCGTGTGCCGGGCACGACGACGAGATCCGCGTCGACGAGCTCCTCGGGCCGGTCGACGAACCGCACGACCACACCCGGCTCGGCCGCCAGCGCGTCGACGTCCGTGAAGTTGGACATCAGCGGTACGGCGCAGACGGCGACCCGCAGGACGTCCGCGCCGACCGGCGGCGCCACGACCGACTCGCGGACCGTCCCGCGCAGCGAGACCCGCAGCCCGTCCTCCTCGTCGATGCCGAGCCCGTGCGCGTACGGCAGGACGCCGAAGGTCCGGCGCCCGGTAAGTCCGTGCAGCATGTCGAGCCCGGGTTCGAGCAGGGTCACATCACCCCGGAACTTGTTCACCAGATATCCCGCGACCAGCGCCTGGTCCTCGGGCGAGAGCAGCGCCGTCGTGCCGAAGAACTGGGCGAACACCCCGCCCCGGTCGATGTCCCCGACCACGACCACGGGCAGCTGCGCGGCCCGCGCGATACCCATGTTCACGATGTCGGTGCGCCGCAGGTTGATCTCGGCCGGGCTGCCCGCGCCCTCGCAGATCACCGCGTCGTACGTGCTCCGCAGCTCCTCCAAGCACGCGAGAACCGGCTCGAACAGTTCCTTCTGCCGCCCCCCGTGGTAGCCGCGGGCGCTCAGCTCACCGACCGGCTTCCCCATCAGGACGACCTGGCTGGAACGGTCGCTGCCCGGCTTGAGCAGCACCGGATTCATGAGCGCGGTCGGCTCGACACGCGCGGCCTGCGCCTGCATGGCCTGCGCACGGCCGATCTCCGCGCCCTCCCTCGTCACGAAGGAGTTGAGGGACATGTTCTGTCCCTTGAACGGCGCCACCTTCAGGCCCTTGCGGACCAGCCAGCGGCAGATGCCGGCCGTCACGACGCTCTTGCCGGCGTCGGACGTGGTCCCGGCGACGAGCAGCCCCCCACCCCTCATGCGTTCCTCCGCTTCCACGCGCTCACGAGCAACCGGCCGCCCACGCAGGCGGCCAGGGTCAGTCCGGTGACCCGGCGGGACAACCGCACCGCCCGGTCGATGTCGGCGACCTCGACGGGCCGCCCCTCCCCGTTGAGCACCGGCCGGTGTTCGACCCGCCCGTCGTACGAGAGCGTCCCCCCGAGCCGTACGCCGAGCGCCCCCGCGAAGGCCGCCTCCACCGGGCCGGCGTTGGGGCTCGGGTGCTTCGCCGCGTCCGCCCGCCAGGCCCGTACGGCCCCGCGCGCATCGCCGCCCGCCACCGTCGCGAGCGCGGCCGTCAGCCGGGCCCCGGGCCAGCCGGCCACGTCGTCGAGCCGGGCCGAGGCCCAGCCGAAGCGGCGGTGGCGGGGCGACTTGTGGCCGACCATCGCGTCCAGGGTGTTGACGGCCCGGAAGCCGAGCAGGCCGGGCACGCCCGCGACCGCGCCCCAGAAGAGGGCGCCGACGACGGCGTCGGAGGTGTTCTCGGCGACCGATTCGACGACCGCGCGGGCCATCGCGGGCCCGTCGAGGGACTGCGGGTCGCGCCCGCACAGGTGCGGCAGCCGTTCCCTGGCCACGTCGAGGTCGCCGGCGGCGAGCGCCCCGCCGATCGCGCGGGCCTCCCGGCCCAGGGTCGTACCGCCGACGACGGCCCAGACGGAGACGGCGGTCAGCGCCACGGAGGCGGCCGGCCGGTTCCGTACGGCCCGTGCGGCGAACGCGCCGAGGGCGGCGGTGGAGCCGGCGCAGACGGCGGTGTGCAGGGCGCCCCAGCCGCGATGATCGTGGTGGAGGCGCCGCTCGACCGCGGCGGCCGCCCGGCCGAAGGCGGCGACGGGATGTCCGCGGCGGGGGTCTCCGACGAGCAGGTCGACGGCGAGACCGGCGGCCGCGCCGAACGCGAAGTCACCGGGGGATCGGAAAGGTCGGAACGGTCTGCGGCCGCGGCCGGGCATGGCGCATGTCCTCACTCAGGGTCCGCGCCCTGGATCGACGTGACCGGCGGCGAGAGTTCCTGACTCCCGGACCCTTCGGATCCGGTCACAGTGGCGGGACCGCGCCGGATTCGCACCGGACTTCCTCTACTGCCGCCGTAATGGCCTCGGCAGTCCACCACGCCCGGGAACAGCCGTCAACTCACCCTTGACCTGCACCGCGTCACTGTGCGAAGCACCACAAACACGACGGCCGGGCGGCCCGTACCCGAAGGTGCGGACCGCCCGGCCGGGGGACTGCGGGACCGTCAGACGACGATCAGGTAGATGCCGTACGCCACGGCCGCGAGGCACAGGGCGAAGCAGGCGTAGGCACCGGTGCGGGCCAGGGTGGCGGAGCCTCCCTGCGCGGCGGCCTGCTCCTGCTTGGAGAGGCCGATGATGCCGAGGGTGAAGAGGCCCACCAGGGCGACGGTCGCCACGAGGCTGACTCCGAAGACGGAGCCGAGGGCTGCCCAGTCGATCTTCATGTCGTTCGTTCCTTACACCGCTGCGGCGGGGGCCTGGGGGGCGGCCGGGTCGGTGGGAACCGGCGCGGGGATGGTGGTCTTGAGGTCCTCGTCCGCGACGGCGGCGACGGAACCGGCCGTGGGCGGCGGGGTGACGGCCGCCATGGCGGTGGTCACCACACCCGCGGGCTCGGCGTCGAGGTCGTCGGCGGTGACGTTGTGGTGGTCGACCGGCTTGCGGCGGGACAGCGACCAGATGACGGCCGAACCGCCGACCAGGAGGACCGCGACGGCGGCGATGCCCCAGGGGCCCTGCTTGGTGAGGAACTCGGCACCGGCGCCGACCAGGCCCGCGGCGGGCAGGGTCAGACCCCAGGCGACGAACATCCGGGTCGCGGTCGACCAGCGGACGACACCGCCCTTGCGGCCGAGACCCGCGCCCATCACGGCACCCGAGCAGGACTGGGTGGTGGAGAGGGAGAAGCCGAGGTGCGAGGAGGCCAGGATGACCGTCGCGGCGCTGGTCTGGGCGGCGAAGCCCTGCTGCGGCTGGAGGTCGGTGAGGCCCTTGCCCATGGTGCGGATGATGCGCCAGCCGCCGAGGTAGGTGCCGAGGGCGATCGCGACACCGGCGGCGACGATGACCCAGAGGGGCGGGTTCGAGCCAGGCGCGACGACGCCCTGGGTGACGAGCGCCAGGGTGATGATGCCCATCGTCTTCTGGGCGTCGTTGGTGCCGTGGGCGAGGGAGACGAGACCGGCGGAGGCGATCTGGCCGACCCGGTAGCCCTTGGCGGTGTGCTTCGCGTCGGTCTTCGCACCGATCTTGTACGTCAGCCTCGTGGCCAGCATCGCGGCGAGACCGGCGACGAGCGGCGCGGCGATCGCGGGGATGAGGACCTTGGTGACGATGGTCGGGCCGTTGACCGCGGACCAGCCGGCCGACATGACCGCGGCGCCGATGAGGCCGCCGAAGAGGGCGTGGGACGAGCTGGACGGCAGGCCCAGGAGCCAGGTCAGCAGGTTCCACAGGATGGCGCCCACGAGCGCCGCGAAGATCACTTCTGTGCGAATGCCCTCTTCGTTGATGATCCCGCCGGAGATCGTCTTGGCGACCTCCACGGACAGGAACGCGCCGACGAGGTTCAGCACGGCGGACATGGCCACCGCCGTCTTCGGTTTGAGGGCACCGGTCGAGATGGTCGTGGCCATCGCGTTGGCGGTGTCGTGGAAACCGTTCGTGAAATCGAACACGAGAGCTGTCACGACCACAATGGCGAGCAGCAGCGTGATGTGTTCCATTTACCCAGGCAATCGTTTGACGTCAGTGGCTAGCCGAACGTAGGCAACCTGAGTGAACGGAAGGTGAACTGGGTCGGGCGCTGTGGTGACCCAATCCGGTGCCAAGGGATTCCGTTTACGGTTCCGGCGGGTGAGCTGTCCACGATGCGGTCACCCCGCAACCCCGGGTAATCCCGGTCTTCACGGGGCACGTACGACCTGCCCCGGTTCCTCCCCGGCCACCCGGTTCCGCTCCCTGGACCGCACCACCCGACCGGGCGACCCCGCGGAGGAGACCCACGTCACTCGCCGGAGTGGCCCGGGGAGGGTGGTCAGATCCGCCGGACGCCTCCGTGGCGGGCCCTCGCGTCCTTCCCGGAATGGCCGGAAGAAGCCCATGCCCGCCCCCGGCCGGGTCCGCCCGGTGGCAGGCCGCCCCCACCCTGCCGACACTGGGAGCGTGCGCCCGGCTACAGCGACGGCAGCGGCCGTCACCACCCTGCTCGGTGTCGGCGCGGCCGCGGTCGCGGCCGGCCGGTACGCCAGCGACGTCGCCCTCAAGGCGCCGTCCGGACCACCCCTGCCCGGGGACCCACGACTCACCGTGCACGCCACCGGCGCCGAACGGATCACCCTCACCCGCAGCCTCGCCTCGCTGCGCCCCGGTACGTACGGACTCGAGGGCCACGACCTGCACGCCGTCGTCGGCCCCGTCCTCGACCGGGTCCCGCACACCGCCGACACCGTCGTCCGGCGTCTGGAACGGGTCGAACTCGGGGCGCTCGGCCCCGGCGCCCGCGTCCGGTTCACCCCCCAGCTGCACCGCGGCACACCGCTCGGCGCCCTCGGGCTCGCCCACGAGGACGTCGAGATCCCCGGCGAGCTCGGCCCCCTGCCCGCGTGGCTGGTGGCGGGACCCCGCCCCACCTGGGTGATCGCCCTGCACGGCCTCGGCACCACCCGCGAGCACCCGCTGAACGTCGTCCCCTTCTACGCACGCCGCAGGATCCCCGTCCTCGTCCCCGCCTACCGCGGCGACGAAGGAGCACCCGCGGCCCCGGACGGCCTGGCCCGGCTCGGCGACTCCGAGTGGCGCGACGTCGACGCCGCCATCCGGTACGCGATCCGCCGGGGCGCGGCCACCGTCGTCCTGCACGGCTGGGGGACCGGGGCCTCCATGGCCCTGCGCGCCGCCGCCGAGTCGGGGGTGCGCGACCGGATCGCCGGCCTCGTCCTCGACTCCCCGGTCCTGGACTGGGAGGCCACCATCCGCAACCTCGCCGCGGCCCGGCACGTCCCGGCCCCGCTGCTCCCGCTCGCCGTCCGCGCCGCCCAGGGCAGGACGGGACCGCACGGCGACCTGCTCAGGGCCGCCTCCGCACCCGACGCCCTGCGCGTCCCGGTCCTCCTCCTGCACGGCCCCGACGACACCATCGCCCCCTGGGAGCCGTCCGTCGAACTCGCGGCCCGCCGACCCGATCTGGTCTCCCTGCAGACGGTGCGGCAGGCCCCGCACGCGGCCATGTGGAACGCGAACCCCGTCCGCTACGAGGAGTCCCTGCGCCGCTTCCTCACCCCGCTCCTCTAGAACCTTCGCGCCACCTCGTCCGCGCCGCCTCCGCGCCCGCTTCCGGAACCCCCGCCCGGGCCCCGCCCCCGGGCCCCTTCCGGCGGCCCGGCCGATTCCGATTGGGCTTTCGGGCCGTCAGCGGGAAGACTGCTCCCGTGACGTCTCGAAAGCCCGATGAACCATTGGCGCGCAACTCCAGACTCCGACTCGTCCGCCCACGGGCGCTCGCCACCGCCCGACGGGCCGTGACGACCCGGCGCACCCGGCCGGCGCCGCGGCCGCCCGAGGGCACTCCGCCCCGCGCGGAACTCGCCCGCCAGGCCCGGCACGTCCTCGCCGACGCCGTACGGATCGCCCGCTGGGCCGCCGTCGAGCGCGGCGCCGAAGCGGCCGCCGGCACCGGCCACGGGCCCGTCACCGCCCAGGAACGGGCCGCGGCCGCACTGGACCTGACGCCCGGCCAGGTCCGCGCCGGCTGGGACCGGGCCCGCCTCGCCGGGCTCGTCGAGCTCCACGGCGACACCGCACGCCCCGGCTGGCGGCTGCACGCCTGGGACCGCGACGACTCCGCCGTCCTGCGCGGCTGGGTCGCCCTCTTCGACGCCTGGTCGCTGGTCCACCCGGCCCCCGAGGACGTCGAGCCGAGCGCCGTCGCCGAGGTCGTCGAAGCCGTCCCGCAGGTGCTCTCGCTGCTCCAGCTCTCCCAGGGCCCGGTCCTCGTCCCCGCCCTCCTCGACCTGCTCGGCCAGCGCGTCGAGGAGCTGCGCGAGGAGCGCTGCGAGGTCCCGGCCGCCGACCCGGCGACCGAGACGGCGGGCGCCCCCGGCGCGGACAACGGCACCGACGGGCTTCCCGCCCTCCTCGACTGGGCGCTCGAAGGCCTGGCGGCCGTCGGCGCGCTCACCCTCGACCCCGGCGCGGAGGGGCGTCACGCCACCCTGACCCCGCTCGGCAACTGGGCGGTCTGGGTCAAGCTGGAGCAGATCTGCGTCGCCGCGCAGAGCCCCGCGGGCAACATCGAGCAGTCCGCGGGGGACATGCTCCGCGGCTGCGCCCGGCTCACCCCGGGACCGGCCCGCGCCGAGTACCGCGCCTGGCTCGCGGCCCGCACCCTCTCCAGCGCCGTGAGCGAACTCCTCGCCGTCGCCCGGGGCGAGGACGCCCTGCTGCGCGGCCTCGCCTTCGAGGCGCTCCGGGTCGTCGGGGCCCCCGCGGAGGCCGAGGTGCGGGCCACCGTCGCCGAGCCCTCCCTGCGGCCGTACGCGCTGCTCTGGCTGGCCGAGTACGAGGGCGCCGACCCCGACGACGCCCAGGAGGTCCTCACCCGCGAGGAGTCGACCTGGCTCTGGGTGGACACGGCGGCGGCCGTCGCCGACCACGGCGAGAGCGAACTCCTCGTACGGCACCTCGACTCGGCGGTGCAGGGCACGGTCCCGGCGCTGCTCGACGAGATCCGGGCGGTGGGTCATCCCCGTACCGTCCAGGTCCTGGTCGCCCTCGCCGCCGCCCACCCGGACCCGGCCCTGGCCAAGGCGGTCCGCCGGGCCGCCTTCCAGGTCCACACCGGGGGAGCGTGACGGCGGGCTACTCCGCGGCGCCGGGGGTGTACGTCCCGAAGCTCCAGATGTTGCCCTCGGCGTCCCGGGCCATGTAGTCCCGGGAGCCGTACTCCTGGTCCTTGAGCGGCATCACGATCTCGACGCCGTGGGCGACCGCCCGCGCGTGGTGCTCGTCCACGTCGTCGACGTGCACGAAGACGCCCACCGGGCCCGCGCCGGTCATCAGCTTGTCGAACTCGCTGCCGGTGCCCTTGCTGCCCAGCATCACCATGCCGTTCCCGTACGACAGCTCGGCGTGCGCGATCTGCCCGTCCTCGCCCTCGTACACGGCGGTCGCGGCGAAGCCGAAGCCCTCGGTGAGCAGGGTGATCGCCGCCTTCGCGTCCTCGTACGTCAGCGTCGGACAGATGTGGGGGGCCTCAGCCATCCCGATCACTTCCCTTCGATGGAGCCGCATGTGATCTGGGTCTCAGTCTGGCAGTCTCCACCGACAACTCAGCGGAAGGTGTTGCACCGGGCCATGTCGCCGGTCCGGTAGCCCTCGTAGAACCACTGCTGCCGCTGCGCCGCCGAGCCGTGCGTCCAGTTCTCGGGTGTCACCCGGCCCTGGAATTTCTCCTGGATCCGGTCGTCGCCCACCGCGGCCGCCGCGTCCAGGCCGTCCCGGATGTCCGCGTCCGTGAGCGTGGTCAGCAGCGGCCGGCCGGTCCTGTCGTCGGGCGTGGTGGTCGCGTGCCGGGCCCACACGCCCGCGTAGCAGTCGGCCTGGAGCTCGACCCGCACGGCGTTGGAGTCCGCGCCGGTCCGCCCGTCCTGGGCGCGGCTCAGGGTCCCCATGAGGTTCTGGACGTGGTGGCCGTACTCGTGCGCCACCACGTACGCCTGCGCGAAGGGCCCGCCGCTCGACCCGAACGTGGTCCGCAGCTCCTCGAAGAAGCCCAGGTCCAGATAGACCTGCCGGTCGCCGGGGCAGTAGAAGGGCCCCACGGCCGAGGTCGCGGTGCCGCACGCGGTCCCGACCCGCCGGCTGAACATCACGGTGGCGGCGCTCCCGTAGGTGCCGCCCCGGCGCGCGTACTCGCTCCGCCAGAAGTCCTGGACGCTGTTGACGACGGCGACGATCCGGCAGTCCTCGCGGGTGTTCGCGTCCGAGCCCTTCCGGCATGCCTGGTTCACCTGGGCCGCCGAGGAGGAGCTGGCCGCCGGCTCGTCGCCGCCCGTGGAGAGCCCGAGCTGATCCGGCCCCACCCCGAAGAGCACGCCCAGGATCAGCGCGATGAAGCCGACGATGCCGCCGCCGACGGTCGCCCTGCCGCCCGGGATGCGGCTGCTCCGGACGTCCCGTACCTCCGAGGTGTCCAGATCGGCGTTGTCGTCGAACTGCACGGTCCACCGCCCTCCGCGTCACCGCCGCGGCAGTGGCCGCCGCCCTGCGCCGAGTATCGAACCATCTCTCCCGGTTCGCTCCTTTTGGGAAGCATCAGCGGGAATGTGAGAAAGCTCCGATCGTGCCTCCGTACCCCGTATGGCCGAAAAGCAGTTGCAGGGGCCCGTTAGACTGGCCGTATGGCCATTCTCCCCGTGCATTAGCGGCGTCGAAGCCCTTCACCACTCGTCCTTCCGCCGTTTCCCACCGCCCTGGAGTCTGTCCGTGATCACCGCTTCCGGCATCGAGCTGCGCGCCGGCGCCCGTGTCCTCATCGAGTCCGCTTCCTTCCGCGTCGCCAAGGGCGACCGCATCGGCCTCGTCGGTCGCAACGGAGCGGGCAAGACCACCCTCACCAAGTGCCTCGCGGGCGAGGGCGTCCCCGCCGCCGGAGCCATCGCGCGCTCCGGTGAGGTCGGCTACCTGCCGCAGGACCCGCGCACCGGCGACCTCGACGTCCTGGCCCGCGACCGCATCCTCTCCGCCCGCGGCCTCGACGTCCTCCTCAAGAAGATGCGGATGAACGAGGAGCGCATCGCCACCGGCTCCGGCGGCACCCGCGACAAGGCGATGAAGCAGTACGAGCGCCAGGAGACCGAGTTCCTGACCAAGGGCGGGTACGCGGCCGAGGCCGAGGCCTCCACCATCGCCGCAGCCCTCGGCCTGCCCGACCGGGTCCTCGGCCAGCCGCTGCACACCCTCTCCGGCGGTCAGCGCCGCCGCGTCGAGCTCGCCCGGATCCTCTTCTCGGACGCCGACACGCTCCTCCTCGACGAGCCCACCAACCACCTCGACGCCGACTCCATCGTCTGGCTGCGCGACTACCTGAAGTCCTACCGCGGCGGCTTCATCGTGATCTCCCACGACGTCGACCTCGTCGAGACCGTGGTCAACAAGGTCTTCTACCTGGACGCCAACCGCTCCACGATCGACGTCTACAACATGGGCTGGAAGCTCTACCAGCAGCAGCGCGAGGCCGACGAGAAGCGCCGCAAGCGCGAGCGCCAGAACGCCGAGAAGAAGGCCGCCGCCCTCAACTCGCAGGCCGACAAGATGCGCGCCAAGGCCACCAAGACGGTCGCCGCGCAGAACATGGCCAAGCGCGCCGAGCGACTGCTCTCCGGTCTGGAGGCGGTGCGCGCCTCCGACAAGGTCGCCAAGCTCCGCTTCCCCGACCCGGCGCCCTGCGGAAAGACCCCCCTGACGGCCGAGGGACTCTCCAAGTCCTACGGTTCGCTCGAAATCTTCACCGATGTGGATCTCGCGATCGACAAGGGCTCGCGCGTCGTCATCCTCGGCCTCAACGGCGCGGGCAAGACCACGCTGCTCCGGCTGCTCGCCGGCGCCGAGAAGCCGGACACCGGCGAGGTCACCCCGGGCCACGGCCTCAAGCTCGGCTACTACGCCCAGGAGCACGAGACGCTCGACCCCGAGCGCAGCGTCCTGGAGAACATGCGCTCGGCCGCGCCCGACCTCGACCTCGTCCAGGTCCGCAAGACGCTCGGCTCCTTCCTCTTCTCCGGCGACGACGTCGACAAGCCGGCCGGGGTCCTCTCCGGCGGCGAGAAGACCCGTCTGGCCCTGGCCACCCTGGTCGTCTCCTCGGCGAACGTGCTGCTTCTCGACGAGCCGACCAACAACCTGGACCCGGCGAGCCGCGAGGAGATCCTCGGGGCCCTGCGCACCTACAAGGGCGCCGTCGTCCTGGTCACCCACGACGAGGGCGCGGTCGACGCGCTGGAGCCGGAGCGGATCATCCTGCTCCCCGACGGTGTCGAGGACCTGTGGGGCCCGGACTACGCGGACCTCGTCGCGCTCGCCTGACCCGGAAGCGGCCCCTCAGGGCCCCTCGCGGCCCGGAGTGATCATGCAGGGCTGGATCATTCGGCTCATGCGTGATCCTTCATCTGAGTGAGGGCGTCTCGTACCTCCCGGCGCGGTGCTCTGCCGAATCCTTCCGGCAGACCCGCGCCGTACGTGCGTTCCCACCGCATCGCTGACCTGGCACTTCCCGTGCCGGTCGGCGCGGAGGCGTGTTTCCGACCCCCCGGAATGTGAGCTTCCGGTCGTGACGACGCCGCACTCATCCACCAACCCGGCGGCATGGACCTTGTCGAATGGGTGGCCAGGACGGACGGGAGGGGTGATCATGAGAAGTCCAGAGCGCACTTCCCATGAGGAGGCACGGGTGGCCGAGACTCTGAAGAAGGGCAGCCGGGTGACCGGCGCCGCGCGCGACAAGCTCGCGGCAGACCTGAAGAAGAAGTACGACTCCGGTGCGAGCATCCGGGCGCTGGCCGAGGAAACGGGCCGCTCCTACGGATTCGTCCACCGGATGCTCAGCGAGTCCGGAGTCACGCTGCGCGGACGCGGCGGAGCGACACGGGGCAAGAAGACAGCCTCGGCCTGACATCGGGGCGGCTCGACCGGCCACCGGGTCTCTCGGTGGCCACCCGGTCGGTCCCATGACGGGCCAGGTGGTTACTGTGCAGTCACTTAGCATCGGATGCAGTGCTGCACCGGAACCGGAGGCGCCCCATGACTACGCTCGACGACTCTGAGCTCGTATTCGACAAGGACGGTGTACGGCTCACCGTCGAGGACGCCGTTGCCACGGTGACTCTGACCAATCCGGCGAAGCGCAACGCTCAGTCTCCCGCTCTGTGGCGGGCGTTGACAGAAGCCGGCCGGTCGTTGCCCGGCAGCGTGCGGGTTGTCGTCCTGCGTGGCGAAGGCAAGTCCTTCTCCGCCGGACTCGACCGGCAGGCGTTCACGCCCGAGGGCTTCGACGGAGAGCCGTCCTTCCTCGATCTCGCGCGCGGTTCCGACGAGAACCTCGACGCGGTGATCGCCGAGTACCAGGAGGCGTTCACCTGGTGGCGCCGTGGCGACCTCGTGTCGATCGCGGCCGTCCAGGGGCATGCCATCGGCGCGGGCTTCCAGCTCGCCCTCGCGTGCGACCTGCGGGTCGTCGCCGAGGACGTGCAGTTCGCCATGCGCGAGACCAGCCTGGGTCTCGTCCCGGACCTGACCGGGACGCACCCGCTCGTCTCGCTCGTCGGCTACGCCCGCGCGCTCGAGATCTGTGCCACCGGCCGCTTCGTCCACGCGGAGGAGGCCGAGCGCATCGGTCTCGCCAACCTGTCCGTCCCCGTCGACGAGCTCGACGCGGCGGTACGGGACCTCGGCGCCGCCCTGCTCGCGGCGCCGCGCGACGCGGTCATCGAGACCAAGGCGCTCCTCCAGGGCGTCGCCGGCCGCTCGTACGAGGAGCAGCGCACCGCCGAGCGCGCCGCCCAGGCCCGCCGCCTGCGCGACCTCGCGGGCCTCGGCGACTGACGCCTGCCCTCAGCGCAGTTCCGACACCACGACCGTGACCGCGGCCGCCTCCGGGACGGCCGCGGTCACGGCCGTCCGTACGGCACGGGCCACGTCCAGGGGGCGGGCGCCGGCCGTCACGGCCAGTTCGACCCGCACCCCGTCGGGGCCGCGGCGCACCGGCGGGCCCACCGCGTCCGTCATCGCCGCCACGCCCGGCACCCCGAGCGCCGCGAGGGCCACCGGGTCGTCCGTCGCCGGGGAGGTCGCGCCGGGCGGGGGAGTGGCAGGGGCCGCCTCCGGCGGCGCCGTGTCGAGGAGATCCGTCACCTGCAGGTCCACGGCCGCCGTCACGAGCCCGAGTTCGTCCTCGGCCGCCGTGAGCAGAGCCGCCCGGAGCGCCTCGGTGAGTCCGGGCAGCGGGTGCCCGGCCACCGCGCCGAACGAGGCCGAGACCCGCAGGGCCTCCTCCTCCCCTGACTCCGCCTCCCGATCCGGGCGGATCCGCAGGGCGCCCGGCACCACACCCCGTACGGCCGAAGCGGCCCGGCCCAGTACCTCCCGCGCCGCCCGCTCCGTGATCCACGCGCCGTCCGCCGCGGTCCCGAGCGGCAACAGCCTGCCCGGGGCGAGGCGGTCCCGTACCGCTGCGGCCCAACCGTCACTCGTCGTCATTGCCCCAGCCTGCCGTATCCCTGGGGCGAAACCGGGTAACCGCCCTTACGGTGGGCGAAGAACCCCGAATTTACCCAGAAGGGGCGAAACGTAATGACGGACACCAGTAACTTCGGCGCCGGCTCCGGTGACGAATCGCGCCGCACCTCGGTCACCAAGCGCGGCGGCGGCGACCCGGCCTCCCGGGGCCGCACCACCATCGCCGACGGAGTCGTCGAGAAGATCGCCGGCCTCGCCGCCCGGGACGTCGACGGCGTCCACGCCATGGGCAGCGGGATCTCCCGCACCTTCGGCGCGGTCCGGGACCGGGTACCCGGCACCGGCGGCGCCAAGTCGAACGCCACCCGAGGGGTGAAGGCCGAGGTCGGCGAGGTACAGACCGCCCTCGACCTGGAGATCGTGGTCGTCTACGGCGTCTCCATCGCGGACGTCGCCGGTGACGTCCGGGAGAACGTCATCACGGCCGTCGAGCGCATGACGGGCCTCGAGGTCGTGGAGGTCAACATCGCGGTCAGCGACGTGAAGCTGCCCGACGAGGAGGAGGAGTCGGAGCAGCGGCTCCAGTAGCCGCTGACGGCTGGGCACAGGGGGCAGGAAGATCCTCAGGAAGGGGTCAGGAATGACTATGGCTGTGGTCGGCCTGTTGGCAGGCATGGGGCTCGGCTTCGCCGGATACTTCGGCGGCTTCGGGGCGTTTGTACTGGTCGCGGCCTTGGGATTGGTCGGTTTCGTGGCGGGCCGCTTCCTCGACGGCGACCTCGAACCCGGCGACCTGTTCCGGAGTCGCGAACGTGGCGACCGGCGGCGGTGACGGATGGCAGCGGAATCGGCCCCGGACCCCGTTCGGGGCCGGGGAGCGACCACGATCGCCGACCGGGTCGTCGCGAAGATCGCCGCCCAGGCGGCCGGGGAAGCCCTTGACGCCGTCCCGGGCGACGGCTCGCGCCCCCATGCCTCGGTCGTCGTGCACCGGGACGTCGCCCGCATCTCGGTGAGTCTCGAACTCGACTACCCCTCGGACGTCGGCCGCAGGTGCGGCGCCGTCCGGGGCCGCGTGCGCGCCCGCGTGGAGGAGCTCGTCGGCATGGAGGTCCACGAAGTCTCCGTCCATGTGGAGCGCCTCCACTCCACGCTGACCCGGCAGACCACGCGGAGGGAGCGTCTGTCATGACGACCGCAACGGATCCGACCCCCACCCCCGCACCGGACTCGGACCGCGACGACGTCCCTGTCCTTGCCGACGCCCCCGCCCGGCGCTTCTGGGCCGTACGCCGGATCCCGGCCGCCGTGGTCGCGGCCCTGGTACTCGCCGGGGCGGGACTCCTCCTGTACGACGTCGCGGCCGTACGAGCCGACCGCAGCGCCATGGCCTGGCGGCGCGAACTCGCCGACGCCCTCGCGACCAGGCCGCTCGACGACGCCCTGATCGTCGGCGGGGCCGCGCTCGCGGTCGTCCTCGGCCTCTGGCTCCTGATCCTGGCGGCCACGCCGGGCCTGCGGGCCGTCCTCCCGATGCGCCGCGCCCACACCGACGTACGGGCCGGACTCGACCGCGAGGCCGCAGCCCTCGCCCTGCGCGACCGCGCCATGGAGGTCTCCGGGGTGCAGGCCGTGCGGGTGCGCGTCGGCCGCTCCAAGGCGGCCGTCCGGGCGGTCTCGCACTTCCGGGCGCTCGACGAGGTCCGCGCCGACCTGGAGACGGCCCTCGCCGCCGGCGTCGACGAACTGGCCCTCGCCCACCCACCCGCGCTGAACGTACGGGTGGCCCGGCCGCCCAGGAAGGGGTGAGCGCGGTGACGATGGTCCTCCGGCGCGTCAACCGCGTCCTGCTCGGCCTCGCCGGGCTGCTCCTCGTCGTCCTCGGCGGGGGAGTCCTCGCCGCCGCCCTCGACCTGTCCGTACCGTCCTGGTGGCCCTGGTCGGGTCCCTCGGACGTGCTGCTCTCCACCGCCGACCGGCAGCGCTGGCGGGACGAGGGCTGGTGGTGGCCGGTGGTCATCGCGGTCCTCGGGCTCGTCGTCCTGCTCGCCCTGTGGTGGCTGCTCGTCCAGTTCCGGCGGGCCCGGCTCGCCGAGGTCGCCGTCGACAGCGGCGACGGCGAGGAGGCCGTCCTGCGCGGCCGGGCCCTGGAAGGCGTGATCGAGGCGGACGCCGCCGCCCAGGAGGGCGTGGCCCGGGCCCGGATCGCCCTCACCGGACGCCGGAACGCCCCCCGCACCCGGGTCGCGCTGCTCCTGGAGCCGTACGCGTCCCCGGGGGACGCCCTGACCGCCCTCAGCACCCAGGCCCTCGCCCACGCGCGTACGTCCACCGGCCTGTCCGCCCTGCCCACCGAGGCGCGGCTGCGGGCGGTCAAGCACCGGGCCAAGCGGGTGACCTGACGGAGGGCCGGGGCGGGGGCCCGTAGAAAGGGGCCGGGCACGGGCCCTCAGAAGCCGCTGCGGGCCCCGCCGTCCACGGGAAGCATCAGCCCCGTCAGGTACGAGGCGGCCGGGGACAGCACGAAGGCCGCCGTCCGCCCGAACTCCTCCGGGGTGCCGTAGCGGCGCAGCGGGATGGCGGCCTCGTTGGCCGCGCGGGCCGCGTCCGCGTCGCCGGAGAGCGCGTCGAGGGACCGCACCCGGTCCGTGTCGATCCGGCTCGGCAGCAGCCCCACCACCCGCACCCCGCGCGGCCCCAGGTCGTTGGCGAGGGACTTCGCGAAGCCGGCGAGACCCGGGCGAAGGCCGTTGGAGATGGTCAGTCCCGCGATCGGCTCGTGGACCGAGGCGGACAGGACGAAGCCGATGACCCCACCCTCGGTGAGGCTCGCGGCGGCCGCGCGGGCCAGCCGTACCGCCCCGAGGAAGACGGTGTCGAAGGCGGCCGCCCACTGCTCGTCGGTGTTGTCCGCGGCGAAGCCGGGCGCCGGACCGCCCACGCTGATCAGGATGCCGTCGAAGCCGCCGAAGCGGGCCCGCGCCTCGGCGATGAGCCGCGCCGGGGTCTCCGGGTCGCCGTTGTCGGCGGCGATGCCGGCCGCGCCGGGCCCGAGGCCGTCCACCGCCTCGGCGACGGTCTTCTCCTCCCGCCCGGTGACCAGCACCTTGGCGCCCTCGGCGAGCAGCGCCTCGGCGGAGGCCCGCCCGAGCCCCCGCGTCGCCCCGGTCACCACGTACACACGGTCCCTCAGTCCAAGATCCATGGACCTATCCTGCCGGGTCCGGATCCTCCCCGGCCAGCGCGAGGGCCGTGCCCACCAGGCCGATGTGGCTGAAGGCCTGCGGGAAGTTGCCCAGCTGGCGCCCCGTCACGGGGTCGTACTCCTCCGCGAGGAGACCGACGTCGTTGCACAGGGTCACCAGGCGTTCGAAGAGTTCGCGGGCCTCGTCGCGCCTGCCGGTCAGCAGCAGCGCGTCCGCCAGCCAGAACGAGCAGACCAGGAAGGTGCCCTCCCCGCCCGGCAGGCCGTCGATCGCCCCCGAGTCGGTGCTGTACCGGCGCAGACAGCCCTCGTGCATCAACTCCCGCTGTACCGCTTCCACCGTCCCCACCACCCGGGGGTCGTCCGGCGGCAGGAACCCGACCTGGGGGATGAGCAGGGTCGCCGCGTCCAGTTCGAGCGAGCCGTACGACTGGGTGAAGGTGTTCCGGACGGGGTCGTACGACCTGGCGCACACCTGCGCGTGGATGTCGTCCCGCATGGCCCGCCACCGGGCCGCGTCCCCCGGCAGCGACGGGTCCGCCTCCAGGGTGCGGACCGCCCGGTCGGCGGCCACCCAGGCCATCACCTTCGAGTGGGTGAAGTGCCGGCGCGGCCCGCGCACCTCCCACAGGCCCTCGTCGGGCTCGCGCCAGGTCGACTCCAGGAAGCCGAGCAGGCTCAGCTGGAGGTTCCAGGCGTGCCGCTGCGCCGGGATCCCGGCCTCACGCGCGCGGTAGAGCGAGTCCATGACCTCGCCGTACACATCGAGTTGGAACTGGTCCACGGCCGCGTTCCCGGTCCGGACCGGCGCCGAGTCGGCGTACCCCCGCAGCCACGGCAGGGTGGTCTCGGGGAGCCGGCGCTCCCCGGCGGGCCCGTACATGATCTGGAGGTCGGCCGGGTCGCCCGCGACCGAGCGGAGGAGCCAGTCCCGCCAGGCGGCGGCCTCCTCGACGTATCCGGCGGAGAGCAGCGCGCCGAGGGTGAGGGAGGAGTCGCGCAGCCAGCAGGCCCGGTAGTCCCAGTTCCGTACGCCGCCGAGCTCCTCCGGCAGGGAGGTGGTGGGGGCGGCCACGATCCCGCCGGTCGGGGCGTAGGTGAGCGCCTTCAGGGTGATCAGGGAGCGCAGCACCGCCTTCCGGTACGGGCCCCGGTAGGTGCAGAGTGCCGCCCACTCACGCCAGTCGGTGAGGGAGTGCTCCAGGGCCTCGTAGGGGTCGACGAGTGCGGGGCGCGGCTCGTGCGAGGGGTGCCAGGTCATGACGAAGGCGACCTTCTCGCCGGCGGCGACGGTGAAGGAGGAGCAGGTGGAGAACTGCTGGCCCCACGTCTTCACGGGCGGTTCGCTGCGCAGCCAGACCGCGTCGGGCCCGGCGACCGCGACCCGGTGGCCGTCGGTGCGGCGCATCCAGGGCACGACCGAGCCGTAGTCGAAGCGGAGCCGCAGGACGGAGCTCATCTCGACGCTGCCGCTGACGCCCTCCACGATCCGCATCAGATCCGGTGCTCTGTCCCGCTGCGGCATGAAGTCGACGACCTTCACGGTGCCGGTACGGGTCTCCCAGTAGGTCTCGAGAACGAGGGAGTCCTCCGCGTACCGGCGCGTGGAGCAGGTCGTGGCGCCCTTGGGGGCGAGCCGCCAGTGGCCGTTGTTCTCGTCGCCGAGGATCGAGGCGAAGCAGGCGGCCGAGTCGAAGCGGGGCAGACACAGCCAGTCGACCGACCCGTCGCGGCCGACGAGCGCGGCGGTCTGGAGATCGCCGATCAGGGCGTAGTCGTCGATACGTTGCGTCACGCTCTGGGCTGTTCCCGGAAGAGGCGACGGTCAATCAACGGGACGCCGTGGTCTGGATCGCGTCCGCGTCCCGCTCCGGGGCCGCGGGGGTGCCGGCGGCGGCCGCCGCCGCCCGGTCGCGCCTCTCCCGGCGGACCAGGATGACCCAGCCGACGGGAACCCCGGCGGCGAAGAGCCACCACTGCACGGCGTACGCCATGTGGGCGCCGATCGAGTCGTGATCGGGCTCGGGGATCAGTTCGAGGGTGCCCCCGGCGGGCTCGGGCGTGATCTGTTCGAGGTAGCCGCCGAGCACCTCGCGGCCGATGAGCTGGGCCTGCTGCGCGCTGTTGATCAGCATGACCTGCCGGTCCGGCAGACCCTTCAGGTCCCTGATGCCGCTGGCGCCGGTCGTCTCGTCGGCCTTGAGCCGGCCGGTGATCGTGACCTCGCCCTTGGGGGCGGGCGGGACCGGCGGGTAGGAGCGCTGGTCGGCGGCGGCCGGTACCCAGCCGCGGTTGACCAGGACGATCCGGCCGTCCTTGAGGAGTAGCGGAGTCAGGACGTGGACGCCGACCCGGTCGTCGGAGTTGGTGCGGCGGCGGACCACCACCTCGTGGGCGGTGTCGAAGGTGCCGGTCGCCGTGGCGGGCCGCCAGTAGTCGGAGCGCGGGACGGTGTGGCCGGGGGAGGTGAGCTCCTCGACCGGGACCGGCTTCGCCGCGACGCTGTCCGCGATCAGGGCGTTCTGGGCGACCCGGCGTTCATGCCGGTGGAACTGCCAGAAGCCCAGCTCGACCATCGTCGGGATGAGGACGAGGGCGACGAGGGTGAGGATCACCCACTGCCGGGACAACAGGAAGCGGTACACCCCATGACCGTACAACTCGGTCCATGGGGTGCACGCGGCGGGGGTTCGGCTTGCCCGGGACAGGGTCCCGGAACGTTTCCTCAGGCTCCTCGTCCCCCGCCGGCCTCACACCCTGTCGACGATGCCCACCTTTCCCTCCGCGCGGGCGCAGTGGCCGCCGCAGTACCAGCTGCCGTCGACCTCGACGCCCTGTCCGATGATCTGGACCCGGCAGTGCTCACAGATGGGCGCCATGCGGTGGATGGCGCAGGCGAAGCAATCGAAGACATGGACCACGCCCTGCGCGTGGACTTCGAAGGACATGCCGTAATCGTTTCCGCAGACCTCACAACGTGCCATGCGCCACAGGGTGGGGCTCCCGGCGGGCGTGCGCAGCTCGGCACGCCCGGGGGGTCCGGGGTGTCACCCGTCTGCCGGGGTCACGTCCCGCAGCAGCTGGGTGTACGCGGCCTCGTCGACGACCGGTGTGCCGAAGGACCTGGCCTTGAGCGTCTTGGAGGTGGCGGCGTCCGGGTCGTTGGTGACGAGCAGGCTGGTCAGCCGGGAGACGCTGCCGGCGACATGGAGGCCGGCGTCGACGGTGCGGTCCTCCAGGAGCTCGCGGTCGACGGAGGTGTCTCCGGAGAACGCCACCCGCATGCCCTGTTTGAGCGGTTTGTCCGTCTCGTAGCGACCGGGGTTGGGGTACGGGCACGGCGGACGCCTGCGCGAGGGACGCCAGCTGTTCATCCGGTACGCCGTCGGGCCCGTGGCCTGATGGCCGATCCGGGGCCGCTCCGGGGACGAGACCCACTCGGTCAGCGGCCGGCACTCCAGGAGCGGCAGCCGTACGCCCCGCTCGGCCGCCGCGTGCAGGCTCGGCCGGAACGCCTCGGCGAGCACCCGCGCGTCGTCGAGCGCGTGGTGCGCGCGCTGCTGTACGACGCCGAAGTGCGCGGCGAGCGACTCCAGCTTGTGGTTGGGCAGCGGCAGCGACAGCTCCTTGGCGAGCGCGATCGTGCAGAGCCGCTGCCGCACCGGAGCGGCCGACTCGGCGCGCGCGTACTCCCGGGCGATCATCTGCCAGTCGAACATCGCGTTGTGCGCGACGAGGACCCGCCCGTCGAGCCGGGCCGCGAACTCCGCCGCGATCTCCGGGAAGAGCGGCGCGCCTTCCAGGACGTCGGTGGTCAGGCCGTGGATCCAGACCGGGCCCGGATCGCGCTCGGGGTTCACGAGCGTGTACCAGTGGTCCTCGACGTTCCCCTGGGCGTCCAGCCGGTAGACGGCAGCGGAGACTATCCGGTCGTCGCGGGCGAGTCCGGTGGTCTCCACGTCGACGACCGCGTACCCCTGCGGGTAGGCGGCCGGCCACGTCGCTGCTGTCGTACGGTCGTCAAGCACGGTCACTGAGAATACGGCCCGCTACCGACAACTCCGTCCCGGGTGTCCCCCGCGGCCCCCGCCAGGAGGCCGTCGACCAGGGCGCGTACGGAGTCGGCGAACAGGCGCTCGGTGTCGATCGGGGCGGCCAGGGCGTGCGCGAGGGGCCCGTCGGACTCGGCGTCCTCCCCGTGCCACAGCTCCTCCTCGGCGGGCGACTGGACCGGGGCGCGTTCGCGGTTGCGCTCGACCAGGACGTAGCCGACGACCTGGAACTGCACCGCGCGGACGGCCCGCGCGGCGGCCGCCCCGCGCAGCCCCGCCGCGTGGGCCTCGTGGACCAGGGCGCGCTGGGCCGGCAGGAACATGCGTTCCGTCAGACCCCGTTCGTGGACCATCGCCACCAGATGCGGGCGCTCGCGCAGGGCCCGGCGCAGCGCGCGGGCGACCGACACCATCCGCTCGGCCGGAGTCGAACCGTGCGGGCGGATCGTGCCGAGGTCGGCGACCGTGCGGGCGACGAGCGCGTCGAGGAGGGACTCGCGGTTGCCGACGTGCCAGTAGATCGAGGTCACCGCGGTGGAGAGCTCGGCGGCCAGCCTGCGCATGGTCAGGGCGTCCGGGCCGTGCTCGCGCACCAGGGCGGCCGCGGTGTCCAGGACTTCGTCACGGGTCAGCGCGGAGCGTGCCATCGGTTCCCCCAACTCCTCTGCGTACGCGCCCCTTTACCCTTCGGGGCGCACGGTGTAACTGTGTTACAGGCCGACGGTCCCGAAAGGTGGTACGTCATGGCACGAGTACGGTACGGGGCGCGCACCGACGCCGAGGCGGCGGCGGCCCGCGCACGGAGCGCCAGGCTCCCCGACATCTGGTCCACCGGAGTGGTCGCCGTCTGGGAGACCGATCCGGACGTCGTCGCGGCGGTCCTGCCGCCCCCGCTGAAACCCACCGCGCGCCCCCTCGTGCGCGCCACGGTCAGCCGGGTCGACCTGGCCGGCTATCCCCTGGGCGCCGGGTCGGTGGCGGTCGCCGCCGCGCACGGCGACCGGGAGGGCTGGTATCCGCTGGTGATGCCGATGACCCACGAGCGGGCGCTCGTCGGCGGTCGCGAGGTCTTCGGCGAGCCGAAGAAGCTGGGGGAGGTCACGGTCGAGCGCGACGGGCTCGTCGTGCGCGCGGCCCTCGCCCGGCACGGCATCGCGTTCGTGGAGGTCCGCGGCGCGGTCTCCGGACCGCTGCCGCTGCCGGAACCGGTCGAGAAGACCGACTTCTACTTCAAGTTCCTGCCCGGCGTGGAGGGTTCCGGTTTCGACGCCGATCCCGTCCTCGTCCACTGCGTCCGCAACGAGAAGGTGCGGAAGCTGGAGCGGGTCACCGGTGACGTGGTCCTGCGCGAGTCGATGTACGACCCGGTCGCCGACCTCCCGGTCCGCCGGCTGGTCGAGATCACGATCGGCGAGAAGACCACCGACCAGAAGGGCACGGTCGCCGAGCGCGTCGACGCGCGGGCCCTGCTGCCGTACGTCCACCAGCGGTACGACGACCCCCAGCAGATCCTCGACGGCCCGCCCGAGGGGAGCGTCTGATGGAGCTGCGTGAGGGGCAGGTCGCCGTCGTCACCGGCGCGGCGAGCGGCATCGGACTGGCCCTGGCCCGCCGGTTCGCCGCCGAAGGTCTGGCGGTGGTCCTCGGGGACGTCGAGCGGGCGGCGCTGGCGGAGGCCGCCGACGAGCTGATGGAGAGCGGGGCGCAGGTCCTCGCCCGGACGGTCGACGTCTCGGACGCCGACGCGGTCCGGGCGTTCGCGGACGCCGCGTACGACACCTTCGGCGCCGTCCACGTCCTCTGCAACAACGCGGGGGTCGGCTCAGGCGCGGAGGGCCGCATGTGGGAACACGAGCCGAACGACTGGAAATGGGCCTTCTCCGTCAACGTCTGGGGCGTCTTCCACGGCATCCAGGCCTTCGTCCCCCGCATGCTCGCGAGCGGCGAACCGGGCCATGTCGTCAACACCTCGTCCGGCGACGGCGGCATCGCCCCGCTGCCCACCGCCTCCGTGTACGCGGTCACCAAGGCGGCCGTCGTCACCATGACCGAGTCGCTCTACGCCCATCTGAGGGCCGAGCACGCGCGCGTGGGCGCGTCCGTGCTCTTCCCGGGGCCGCACATGCTCCGCACCGGCCTCTGGGAGTCGCACCGCAACCGGCCCGAGCGGTACGCGAAGGAGCGGCCGCGCAGGACCCCGTACCGCAGCCTCGACCAGTGGGAGGCCGCCATGAAGGAGGCCGGACACGAGGTCGCCTTCACGCCGGTGGAGGAGGTCGCCGGGCACGTCGTCGACGGCATCCGCGCCGACCGCTTCTGGATGCTGCCGGAGAGCGAGCACAGCGACCGGCAGATCCGGGCGCGCTCGCGGTCGATGCTCGACCGCGCCAACCCGTCGTACCTGGAGAGCTTCATCCTCGACTGAGGGGGCTTCACGATGAGCAACGAGGACCACGAGACCATTGGGGACCACGCGGACCACGCGGACCACGCGGACCGCGGGGACCACGGGGACCCGTATCTGATCATCTCCTCCGACTGCCACGCCGGGCTGCCCACCGAGGAGTACCGGCCCTATCTCGACTCCCGCTTCCACCGTGCCTTCGACGAGTTCCTCGCCGGGCGCGAGGCCCGGCAGGAGGCCATGACCCGGCTCGGGGTGCGCAACGAGGCCTTCGCCGACCGCTGGTTCCACGACAACGAGGAGGGGCTGCGCGGCGGCTGGGACCCCGTTCAGCGGCTCAAGGAGCTCGACGGCGACGGGGTGGCGGCCGAGGTGGTCTTCCCCGACGCGGACGCCGTCGACAGCCGGACCGCCGCCCCCTTCGGCGTCGGCCTCGGGCTCTCCGGCGACCAGGACCCGGAGCTCGGCATGGCGGGCGCGCGGGCGCACAACCGCTGGCTCGCCGAGTTCGTCGGGCGGAATCCCGCACGGCACTGCGGGGTGGCGCTGCTTCCGATCACCGCCGAGCCGGGGGAGGTCGTCGCCGAGATCCACCGGGCCAAGGAGTCGGGGCTCGGGGCGCTGATGATCCCCTCCATGTGGGTGGACAAGGCGCCCTACCACGACCGGCGCTACGACCCGGTCTGGGCGGCCGCGGCCGAGGCCGGGATGCCGCTGGTCACCCACTCGGGCGCGGCGCCGCGCGAGGAGTACGGCGACCATCTCGGCATCTACGTCTCCGAGGTCACCTGGTGGCCGGCCAGGCCGCTGTGGTTCCTGCTCTGGTCGGGCGTCTTCGAGCGGCACCCCGGGCTGCGGTTCGGCGTCGCCGAGTCCGGCTGCTGGTGGCTGCCGAACCTGCTCTGGTTCATGGACCGGCTCTACCTGGGCGCGCACGGCGGCAAGAAGCTGTCCCCGTTCGCGGAGCTGACGCGGCCGCCGAGCGCGTACCTGGACCGGCAGGTCTTCGTCTGCGCCACCAACACCAAGCGGCGTGAACTCGCCCAGCGGTACGAGATCGGCGTCGACAACATCCTGTGGGGCTCGGACTTCCCCCACCCGGAGGGCACCTGGCCCGACACGCGCGCGTGGCTGCGGAAGACGTTCCACGACATCCCGGTGGTGGAGACCCGCCGGATGCTGGGGCTCGCCGCGGCCGAGGTCTTCGGATTCGATATTCGCATATTGGATCCGATAGCCCGGCGGATCGGCCCCACCCCCGCCGACCTGGGCCAGCCCGCCGACCAGGCGGCGGTGAAGGCCTCCTGGGCCCGCTCCCGGGAGGTCGGCCGCCACTGGCTGACCGACCACGACTTCCCCGTACTGGGGGCGAACTGATGGACCGGTACACCGTCATCTCCGCCGACTGCCACGCCGGCGCCGACCTCCTCGACTACCGGCCGTACCTGGAGAAGCGCCACCACGAGGCCTTCGACGCCTGGGCGGCGACCTACGTCAACCCGTACGAGGACCTGCTCGCCGACACCGCCGACCGCAACTGGAACTCCGAGCGCCGCCTGAGCGAGCTGGAGGCCGACGGGATCGTCGCCGAGGTCGTCTTCCCGAACACCGTCCCGCCGTTCTTCCCCTCCGCCTCGCTGATGTCGCCCCCGCCGACCCGGGAGGAGTACGAGCTCCGCTGGGCGGGCCTGCGGGCGCACAACCGCTGGCTCGCCGACTTCTGCGCCCGGGCCCCCGGCCGCCGCGCGGGAGTGGCGCAGATCCTCCTGAACGACGTCGACGAGGCGGTGCGCGAGATCCGCCGCACCAAGGAGGCGGGCCTGACCGGCGGGATCCTGCTGCCGGGCGCTCCGCCGGGCTCGGGCGTGCCCGAGCTGTACTCGGAGACGTACGACCCGATCTGGGCGGTCTGCGCGGAGCTCGACGTGCCGGTGAACCACCACGGCGGTTCGGCCTCGCCGCCGCTCGGCGACGAACCGGCAGCCCGGGCCGTCTTCATGGTGGAGACCACCTGGTTCTCCCACCGGGCCCTGTGGCACCTCGTCTTCGGCGGCGCCTTCCGCCGCCACCCGGGCCTCCGGCTCGTCCTCACCGAGCAGGGCTCCGGCTGGATCCCCGGGATCATGGACATGCTGGACTACTACCACCAGCGCCTGGTCGCGGCGGCCTCCCGGGCCACCACCGCCGAGTCGAGGTTCGGGGCGGGCCTCGCCGCCTCCATGGGCAAGGGCCCCAGCGAGGTCTGGCGCGACAACTGCTTCGTCGGCGCCAGCTTCATGCGCCCCCACGAGGTGCCATTGCGGCACCGGATCGGCCTCGACAAGATCATGTGGGGCAGCGACTACCCACACGACGAGGGGACCACCCCGTACTCCAGGGAAGGCCTCCGGATCGCCTACGCGGGAGTTCCGAAGGAGGAGGTCGCCGCCATGGTCGGCGGCAACGCGGCCCGCGTCTACGGCTTCGACCTCGCCCTCCTCGACCCCCTCGCCGCCGTCCACGGCCCGGAGGTCGCGGAGATCGCCACGCCCCTGGAGAAGGTCCCGGAGGGCGCGACCAGCCCGGCCTTCGCCCCGGGCGGGTCGGTCCGCGTCTGGTGACCCGCCGGGTGCGACGCTCCTGACGTGACCGCACCCCCAGTTCCGGACGAGGCGCACGACGAGGCCCACGGCGGAGGTCTCGGCTCCCGTCTCAACTGGCTCCGGGCCGCGGTGCTCGGGGCCAACGACGGAGTCGTCTCCACCGCCGGCCTCGTCGTCGGCGTCGCGGGCGCCACCGAGTCCCGGTCGACCCTGCTCACGGCCGGTCTCGCGGGGCTGCTCGCCGGTTCGATGTCGATGGCGGCGGGGGAGTACGTCTCGGTCTCCACCCAGCGCGACTCCGAGAAGGCCGCGCTCGCCCAGGAGAAACGCGAACTGCGGGAGCGGCCGGAGGCCGAACTCGACGAACTCACCACGCTCCTGTCCGCCCGCGGACTCACCCCCGAGGTCGCCCGCGAGGCCGCGGAGCAGCTCACCGAGCGCGACGCGCTGCGCGCCCACGCGCGCGTGGAGCTGGGCATCGACCCCGACGAGCTCATCAACCCCTGGCACGCCGCAGGCGCCAGCTTCCTCGCGTTCACCGCCGGCGCCCTGCTCCCCCTCCTGGCGATCGTCCTTCCCCCGCCCGCCGCCCGCCTGTGGGTCACGGTGCTCTCGGTCCTCGCGGCCCTCGCTCTCACCGGCTGGTGGAGCGCCCGCCTCGGCCAGGCACCCGCCGCCCCCGCGGTCCTCCGCACCACGGCCGGCGGCGCCCTCGCGATGGCCGTCACCTACGGCGCGGGCTCGCTGCTGGGAGCGGCCGGGGTCTGACGCGCCCCGCGTTGTCGGAAGGTGCCAAAGCTTGCTGACAAGTCGTCTCGCATACTTGTTGGTAACCACGTCTAGCCCTGCCCCGCCCACCGCCCCTACCGTCGACGGCATGCCGAACCTGCCCGATGTCGTGCTCTGGTCCATACCGGCGTTCGTCCTGCTCACCGTCCTGGAGATGGTCAGCCACCGGATCCACCCCGACGAGGACGCCGCCGGGTACGAGACCAAGGACGCCGCCACCAGCCTCGGCATGGGCGTCGGGAGCCTGGCCTTCGACGCGCTGTGGAAGATCCCCGTGGTCGCGATCTACACCGCCGTCTACGAGCTGACCCCGCTCCGCGTCCCCGTCCTCTGGTGGACGATCCCGCTCATGCTGCTCGCGCAGGACTTCCTCTACTACTGGCAGCACCGCGGACACCACGTCATCCGCATCCTCTGGGCCTGCCACGTCGTCCACCACAGCAGCCGCAGGTTCAACCTCACCACCGCGCTGCGCCAGCCGTGGACCAGCGTGACCTCCTGGCCCTTCTACCTGCCGATGATCGCCCTCGGCGTGCACCCGGCGGCCGTCGCCTTCTGCTACTCGGTCAATCTCGTCTACCAGTTCTGGATCCACACCGAGCGCGTCGGGAAACTGCCCCGGCCCTTCGAGTACGTCCTCAACACGCCCTCGCACCACCGCGTCCACCACGCCTCCCAGGGCGGCTACCTGGACCGGAACTTCGGCGGCATCCTCATCGTCTGGGACCGGATGTTCGGCTCCTGGGTCGGCGAGACCGACCGGCCCGTCTACGGGCTCACCAAGAACATCGAGACGTACAACCCGCTCCGGGTCGCCACCCACGAGTACGCCGCCATCGCCCGCGACCTCCGGGCCGCACACGACTGGCGCGAACGGGCCGGCCGGCTCTTCCGCGGCCCCGGCTGGCAGCCAGGACCACCGACCGGCGGCCCCGCCCGGCTACCCGCACCGCCGACCGCCGAGGCGCCCGGGAGCACCGCGGGCCCCGCGGCCACCGCCACCGCCCCGACGGCCGCCGCGGCCGCCCCGGAGCCCGCCGCGTGAGCGCCGGCCCCGCGCCCGCCCGCGCGACCGCCCCGGCCCTCTCCCGGCCGCTCGTCTCCCGCGCGCTCCTCGCCGCCTTCGGGATCGCGGCCGCCGCCGACCTGATCTCCCTGCTCGCCGGCGCCGAGCTCGGCCACCAGCTCGCCAAGCCGCTCCTGATGCCGCTGCTCGCCGCGTACGCCCTCACGCGCGGCGCCCCGAAGCTCCTGACCGTCGCGCTTCTCTTCGGCTGGGGCGGCGACGTCTTCCTGCTCTCCGACGCCGACTGGGCCTTCCTCGTCGGCATGGGGTCCTTCGCCGCCGGACACGTCTGCTACCTGGTCCTCTTCGGACGGCGCCGTACGTCCGTACCCCTGGCGGCCGCGTACACCGCCGTCCTCGTCGGCGCCGTCGCGCTCCTCTGGCCCGACCTCCCCGCCGACCTGCGGATCCCGGTCGCCGGCTACTCGCTGCTCCTCACCGCCATGGCCTACCGCGCGAGCTCCCTCGGGTTCCTGGCCGGACTCGGCGGCGCCCTGTTCCTGCTGTCCGACACCCTCATCGCCACCGGGGTCGCCGAATGGCCCCAGCTGCCGGTGCCGGACTTCTGGGTCATGCTGACCTATATCGGGGCGCAGTACCTGCTGACGGCGGGAGTGCTCCACGCGATGTACGGTGAACGTCGTACAACCGTCTGACAGCAAGGAACGTCCGCCATGCGCGCCACCACCATCCACGCCCCGTTCGACATGCGCGTGGAGGACGTGCCCGACCCGGTGGTGCAGGACCCCACCGACGTCGTCGTCCGCGTCCTGCGCGCCTGCGTCTGCGGCAGCGACCTGTGGGCGTACCGCGGCGAGTCCGCCCGGCAGCCCGGCCAGCGCATCGGCCACGAGTTCCTCGGCGTCGTCGAGGCGGCGGGCCCCGAGGTCACCGGCTTCACCGCGGGAGACCTCGTCGTCGCCCCCTTCGTCTGGTCCGACGGCACCTGCGACCACTGCGCCGAGGGACTCCAGACCTCCTGCCCGCGCGGCGGCTTCTGGGGCTCGGTCGGCTCCGACGGCGGCCAGGGCGAGGCCGTCCGCGTCCCCTTCGCCGACGGCACCCTCGTCAAGCTCCCCGCCGACGCCGCCTCCGACGACCGGCTCCTCACCGCGCTGCTCGCCCTCTCGGACGTCATGGGCACCGGCCACCACGCCGCCCTCGGCGCCGGCGTGAAGCCCGGCTCCACCGTCGCGGTCGTCGGTGACGGCGCCGTCGGCCTCTGCGGTGTCCTCGCGGCCAAGCGCCTCGGCGCCGAGCGGATCATCGCGCTCGGCCGGCACACCACCCGCACCGACATCGCCCGCCTCTTCGGCGCCACCGACGTCGTCGCCGAACGCGGCGAGGCCGCCGAGGCCGCCGTCCGCGAACTCACCGGCGGCCAGGGCGCGCACGGCGTCATCGAGGCCGTCGGCACCGAGCAGTCCATGCGGACCGCCGTCGCCATCGCCCGCGACGGCGGCTCCATCGGCTACGTCGGCGTCCCCCACGGCAGCGGCACCGGGCTCGACCTGTCCGTCATGTTCGACCGGAACATCGCACTGCGCGGCGGCGTCGCCCCCGTGCGCGCGTACATCCCGGAACTGCTCCCGGACATCCTGGACGGCACCATCGACCCGTCGCCGGTCTTCGACCTGACCGTCGGCCTCGACGGCGTCCCGGGCGGCTACAGGGCGATGGACGAGCGCACGGCCCTGAAGGTCCTCGTCAAGCCGTGACAGCCCTGCCTGCTGTGCCTGCTGTGCCTGTTGTGGCAGCCGCGTGGCTCAATTCGTGAGCCACGCGGGCGCGTCCGCGCCCGCGACGCCCGGCGGCCGCGACCAGCCCGCGGGGCCGCCCTCGTACGCGACGGGCGACAGCGCGTGCCGCAGTCGCCCGAGCGGGCCCTCCGACTCGGTGAGGTACCGCTCGGGCTCGTACCGGGGCAGCGCGTGCGTCAGCCAGTGACCCGTCTGGGCAAGCGCCAGCCGGACGAGCCGGGTGCCGCCGTCCCGGTCCTGCTCGGTCAGGGACCGCAGGACGGCCGCCGCGAGCAGATAGCCCGTGCCGTGGTCCAGCGCCTGCGCGGGCAGCGCGCCCGGCTCCTCGGCCGAGCCCTCCAGGGAGGCGATCCCCGTGGCCACCTGCACCAGTGAGTCGAAGCCGCGCCGACCGCTCCACGGCCCGTAGTCGCCCCAGGCGGAGAGCCGGGCGGTGACGAGCCCCGGCCGGTCGAGGTCGAAGCGGTCGAGGGCGCCCGGCCGATAGCCGGTCACCAGGACGTCGGCGGAGTCCAGGAGGGCGTCGAAGGTACGCCGGTCGGAGCGCCGGTCCAGATCGAGCGCCGCCGTCCGCTTCCCGACGTCCGTGTCCGCGTGCTGATCGGGCAGTTCGGGGTTGCCCGGCGGATCGATCCGCAGCACGTCCGCGCCGAGCAGCGCGAGGGTCCGGGTCGCGACAGGACCGGCGATCACCCGGGTCAGGTCCAGAACCCGCAGCCGGCCCGTACGGCGCCGGGGCGGGGCCTCGTCGAGCCGTTCCCGGGTCAGCAGCGGCCGCGCCGCCACCGCACGGCCCTGCGCGTGCGCCGCCCACTCCCCGGGCGCCCGCAGGGCCACCGCGAGGCCCCCGGCCGCGTACACGGCCGTCTCGACGTCCACGGCCTTCCGCGCCCCGATGGCGGCCGCCACGGCCTCCACCGAACCGGCGGGCACGCCAAGGGCGTCGAGCAACGCCTCCCGGTGGTGCGGATAGTTGGCGTGGGTACGGACCCAGCCGTCGGCCGCCCGCCAGAACCGGGAGAGCGGCGCGAAGCTCACCGGCGCCCGCCCGTCGACCCGCAGATGGCGCTCGCTCACGAAGGCGGTGGCGACGGCCCCGTCGTCCACGCGTACAGGCCCCGGCAGCCCCGCCCGTTCGACGGCGGCGAGCGAGCAGGCCGCCACCGTCGCCCGCGCCAGGTCCATCACCGGCAGCCGGGCCGGCAACAGCCCGGCGGGGCCGGTGAACGACACCCGGTCGACCAGGGCGGGGTCGCCGCCGAGCGCCGACCAGACCAACTCCGTACCGGTGCGCACCGTGTTGTCCATGACGGGAGTGTGGCACTCCGTGCCATGTGTGCCACGCGAAAGGGTCCCCGTGTGGCGCACCACACGGGGACCCTCCCTCACCGGACCTCCGCGACTAGCGGCGGACGGCGTCCAGCGCGTCGATGAGACCGGCCCCGTAGAAGCCGTTCTTGTTCTTGCCACCCTCGCAGACGGCGTCGATCTTGCCGTCGCCCTCGATGTCGTACGGGTTGGTGCAGGCGCGGTCGTCGGCCTGCGCGTACAGCAGCGCCTTCAGCGCCGCCGGGCTCGCGTAGGGGTGCGTCGACTTGATGAGCGCGAGGACGCCCGCCGCGTGCGGCGCGGCCATCGACGTGCCGGCCTTGTAGTTGTAGCCGCCGTTGACCGTGGTCGACAGGATGCGGCCGTTGACCGCCGGGGCGTCCGGGGTCTGGAACTCGGTGCGGTCACCGCCGGGGGCGGCGATGTCGATGACACCCAGACCGTAGTTGGAGTAGGACGCCTTCAGGTCCTTGGCACCGGTCGCGGAGACGGTGACGACGCCCGGCAGCATGGCCGGGTAGTCGAGGCACTCCTTCGGGTCGATGACCCGGGGGACCGGCGTGGTGTCGTTCGGGCTGCTGTTGTCGAGGATCGAGTCGGCCGCCAGGTCGAACTTGGAGTTGCCGGCCGCCGCCACGTTGACCGTGCCCTTGCTCTCCGCGTAACGGGTCGCACGGGTGACCGCCTCGATGAGGGCCTTCTGGTCCTCGTCGTTCTTGCAGGCGAACATCCACGGGTCGGTGTAGTAGCTGTTGTTCGTGATCTCGACACCCTGCTCGGCCGCCCACATGAAGCCGCAGACCACGGCCTCGGTGTAGAAGAAGCCGTCCGGGGTGGACACCTTGATGCCGGAGACCTTCACGCCCGGGGCGACACCGGTGACGCCGATGCCGTTCTTGGCGGCGGCGATCGTACCGGCGACGTGCGTGCCGTGGTCGCTCTCGCCCGGGTTGGGGCGCCACGATCCGGCGGTGGTGTCCGGCTTGCCGGACACGCAGTTGGCGGAGGCCTTGACGTCGAAGTTCGGCGCCAGGTCCGGGTGGGTGTCGTCGACACCCGTGTCGATGACGGCGACGGTGACGCGCTTGCTGCCGAGCGTCTTCTGGTGGGCCTTGTCCGCCTTGATGGCCGGCAGGTCCCACTGCAGGGGCTCCAGCGGGTCCTGCTCGTCCGACGCCGTGGCCGCGGCGGCCTTGGCCTCGGCCGCGGACAGCGACTGGGCACCCTCGTCGACGGCGGTGTCCGTCTGGGCGGACAGCGGAGCGGTACGGGTCGCACCGGCCGACACCACGCCACGCGCCGTGCGGATCGTCTTCGCGAACTCGGGGTTCTGCGAGTGGACGACTATCACGCCGATCTGGTCGTACGAGACGACCACTTCGCCACCGGCGGCGGCTATCGCCTTCTTCACCGAGGCCGCGGTCCAGCGACCCCCGGCGACGTTGACGACGTACGTCAGCTTCGGCCCGTTCGTCACCACGGCGGACGTCGGTGCGTCACTCAGTTCCGCGGCGGAGGCAGCGCCGGAGGGAAGGAAGCCGAGCGAGGCCGTGAGTGCGAGACCAACCGGCAGAGCAAGAGCTCGGCCGCGCCTCGATCCCAGATGAGCCATGGGTTCTCCACATCATCCGTATGTACTGTCCGCGCGCGGGTTTGCGCGCGGACAGGTGCATGACGAGTGAAGCTATCGCTGATCTTCCCGGCGCTTCAATGAGTTGAGAAGACTTCATGAAGATCTGTGCGAATAAATCCCTCGCGTGAACCGCTTCGCTTCCCCCTCCGTGCCGTTGTGCAGGGGAGGAGTTCCGATCGGAACCCCGGCTCCCGCACCCCTGGTGAGGCCCCCTTGACCATGCCGTCCGTCCCCGCGTCACGAGGAGATTCCGTGGCTACCGAAGCACCCCCGCCGCCCCGAAACGGGACGGAGGCTGCATCCGCTCCCGTATCGCCCACGACGGAACAGTTCGTCGAGGTGCAGGAGGGTGCGGAGTTCGGCGAACTGCGCCGTACGTACCGCTCCTTCGCCTTCCCCCTGACCCTCGCCTTCATCGCCTGGTACCTGCTGTACGTGCTGCTCTCCAACTACGCGGGCGGCTTCATGGGAACCAAGGTCGTCGGCAACATCAACGTGGCGCTCGTCCTGGGTCTCGGCCAGTTCGCCACCACCTTCCTCATCGCCTGGCTCTACTCGCGGCACGCGGCGAACCGGCTCGACCCCAAGGCCGAGGTCATCAGGAACCGTATGGAGGGCGACGCATGAGCACCCCCGTCCTGCTCGCGGCGGGCAACGCCACCAGCGAACACCGGCCGCTGATCATCGCCCTCTTCGGCGCCTTCGTCATCGCGACCCTGATCATCACCGTCTGGGCCGGCCGCCAGACCCGCAGCGCCGCCGACTTCTACGCCGGCGGAGGCCAGTTCACCGGCTTCCAGAACGGCCTCGCGATCTCCGGCGACTACATGTCCGCCGCGTCCTTCCTCGGCATCAGCGGCGCCATCGCCCTCTTCGGCTACGACGGCTTCCTCTACTCGATCGGCTTCCTGGTCGCCTGGCTCGTCGCCCTGCTCCTGGTCGCCGAACCGCTGCGCAACTCCGGCCGCTTCACGATGGGCGACGTCCTCGCCTACCGGATGCGCCAGCGGCCCGTCCGGACCGCCGCCGGCACCTCCACCATCGTCGTCTCGATCTTCTACCTGCTCGCGCAGATGGCCGGCGCCGGCGTCCTGGTCTCGCTGCTCCTCGGCATCACCAGCGACGGCGGCAAGATCGCGATCGTCGCCCTCGTCGGCGTCCTGATGATCGTCTACGTGACGATCGGCGGCATGAAGGGCACCACCTGGGTGCAGATGGTGAAGGCCGTCCTGCTCATCGCGGGCACCCTCCTCATCACCTTCCTCATCCTGCTGAAGTTCGACTTCAACCTCTCGCAGCTCCTCGGCGCCGCCGCCACCAACAGCGGCAAGGGCGACGCCTTCCTGGAGCCCGGCCTCAAGTACGGCACCAGCGCCCTCTCGAAGCTGGACTTCATCTCCCTCGGCATCGCCCTCGTCCTCGGCACCGCCGGCCTGCCCCACATCCTGATCCGCTTCTACACGGTGCCGACCGCCAAGGCCGCCCGTAAGTCGGTCAACTGGGCCATCGGCATCATCGGCGCCTTCTACCTGATGACGATCGTCCTCGGCTTCGGCGCCGCCGCCCTGCTCAGCGGCGACACCATCAGGGCGTCCAACAAGGCGGGCAACACGGCGGCGCCACTCACCGCCCTGGAAGTCGGCGGCGGCGCCGGCTCCACCGGCGGCGCGATCCTCCTCGCCGTCATCTCCGCCGTCGCCTTCGCCACCATCCTCGCCGTGGTCGCCGGTCTGACCCTGGCCTCCTCCTCGTCCTTCGCGCACGACATCTACGCGAACGTGATCAAGCGAGGGAAGGCCACCGAGAAGGAGGAGATGCGGGCCGCCCGCTGGTCCACCGTCCTCATCGGCATCGTCTCGATCGCGCTCGGCGCCCTCGCCCGCGACCTCAACGTCGCCGGTCTCGTCGCCCTCGCCTTCGCGGTCGCCGCCTCGGCCAACCTGCCGACGATCCTCTACTCGCTCTTCTGGAAGAGGTTCACCACCCAGGGCGCGCTCTGGTCGATCTACGGCGGACTGATCTCCTCCGTCGTCCTCGTCCTCTTCTCGCCGGTCGTCTCCGGCGGCCCGGCCTCGATGTTCAAGGGCGTGGACTTCCACTGGTTCCCGCTGGAGAACCCGGGCCTCGTCTCCATCCCGCTCGGCTTCCTCCTCGGCTGGCTCGGCTCGCTCCTCTCCAAGGAGGAGCCGGACGCGGGCAAGTACGCGGAGCTGGAGGTCAAGTCCCTCACCGGCGTCGGGGTCGCCGCCGCGATCAAACACTGACCGGAGCGCAGCCGACCGTATACGGTCCGCGATCACCGGACGGCCGCGTCGTAGAGTTCTACGACGCGGCCTCGCCGGTCCCGTGACAATCTGCCCTGCTCGTTGTCCGTGGGCTCACGTAGGCTCGAACCACACGCAACCGCAAGACGGGGAGGGGGCCCACAGTGCTCATCGACACCTATGGCCGGGTGGCAACCGACCTGCGCGTCTCGCTCACGGACCGGTGCAACCTGCGCTGCACGTACTGCATGCCCGAAGAGGGCCTGCAGTGGCTCGCGAAGCCGGACCTGCTCACCGACGACGAGATCGTCCGGCTGATCCGGATCGCGGTCACCGACCTCGGCGTCACCGAGGTCCGCTTCACCGGCGGCGAGCCGCTGCTCCGCCCCGGCCTCGTCGGCATCGTCGAGCGCTGCGCGGCCCTGGAGCCGCGCCCCCGGATGTCCCTCACCACCAACGGCATCGGGCTGAAGCGCACGGCCGCCGCCCTCAAGGCCGCCGGCCTCGACCGGGTCAACGTCTCCCTGGACACCCTGCGCCCCGAGGTCTTCAAGACCCTCACCCGGCGCGACCGCCACCAGGACGTCCTCGACGGCATGGCCGCCGCCCGGGACGCCGGCCTCACCCCGGTCAAGGTCAACGCCGTCCTGATGCCCGGGCTCAACGCCGACGAGGCCCCCGACCTCCTCGCCTGGGCGGTGGAGCAGGAGTACGAGCTCCGCTTCATCGAGCAGATGCCCCTCGACGCGCAGCACGGCTGGAAGCGCGACGGCATGATCACCGCCGGTGACATCCTGGAGTCCCTGCGCACCCGCTTCACCCTGACGCCCGAAGGCGCCGACGAGCGCGGTTCGGCGCCCGCCGAGCGCTGGGTCGTCGACGGCGGACCGCACACGGTCGGTGTCATCGCCTCCGTCACCCGCCCGTTCTGCCGGGCCTGCGACCGGACCCGGCTCACCGCCGACGGTCAGGTGCGGACCTGTCTGTTCGCCACCGAGGAGACGGACCTCCGGGCCACGCTCCGCTCGGACGCGTCGGACGCCGAGGTCGCGGCGCTCTGGAAGCGGGCCATGTGGGGCAAGAAGGCCGGCTCGGGCCTCGACGACCCGAGCTTCCTCCAGCCCGACCGTCCGATGTCGGCGATCGGCGGCTGACGCGGCGACCCCCGGCCGGTTCGGTGAGCGCCGGCCGACTCAGTGACCGGGGGCCGACTCCCACTCCGCGAGCGGGACGACGTCCTTCAGGAATCCCCGTACACCCAGGAACTGGGAGAGGTGCTCGCGGTGCTCCTCGCACGCGAGCCAGGTCTTGCGACGCTCGGGCGTGTGCAGCGCGGGATTGTTCCACGCGAGCACCCAGACGGCATCGGCGCGGCACCCCTTGGCGGAGCAGATCGGGTTCTCTTCACTCACCGGACCATTGATCACCTGATCATTGTCCAGCAAGGGCGATGCCGAGCAGCCACGGGGGGAGCTGCCCGGCATCGGTCCGTCGCTCCGACGGGGGATGCGGAGCGCGTAGGAAGTATGTCACGGCACCCTGGGTGCGGTGCACCGGAACTTCATGATTGATCTGAGCTTTTCCTGAGCTTCCCGGGGTCGAGCTCGGGGCGCCCCGGAGAGGGGACGAACGTGGAGGGAAGGGACGGCGTGGACTCCCGGCCGGCGTTCGCGATGACCACCGCGACATAGGGGAGCAGGATGCCCAGGGCGAGGGCCACGACCGCCACATGCCTCTCGACGTTCCACAGCACCGCGGCCGCGATCACGGAGAGCGTCCGGACCGACATCGAGATGATGTAGCGCCGCTGTCGCCCCCGCACATCGTCGGCGAGCCCCTGCCGGGCCCCCGTGATCCGGAAGACCTCGCCCCCGTCACGCTTCGACATCGCCGTCCACCATCCACCGGTCGCGCCGGACTCTCCCGGTCCGGGCCTCGACTCCACGGTACGCCCGCTCACCGGCGCCGACGAGACCGGGGGCACGGATGGCGCTGTCCGACATGCGCCGTATGGCCGGTGGGACGAGACTGGGCCCACATGCGTACAAGGAGGCGACGATGGGTTGGTTGTGGGCGATCATCGTGGGACTGGTCCTCGGTCTGATCGCGAAGGCGATCCTGCCGGGTAAGCAGCAGATCCCGCTGTGGCTGACGGTCGTTTTCGGCATTCTCGGCAGCGTTCTCGGCAACGCGGTCGCGACCTGGATCGGCGTCAACGAGACCAAGGGCATCGACTGGACCCGTCACCTGCTCCAGCTGATCGGCGCCGTCGCCGTGGTCGGGGTGGGCGACATGCTGTGGGCCTCGATCAGGGGCAACCGACAGCGCACCTAGGGGATCGAAGACGCGGAAGGCCCGGTACGGCACACCACGTGCCGTACCGGGCCTTCCGGCGTACGGGGGCCGAGGGCGGCCCTCAGCCCTCCGCGCCGGCGAACTCGATCGCCGCCAGGTTCTTCTTGCCGCGCCGCAGCACCAGCCAGCGGCCGTGCAGCAGCTCCTCCGCCGTCACCTCGGCGTCCTCGGCGGTCACCTTCACGTTGTTCACGTAGGCCCCGCCCTCCTTCACCGTGCGACGCGCTCCCGACCTGCTCGGCGCGAGCCCGACCTCGGTGAACAGGTCCACCACCTGACCGAGCGCGGACACCCGGGCGTGCGGCAGCTCCGAGAGGGCGGCGGCCAGCGTCGCCTCGTCCAGCTCGGCCAGGTCGCCCTGCCCGAACAGCGCCTTGGAGGCGTTGATGACGGCCGCGCACTGCTCGGCGCCGTGCACCAGGGTGGTGAGCTCCTCGGCGAGCGCCCGCTGCGCGGCACGCGCCTGCGGCCGCTCGGCGGTCTGCTGCTCCAGCTCCTCCAGCTCCTCGCGGGACCTGAAGGACAGGATCCGCATGTACGTCGAGACGTCCCGGTCGTCCACGTTCAGCCAGAACTGGTAGAACGCGTACGGCGTCGTCATCTCCGGGTCGAGCCAGACGGCCCCGCTCTCGGTCTTGCCGAACTTGGTGCCGTCCGCCTTGACCATCAGCGGGGTCGCGAGGGCGTGCACCTCCGCGCCCGGCTCCAGGCGGTGGATCAGGTCGAGACCGGCCACCAGGTTGCCCCACTGGTCCGAGCCGCCCTGCTGGAGCGTGCAGCCGTAGCGGCGGTACAGCTCCCGGAAGTCCATGGCCTGGAGCAGCTGGTAGCTGAACTCGGTGTAGCTGATGCCCTGCTCGGACTCCAGACGCCGGGCGACGGAGTCCTTGGTCAGCATCTTGTTGACCCGGAAGTGCTTGCCGATGTCCCGCAGGAACTCGATCGCCGACATCCCGGCGGTCCAGTCCAGGTTGTTCACCATGACCGCCGCGTTCTCCCCCTCGAAGGAGAGGAACGGCTCGATCTGCGTCCGCAGCCGGTTCACCCAGTTCGCGACCGTCTCGGGGTCGTTCAGGGTGCGCTCGGCCGTCGGCCGCGGGTCACCGATCTGACCGGTGGCCCCGCCGACCAGCGCCAGCGGCCGGTGTCCGGCCTGCTGGAGCCGGCGGACGGTGAGGACCTGGACCAGGTGGCCGACGTGGAGACTGGCCGCGGTCGGGTCGAAACCGCAATAGAAGGTGACGGGACCGTCCGCGAGAGCCTTGCGCAGTGCGTCCTCATCGGTGGACTGGGCGAAGAGCCCACGCCACTTCAGCTCGTCGACGATGTCGGTCACGTCGTCCGTCTCCCTGTGATGCTTGTGATGCCTGTGGCCAATAGTTGTCTCAGTCTAGGTGGGTCAGACCCCCTTGCTGACCGAGCTCATGTTGAAGTCGGGGATCCGCAGGGCGGGCATCGCGGCCCGGGTGAACCAGTCGCTCCACTCGCGCGGCAGCGTCTTCTCCGTCCGGCCCGCCTCCGAGGCCCGCGACAGCAGGTCCACCGGCGACTCGTTGAACCGGAAGTTGTTCACCTCGCCGACCACCTCGCCGTTCTCCACGAGGTAGACGCCGTCCCGGGTCAGACCGGTGAGCAGCAGCGTCGCCGGGTCGACCTCGCGGATGTACCAGAGGCAGGTGAGAAGCAGCCCGCGCTCCGTGGAGGCGACCATCTCCTCGAGGGAACGCTCGCCGCCACCGTCCAGGATCAGGTTCCCCGCCACGGGCGCCACGGGCAACCGAGTGAGTTCCGCCGAGTGCCGGGTGGTGATCAGGCGCTCCAGCTTCCCGTCCCGTACCCAGTCCGTCGGCGCGATCGGCAGGCCGTTGTCGAAGACGGAGGAGTCGTCGCCCGAGGAGTGCGCGATCACGAACGGCGCGGACTCAAGACCCGGCTCGTTCGGGTCGCTGCGCAGGGTCAGCGGCAGCGGGGAGAGGGTCTCGCCGATCCGGGTGCCGCCGCCGGGCTTGGAGAAGACCGTACGGCCCTCCACCGCGTCCCGGGCCGTCGACGACCACAGCTGGTAGATCAGCAGGTCGGCCACGGCCGTCGGCGGCAGCAGCGTCTCGTACCGCCCGGCGGGCAGCTCGATCCGCCGCTCCGCCCAGCCGAGACGGGTCGCGAGCTCCGCGTCGAGGGCCGCCGGGTCGACGTCCTTGAAGTCCCGGGTCGAGCGGCCGGCCCAGGCGGACCGCGAACGGTCCGGGGACTTGGCGTTCAGCTCCAGGGTCCCGTTGGGCTGGTCGTGACGGAGCCGCAGGCCCGTGGACGTACCCAGGTAGGCGGAGGTCAGCTCGTGGTTGGCGAAGCCGTACAGCTCACGGCCGCCGGCCCGGGCGCGGGCGAAGGCCTCGCCGAGCGCCGGGGCGAAGTCGGCGAAGACGGCGGAGGTGGTCTCCGCCGGGGCGTCCGTGAAGTCGGGGGACGAGGGCACGTCCGCCACCAGCGGCTGGGCGTCCTCGGCGGGCCCCGCGGCACGCGCGGCGGCCTCGGCGGCCCGGACCAGGGGCTCCAGGTCGTCGGCGGTCACCGCGGACCGCGAGACGACACCGGAGGCGGTGCCCTGCGCGCCGTCGACGGTCGCGATCACCGTGAGCGTACGGCCGCGGGTGACGCCGTTGGTGGTGAGCGCGTTGCCCGCCCAGCGCAGATTGGCCGAGGACTCCTCGTCGGCGATGACGACACAGCCGTCGGCGCGGGACAGCTCGAGGGCCCGCTCGACGATCTCGTACGGCTTGCTGACGCGGCTCATCGTCCGGCCTCCTGCGTGGTGTTCAAGATGTTGACGCCGCGGAAAAGGGCGGACGGACAGCCGTGGGAGACCGCCGCGACCTGGCCCGGCTGGGCCTTGCCGCAGTTGAAGGCGCCGCCGAGGACGTACGTCTGCGGGCCGCCGACCTGCTCCATCGAGCCCCAGAAGTCGGTGGTCGTCGCCTGGTACGCCACGTCCCGCAGCTGCCCGGCGAGCCGGCCGTTCTCGATGCGGAAGAACCGCTGCCCGGTGAACTGGAAGTTGTAGCGCTGCATGTCGATCGACCAGGACCGGTCACCGACCACGTAGATGCCCCGCTCCACACCCCCGATCAGGTCCTCCGTCGACAGACCGCCCGGGTCCGGCTGGAGCGAGACGTTCGCCATCCGCTGCACCGGCACGTGCGCGGGGGAGTCGGCGAACGCGCAGCCGTTCGACCGGCCGAGGCCCGTGAGCTTCGCGATCCGCCGGTCCAGCTGGTAGCCGACGAGCGTGCCGTCCTTCACCAGGTCCCAGCTCTGCGCCTCGACGCCCTCGTCGTCGAACCCGACCGTCGCGAGCCCGTGCTCGGCGGTCCTGTCACCCGTCACGTTCATGATCGAGGAGCCGTACGCCAGCTTGCCCAGCTGGTCGAAGGTGGCGAAGGACGTGCCCGCGTACGCCGCCTCGTAGCCCAGAGCCCGGTCCAGCTCGGTGGCGTGCCCGATCGACTCGTGGATCGTCAGCCAGAGGTTCGACGGGTCCACGACCAGGTCGTACCGCCCCGCCTCGACGCTCGGCGCCCGCATCTTCTCGGCGAGCAGCCCCGGGATCTCGTCCAGCTCCTTGTCCCAGTCCCAGCCGGTGCCCGTCAGGTACTCCCAGCCCCGCCCGACCGGCGGCGCGATCGTCCGCATCGAGTCGAACTCACCGGTCGTCTCGTCGACGGCGACCGCGGTGAGCTGCGGATGCAGCCGGACCCGCTGCTGCGTGGTGACCGTTCCCGCCGTGTCCGCGTAGAACTTGTTCTCGTGGACGGTGAGCAGCGAGGCGTCCACATGGGCCACGCCGTCCGCCCGCAGCAGCCGCGCGCTCCAGTCGGCGAGCAGCGCGCTCTTCTCCTCGCCGGGGATGGAGAAGGGATCGATCTCGTACGAGGAGACCCAGGTGCGCTCCTCGTGCACCGGCTCCTCGGCCAGCTCCACTCGTTCGTCCGAGCCGGCCGCCGCGATCACCTTCGCCGACAGCTTGGCCATGGCGACCGCCTGCGAAGCGACCTTCGCGGCCCCGTCCATGGTCAGGTCGACCCCGGACGCGAACCCCCAGGCCCCGCCGTGCACCACCCGCACCGCGTAGCCGAGGTCCGTGGTGTCCGAGGAACCGGACGGTTTGGCGTCACGCAGCCGCCACGAGGCGCTGCGCACCCGCTCCAGACGGAAGTCCGCGTGCTCGGCGCCGAGCGCGCGCGCTCGGGCGAGCGCCGCGTCGGCGAGCGCCCGCAGGGGCAGCGCGACGAACGTAGGGTCGATCTGATGGACCACGAGCGGCCTCGCTCTCGGCGATCGTAAGGCGGGGGTCGAACTGTCCCGGAAGTCAATCATGGGACGGGCCGCGGAGTCGGCGCATTGAGGTGCGCCCGCGGTGTGACCCACGCCAACCCGCCTGCGTCGTCGGCGTATTGAGGCGTCGGAATAGAGCACGGGCATAGCACCCGCGTCGATCGGATGAGATGATCGACGCCATGCACGGGTGGGTGAACGGAGTCAGGTCCTGGCTGTCGTCGCTGGACGAGGATGCACTCAGATCCCTGCTGACCTGGCACCACTGCTTACGGGGCGACAAACACGCCCACACGTCGGACCGGCCGCCGTCCCCGCCCTCGCGGCGGGAACTGCACGCGGCCCGGGTGCGGCTCGCCAAGGCGCAGCAGGGACAGTTGACGAGCATCGCCGCCTGCGGGCTCGTCTGGGCGGTGAAGGCGCTCCACACCGAATACGGGTTCTCGCAGCGCGCTCTGACGGACCCCACTCTCGACGAACTCCTCGCCATGCTCGGGGTGCTCGACCCGCCGCTCGCCCGCTGCGCGCTGTACGGCATGCTCCTGCCCGCCACGAGCCGGCTCCCGGTCGGGCCGCTGGCGACGGAGCACGAGGCGGCGTTGCAGACAGCTGCGGACAGCAGCCCGCCGCCGGACGCGCACGAGATAGGCCCGCGCTTCGAGTCCCCCTCCGGCTCCGCCTCGTCGCCCGCCTCCCCCTCCGGCTCCCCGACGACGAACCCCGAGTGTGAGGATGCCGTTCCCGTGTCCGGACCCCGACCCCTGGCCGACCTCCCCGCGTCGCTCGACCTCCTGAAGCGGTCCGGCGAGCGGCTGGCCGTCGTCCTGCGCGGTGCGGCGGACGCCGTCGAAGCCGGGCTCCTCCCCGTCGACGCCCCCGGCGAAGGGCTTGCCGCCTGGACGGAGGAGCGCGAGCGGCTCGCCGCCGCGCTCGCCGCCGAGGGGGTCACCTGGGGGCCGGGCCTCGGCTACGCCGACGCGGGCGCCGAACTGACCCAGCTGCGGGAGGCACGGGCGGAACAGGCCGACGCCCTGCGCCGCAAGGCGAGCCGGTACGCCGAACTCCTGGAGTGGGCCGACGACGAGGAGGAGGCGGCCGACCTCCGCCGCCACCTCGAACGCACCGAGACCCAACTGCGCGAACTCGGTGCCCCGGCGGGGGAGGAACCCGCCGGGGCCCCGCCCGCGGCGCACCGCCCGGAACCCGGTGCCGTACGCACGGCAGAGACGGCCGGTCAGGACCAGGGCCAGGGCCCGAACCCGGACGCTGACCAGGACTCGGGTGCGGGTTCGGCCCCGGCCCCGGACCTGGATGCTGCCCCGGACCCGGGCGCTGCCCCGGACCCGCACCCGGGCTCCGGGGAGGCGCTCCCGTCGGGGCGGACCGAGCACGGCACCGGTGACGCGGCCGCGTTGACGGGCCGGGCCCGGGTGGGCGCCTCCGCGATCGAGGCCGTCCGCCGCGCGGTGGAACCGCCGCCCCCGGCCCTCCTGCCCGCCTCGACGGCGGCGGCCACCACGACCCCGGCCGCAGCCCCGGCCCCGACGCCCGTTCCGGCCCCGGCCCAGGTCCCCGCCCCCGCCCCGGCCCCCGCGCCCGCCCCGGCCCAGGTCCCGGCCCTGGCTCCCGTACCGGCTCAGGCTTCGGCCCCCACCCCCGTACTGGCTCAGGCCCCCGCCCCGACCCCGGCACCGGCTCAGGCCCCGCCCCCCGTACCCGCTCAGGCCCTGACCCCCGCCCCCGCCCCCCTCCAGGCGTCGCCCCCCGCCCCCGCCCCTACCCCCGCCCCCCTCCCCGTCGAGGACGAGCCCTGGCCCTCCGGGCTCGGGGCGGCCGACTGGGACCCGTACGCGCCCTGGGAGACCGGCGGTGAGCCGCCCGTCGGCAGGCTGCTGCGGGACGGTCGGGTCGCCGAGGCGTACTGGATGACCGTGGCCTCCCGCGAGGGTGACGTCCGGGCGCGGACCCTCGCCTTCGCCGCCGCCGCGTTCAGCTGCGTCTCGGACAGCGAGGCCACCCCCGTACAGATGGCGCACGAGCTCGACCCCGCCCTCGCCGCGCAGGACCGCGAGGCCCATCTCGTGGCCCTCGCGGCCGCCCTGCGCACCGGACTCACCGCACGGTGGGCGCACGGCCTGATCAGCGGTTTCGTCATGCCGTCCGGGCTGACCGCGCCTTGGCAGCAGCTGCTCACCGTGCTCGTCGCCGCCGTCAGGGACGGCCGCGTCTTCGAGCCCGGCATGCTCCAGGGCAGCGCCGAGGGCCAGGAGGCCGCCACCCGCGAGGAGATCGGCCTCACCGCCCGGCAGCTGCTCGACGACCTGCCGCGCCGCAAGATGAAGTACCAGCGGGCGTCCCAGGTGCTCCAGTACCTCGTCGGCCCGTCGGGCCCGGTGCGCCACGCGTTGAACGAGGTCATCGAGTGGTCCGGCCAGAGCCCCGCGCAGTACGCCGGTGCGCCCGGCTTCCGCGCCCTGGGCGAGGAGCTGTGGCGGGCGGAGGACATCGACCGGCTCATCGAGGACACCGACGCCCTGTTCCGTACGTCGAAGCAGGCCAAGGAACCGATCACCGCCGGCGCGCTCCGGCAGCTGCACACCGCCTGCCGGTCCGTCGGCGAGCTCCTCATGCGCGCCGAGGCCGCCCACGCCGCCGCCCGCCCGCACCAGGGCGTGAGCGACCGCGGCATCCCCGAACTGGCCTCGGTCCTCCGGGACGTCGCCGAGGAGCCCGCCCCGGCCGGCACGGGAGGCGCGGCGCTGGCGCTGCTGCGGTCCTGGCTCACCGGCGAGCACGTACGGTCCGAGGACACGGCGGCCGACCAGCTCCGCGAGAACGGCGGCCCCGTCCCGCCCGCCGACTGCCTCCTCCGGCTGCCCGACCTGCCCCGGGACGCCCTGGGCGACCCCGACTTCGCCGACCCCAGGGCGGCCCGCCGCATCGCCGCCCTCCTGACGCCCGCCGACGCCGAGTACGCGCTCGTCCGCTACCTCGGCGACGGCGACCTGCACCTCGCGAGAGCGCTGATCGCGGCCGTCGAGAGCGAGCCCGAGGAGTACGGCTGCACCGACCCCGAGTGGGGCGAATCGGCGGCCCGGAGGCTCGCGCAGGGCCACGAGGACTGGCGGCGTGAGGTCGCCGAGCGCCATCGCGCGGCGGCCGGGCTGCTCGCCCAGATGCGGACGCTCAACCAGCTGGCCGCCGACGAGGAGAGGGAGTTCGTCGGCCGCCTCCAGGAGTTCGTCGACGGCGAGGAGTCGGGCCGCTACCGCTTCGCCGTGGACTCGCTGCGCACCCTGGAGGCGGAGCTCGTCACCCTCGTCGAGGACTACACCCGGCAGCTCCGCGAGAACCTCGCCCTGCTGCGCTCCCGCCCCGACCGGCCGCTGTCCGCCGGGGACCACGACCGGATCGCCCGCCTCATCGACGAGGGGGACACGGTCACGGCACAGGAGTTCCTCGCCCTGGCGACGAGCCACAAGCCGCTGCCGGCGCGGCCCGCCGACGACGGCTCCGAACTGGCCGCGTTCCTCGGCGGCGTCACCGCGCCCGCCGCGCCGAAGGCCGGCGGCGAGGGCGTCGACGCCGACTGGTGGGCGAACCACTACAGCGACCCCGACGCCTCGCTCACCCCCGCGGCGGGCAACGGCCTGGAGTCGTGGGCGGCCCTCTGCACCCCGCAGGGACGCCGCGGCGAACTGCCCCAGCACCTCTCCCGGCTGCTGCGGGTCCTCGGCCTCGACGTCTCCCCGGGCCAGGTGTCGGCCGAGCGGGCCGCCCTCGGCCAGGGCATGCGCCGCTTCAAGGTGCGCGCGCGGGTCGCCGAACGCGCCGGGTACGTCGCCGCGCTCGGCTCCCGGGCCTCCTCGTACACCGTCCTGCTCATCTGGGAGGAGCAGCCCGCCGACGGGCCGCTCGCCCACCTGGAGGACGCCGACGTCGGCGCCAACATCGTGCTCTACCTCCACCCGCTCGGCCTGGAGGGACGGCGCGGCCTCGCCGAGTCCGCCCGCTCCTTCGCCCAGCAGGCGCTGGTCGTCGACTCCGCCGTGATGGGCTGGATGGCCGCCCGGGCCCCCGGTTCCTTCCGCTCGCTCCAGCGGGTGACGCTGCCCTGGGCCGCGTACAACCCGTACACGCCGTTCGTCGCGGGCCTCGTCCCGCCCGAGGTGTTCTACGGCCGCGACGAGGAGATGCGGGAGGTCATGGGCCGCGAGGGCGGCATGTTCCTCTACGGGGGACGCCAGCTCGGCAAGTCCGCGCTGCTGCGCCGGGTCGCGGAGATCTTCCCGAGCCGCGCCGACGCCCATGTCGCCGTCTACCTCGACCTGTTGAAGGCGGAGATCGGCCACGCGGAGGCCCCCGACCGGATCTGGAGCCGGCTGGTCGAGGACCTCAAGCGCAAGGGTGTCTTCAACAACAAGATGTCGGAACAGGCCAACCCCGACGTCGTCGTCCGCAACATCCAGGCCTGGCTGGAGGAGGACGACACCCGGCGGATCCTGGTCCTCGCGGACGAGGCGGACGCCTTCCTCAACACCGACTCGCGCCGCGCCTACCGCGTCGGCAGCGAGTCGACGTTCCCCAACGTCATGCACTTCCAGCGCCTGATGGAGCAGACCGAGCGCCGCTTCAAGATCGTCTTCGCGGGTCTCCACCAGGTCCAGCGCTTCGGACACCTCTCCAACGTCTCCACCGTGCACGGCGGCCCCGACGTCCTCGTCGGCCCGCTCGGCACCCAGGCCGCCGTCCGGCTCGTCACCGAACCGATGGCCGCGCTCGGCTACTTCTTCGAACGGCCCGAGCTGGTCTGGCGGATCCTCGCCATCACCAACTACCAGGCCAACCTGGTGCAGATCTTCTGCCGCGAACTCGTCCGCGTCCTCCACGACCGCCCGTACACCTGGTCCGGGAGCCCGGTCCGGATCACCGAGGACGACGTCCAGAAGGTCGCCGCCTCGGAGACCGTACGCCGTCAGATCGCCGAGCGGCTCCGCTTCACCATCAACCTGGAGGACCGCTACCGGGTCCTCGCCCTCGTCATCGCCCTGCGCAGCCTCAAGGACAGCTACCGCGGCGACTACTCCGCGAGCGAACTGCTCCAGGAGGCCCGGGAGGCGTGGCCGGAGGGCTTCGAGATGCTCAGCGCCAAGCAGGCGCAGATCTTCCTCACCGAGATGGTCGGCCTCGGTCTGCTCATCCAGCTCGGCGACCGCTCCCGCTTCGCCGTCCGCAGCCCCAACGTCGTCAACATGCTGGGCACCCGCGAGGAGCTCGAACTCGAACTCCGCGAGACGGAATTCGGCCTGCCCTACGACTACAACCCGCACGCCGCCCGGCGCATCCTCGGCCGCGACGCCCGCCATGTGCAGACGTACAGCCCGCTCACCGAGGAACAGCTCCACGAGACCGCCCAGTCCGGCGTCAGCATCATCGGCACCACCGCGCTCCACCGGCCCGAACTCGTCCGCCAGGCGGTCACCGCCTTCGCCGTGAACCGGGGCGTCGACGTCGTCCCGTACACCCACGGGGAGGACCTCGCCGCCCTCCTCAAGAGCCGCCGCCGCAAGGCCCATGTGATCGTCGCGGACCTGCGCGGCGCCGCCCCCGCCGAGCTGCGCGAGACCGTCCGCTCCCTGTTCGTCCACGCCGGGCCCGCCGCCGACCGTCTCGTCCGGCAGACCGAGCGGCGCAGCGGCGGCAACGAGAACCGCTCCGTCGTGGTCCTCGCCGACGCGGCCGGCCTCGCCGAACTCGCCGCCGACGACGGGCACGAGGAGCTGTCCGTACGGTGGCTGCGCCCCGAGCGGTGGACGGCGGACGCCCTGCGCGCCTGGTCGGAATGCCCCTTCGTCTCCCGCGAGGACCGCGACCGGCTCGTCTCCGCGACCGGTGGCTGGCCCCGCTGGATGGAGGCCGCCGTGACGGACGTGTCCGTGCACGGGGCGACCCTCGACAACGCCGTCGAGCGGATACGGGCCCTCATCGCGGGCCCCCGCAACATCGAGGAGCACCTGCGGCTCTCCGGGCTCGACGCACGTGACCTGGACCTCCTGGCGGCCTGGACGGGCTATGTGGGGGAGGGGCAGGGCGTGCCGCGCGACGACGTGGCGGCGGCGGTCGAACTCACCGACGCGGACACCGACGCCTGGCTGCACCACCTGGGCCAGCTCGGCGTCCTCGACGAGACGCCCGACGGGTTCGCGGTGGAACCGGTGACGTACCGCGCGGTGCGGTCCCGGGCGGCCGCCGGGGAGAAGTGAGGTGACGGAGGCGGAGACCCGCGCGGTGACGCGTGCCGTGAACCCGGGCGATCTGCCAGGTGTACGGGGGCAGTTGCGCGGCGTCGCCGCCGACCTCGCGGCCGGGCTCAACTGCCTGTGGCTGGTCACCGACGCCATGGTGGAGTCGGGGCTCGCGGACGAGCTGTACCGGGGGGCGCTGTTCGGCAGTCCGGTACGCGTGGACGTACCCGCCCCGGCGTCCCCACGCGCGCGCGAAGCGGCGCCGGAGCCGGCTACGGAGGACACGGCGGGGGAGTGGGGGAGGGAAGGGGAAGGGGACTGGTGGGCGGACGCCGACGAACTCCCCTACCTCGACCTGCCCGACGACGGCTTCGACCTCGACCTCGGCTGGTCCCTCGAGGGCCGACCGCCGCGCGTACCGGCGCCCCGGGAGGAGCGCTCCGCCCCCCGACACGACCCGCACGGCCTCCTCGCCCGCCTCGGCAAGGAACTCTCGGTCGGCGCGGACGAGGCGATCGCGACCCTGGTCGCCCCCGACCGCACCCGCCGCCCGGTCGTCGGCATCCGCGCGTGGGCGGAGAACGCCGACGACGCGGGGGCGCGTGCGGGTTCCGGCAGGGGTACGGGCACGGTGCCCGGCCCCGGCACGGGCGCGCGTGCGGGAGGCGGCAGCGGTACGGGCACGGGCGCGCCTGCGGGAGGCGGCACGGGACCCGGGCCCGGACCCGTCACCGGTCCCGGCACCGCCCCACCCGGCGTCGCCGTCGAGCGGCTGTTCCGGTCGCTCGCAGCCGCCGTCAGGGCGGCCGGGCTCCCGCCGGGTGAGCGCCCCCGGCTCCTGGTCGTCGCCCGCCTCCGTGACCTGCCGGAATCGCTCCCGGACGAACTCCGGCACGGCCTCGGCGACACGGCCGTGCACTGGTGGTGGGGCGCGCTCGGCCGGCTCGACACGGCCACCGCGATCGCGCCGATCCTCGACCACGGGCCCGATACCTCCGGCCGCGACCGCGACCCGCTGAGGGAGCGCATCCACCGTGCGGTGCGGACCGAGACCGTGGTCGAGATCTGCGGCCCCGACCTGGAGCTCGCCCGGCTGCTCGCCGCGGAGTGGGACGGCTCGCAGCACACCCTCGCCGCCGCCCTCGGACACTGCCTCGCACGGACGCCCGTCCCCACCCCGGCCGACTGCCCGCCGCTGCGGAGGATCGGCGCCCTGCTGCGGCCGGGCGCGGAACTCCGCCAGGCGTGGGCGACGGGCGCCGTCGTCTCCTGGGAGGGCCGGCTCCGCGCGCACGTGGCCGTCTGGCACCCGGCGGCCCCGGTGGCACAGTCGGCACAGGCACCACAGGCACCACAGGCACCGGCACCACAGCCAGCGCACGCCGCCCCCGCGGCCGCCCCCGGCGACGCCGACGTCCGGGCCCGCCTCAACGCCCTGGTCTCCCAGGCACAGCAGCGGGTCCTCGCGCCCTGGATCGAGGAGGCCCGGCAGCGCCTCGCCGTACGGGCGCTCGGCCACCTCAACCGGCCGGTCGCCGCACTCGTCGCCGAGTACGCCGACCGTCCCCCCGCCCACTTGGGCGCCGCCCCGGAGCGGGCCTTCCTGGAACTGCAGGTGGGCGAGCTGCTCAGGGCCCATGTCAGCGGAGCCCTCGCCCTCCCCCCGGCCGACGCGCGGCTCCTGCGGCTCCTCGTCACCGCGAGGAACGTGCTCGCGCACCGGTCCGTGCTGTACGACCGGACACTCGACGAGCTGTGCGCCGAACTCTCCCGGGCGGACCTCCGGGCCCCGTAGGTCCACGGAGGGCCACGTCAGGGACGGCGCCCGGCCCCGGGGGGAGCGGCGGGCGGCCGCCCCGTACCGCCTCCGAGCTGTAGGGACCCGACAGTGACGCCCCTACGCCACTGTCGGAGCTGGATTCCCCATGCCGGGGGCGTTACCGATAGGTTTTCGGCTACCAGACCGCTATCGAAAGGGTGATCCGTTGAGCCGCTCGGTTCTCGTCACCGGAGGAAACCGGGGCATCGGCCTCGCCATCGCCCGCGCGTTCGCCGAAGCCGGCGACAAGGTCGCGATCACGTACCGCTCCGGCGAGCCGCCCGAGGGCTTCCTGGCCGTGAGGTGCGACATCACCGACGGTGAGCAGGTGGAGCAGGCGTACAAGGAGATCGAGGAGAAGCACGGCCCGGTGGAGGTCCTCGTGGCCAACGCCGGCGTGACGAAGGACCAGCTCCTCATGCGGATGTCCGAGGACGACTTCACGTCCGTCGTCGACACCAACCTCACCGGCACCTTCCGGGTCGTCAAGCGTGCCAACCGAGCGATGCTGCGCGCCAAGAAGGGCCGCGTCGTCCTGATCTCCTCGGTAGTCGGTCTGCTGGGCTCCGCGGGCCAGGCCAACTACGCCGCCTCCAAGGCCGGCCTGGTCGGCTTCGCCCGTTCCCTCGCGCGTGAGCTGGGCTCCCGCAACATCACCTTCAACGTCGTCGCCCCCGGTTTCGTCGACACCGACATGACCGCGGTGCTCACCGACGAGCAGCGCGCGGGCATCGTGTCCCAGGTGCCGCTGGGCCGCTACGCGCAGCCCGCGGAGATCGCCGCCGCGGTGAGGTTCCTCGCCTCCGACGACGCCTCGTACATCACTGGAGCCGTCATCCCGGTTGACGGCGGATTGGGCATGGGTCACTGATCACATGAGCGGAATTCTCGAGGGCAAGCGCATCCTGATCACGGGCGTGCTGATGGAGTCCTCCATCGCCTTCCACGCCGCGAAGCTGGCCCAGGAGCAGGGTGCGGAGATCATTCTCACCGCCTGGCCGCGGCCGACGCTGACCGAGCGCATCGCCAAGAAGCTGCCCCACCCCGACAAGGTCAAGGTCCTGGAGCTCGACGTCTCGAACGACGAGCACCTCGCCCGTCTCGAGGGCCAGGTCCGCGAGCACCTGGGCGACCGCCTCGACGGCATCGTGCACTCCATCGGCTTCGCGCCGCAGGACGCGCTCGGCGGCAACTTCCTCAACACCCCGTTCGAGTCCGTGGCCACCGCCATGCACGTCTCCGCCTTCTCCCTGAAGTCGCTGACGATGGCACTGCTGCCGCTGATGAACGAGGGCGGCTCCGTCGTCGGTCTCACCTTCGACGCGCAGTACGCCTGGCCGCAGTACGACTGGATGGGCCCGGCCAAGGCCGCCCTGGAGGCCACCAGCCGCTACATGGCGCGTGACCTGGGCAAGCAGGACATCCGCTGCAACCTGATCTCGGCGGGTCCGCTCGGCTCGATGGCCGCCAAGTCCATCCCGGGCTTCGACGGGCTCGCCTCCGTCTGGGACAGCCGCTCCCCGCTGGTGTGGGACCTCACCGACCCGGAGCCGGCCGGCCGCGGCATCGTCGCGCTGCTCTCCGACTGGTTCCCGAAGACGACGGGCGAGATCATCCACGTCGACGGCGGTCTGCACGCGATCGGCGCGTAGCGACCTCCCGTAGCCGCAGAGGGCCGTGGGCCCGCCCCTCGGGGCGGACCACGGCCTTCGCCGTTCCGCAACTCCTGCCCGACTCGAAAAGTAGCGCGAATCACCCCAGACTGGGGCAGAGCGTGAAGTTCCTGCTACTGCGGTTCCTGTGACGGACGGGGAGGAGGTACGGGCATGCACGCGATACGCGACGGCTTCGGAGCGTTCGCCTCCGTGGCCGTCCTGCTGACCGGGATAGCCGTCGCCGCGGAGGTACGGGCGGCCCCCGCCCCGACCGAGGAACTCCCCGTCACCGCCCCCGCGGCCGAGGAGAGGGAGAACTTCGGCGCCTCCTGCCGCACCGTCGTCCAGGGCTCCCGCGTCACGGCCCACTGCCACAACCCGTACCCGGACACCGACCGGGTCCGCCTCCACGTCGAGTGCGAGCGCTGGTGGGACGTCGACAGCGACAGCGCCCCCGTGGACGTCGAACCCGCCGCGCACACCCAGGTCACCGGCCGCTGCTGGAAGGAGGTCCGGTCCGCCTGGGTCACGCACCAGCCGGCGGACCAGACTCCGTGACCGCCTCCGCGACGGCCGCCCTGCCCGCCTCCGTGACAGCCCCCTTGACCGGCTCCGTGACCGTCTCCGCGACCGGCCCCGCCTCCTGGCTCCGCAGGCACATGAAGGGGTAGCCGGCCGCCTCGGTACCGGCGCGCTCCGCGTCGCCGTCCCGGATCGCGTCCACCAGACGCGCGTGGTCCATGTGGTTCTCGGGCCGCAGCACCTGCCCCACGTCGTCGCGCAGCCACTCCCGCAGCACATCGCCCAGGTCGGCGTAGAGCTCCGTGAGCACCTCGTTCCCCGAGGCGGCGACGACCGCGTGGTGGAAGGCCGCGTCGACGGTCACGAACCGATCCGCGTCACCGGACTCCCACGCCTCCTCGCGCCGTACGAGCAGCGCGTCGAGCTGCTTCAGGTCCCGCTCGGTGCGCCGCGCCGCCGCGAACCGCGCCGCCGCCGACTCCAGGGTCGAGCGCAGTTCGGCCACGTGCCGGGGGTCGGAGCCGGCGAAGCGCCGGTGCATGACGCCCGCCAGTTCGCTGGTGGCGATGACGTACGTACCGGAGCCCTGGCGGATGTCGAGCAGCCCGTTGTGGGCGAGTGCCCGCACCGCCTCGCGCACGGTGTTACGGGCCACTCCCAGCTGCTCGACCAGCTCGGGCTCGGTCGGGATGCGTGAACCGACGGGCCACTCGCCGGAGGTGATCTGGTTCCGCAGCTCGGCGATCACCTGATCGGAGAGGCCTGCGCGCCGGGGGTGACCGAGGGCCATGGAGCACCTTCCCACTTCATCTGGGGACTGGTCGTTCGAGATTGGACAACCAATCATCCCATGATTCTATGATGGCCTCATGCCTGACGAGCCGAAGACCCTCGAACCTGCCGCCCGAACGGCCAGGACCACCGCCCCGGCGGCCGCCACGGAACCACCCGGAACGGCCCCCGCCGCCCCCGCGCACCGCTGGACCCTCGGCCTCGTCACCGTTGGACTCGTCCTGGCCGCGCTGAACCTGCGCCCCGCCATCACCAGCCTCGGCGCCCTCCTCGAAGAGGTCAGCGAGGGCCTCCACATGAGCGGCAGCGTTGCCGGCGTCCTCACCTCCGTACCGCCGCTCTGCTTCGCGGTCTTCGGCATCACGGCCCCGCGCCTCGCCCGCCGCTTCGGCCCCGTCGCCGTGGTCTGCGCGGGCATGGCCGCGATCTTCACGGGCCTCGTCCTGCGGCCCTTCGCGGGCGGCACCGCCGGCTTCCTCGCCGCCAGCGCCCTCGCCCTGATGGGCATCGCCGTCAGCAACGTCCTGATGCCCGTCATCGTGAAGCGGTACTTCCCCGACCGCGTCGGCAGCATGACCGGCCTCTACTCCATGGCGCTCGCCCTCGGGACCTCCGTCGCCGCGGCCGCGACCGTGCCGATGACGGAGGCCCTCGGCGGGGACTGGCGTGTCGGACTCGGCGTCTGGGCGGGCGTCGCCGCGCTCGCCGTCCTGCCCTGGATCCCCCTCCTGCGCGACCGCGCCGACTCGGGCCGTACGGGGGAGCGCACGGCCACGACCGCGAGCTCCCCGACGGCGAAGGCCACCCCGACGGCGAAGGCCACGCCGACGGCGAAGGCCGCGCCCGCAACGAACGCCACTCCCACGCCCCCGACCGAGGCCGCCGCCCCGCCGCGCGTCACCCGCAGCCGTACCGCCTGGGCCCTCGGCTGCTTCTTCGGCCTCCAGGCCACCGGCGCCTACATCACCATGGGCTGGATGCCGCAGATCTTCCGTGACGCCGGCGTCCCCGCCTCCACCGCGGGCGTGCTCCTCGCCGTCACCATGGTCATGGGCGTGCCGCTCGCCTTCGTCATCCCCCGGCTCGCCACCCGGATGCGGAACCAGGGCCCGATCGTCGTCGCCCTCGGCCTCTGCGGCCTCGGCGGGTACACCGGCCTCTTTCTCGCCCCGGCCGCCGGAGCCTGGGCCTGGGCGCTGCTGCTCGGCGTCTCCAACTGCGCCTTCCCGCTCGCCCTCACCATGATCGGCATGCGCACGCGTACCGGCGCCGGCGTCGTCCGGCTCTCCGCCTTCGCGCAGAGCGTCGGCTACCTCATCTCCATCCCCGGGCCCCTCCTCGTCGGCGTGCTCTACCAGCACAGCGGCGGCTGGGGACTGCCGATCGCGCTCATGGGCGGGCTCATGGTGCCGCAGATGATCGTCGGAACCCTGGCGGGCAGGGACCGGACGGTCGAGGACGAATGCTGAGATGCGAGACTGTCGCCATGCCAGTCCTCGAACCCAACCCCCCGAACGGCCAGAAGAAGCTGCTCCTCGTGCTCGGCGCGATGCTCGGCATCTCGGTGGTCATCGCCGTCATCGCCACCTTCGCCTCGCCGTGAGCGCCGAGGGTGGGGACAACCCCCGTATCCCCTAGGGGGTGAGTGTCAGGGTGAACTGGGTGGATCACCTGATGGGCCGGAGGGCGCCCGCTCCGTAGGTTGGAGACCACGCGGAAAAGGTTTCCCACCCCCCTCGGAGGCGGCCATGTCGGCCCGATCGCACACCAGCACCCGGCCCCTGCCGACCGGCGTCGACACCCGGCTGCCCTGGTGGGCGCTGGTCCTCCCCGTGGCCGCTTTCACTGCCCTGTTGCTGCTGATAGCCGGGCCCGCCGGGGCGCACGCGACCGCGGGCGACGCGGGAGTCGGCGGGGTCCTGGAGCAGATCCAGCAAACGCTCTCTCTCTGAGTCGGCGCGAGCCGTTTCATGCGAAGCTGAGAACCATGAGCGTCGATACATCCCGCAGGATCGTGCTGCTCCGACACGCCAAGGCGGACTGGAGCGATGAGGCCGACCACGAGCGCCCCCTCGCCGAGCGAGGCCGCAAGGACGCCCCCGTGGCGGGCCGAAGGCTCGCCGAGGCCGGCATCGCCTTCGACCTGGCCCTCTGCTCGACCGCCGTCAGAACCCGCGAGACCTGGAAGCTGGCCGTGCACGAACTGCCGGAGCGCCCCAGGACCGTGTACGAGGAGCGGCTGTACGAGGCCTCCCTCGGCGAGCTCATCGCCCTGCTCAACGAGACCCCGGACGAGGTCCGTGACCTCCTGGTCATCGGCCACAACCCCGGCGTGCACGCCCTCGCGGACGCCCTGGCCGGCGCGTCCGAGGGCGAGGTCCTCCCCCGGATGAACCGCAGCGGCTTCCCGACCTCCGCCTTCGCCGTCCTCACCTTCAGCGGCGACTGGAAGACCCTGGAGCACGGCGCCGCCCGACTCGTCGACTTCTGGACCCCGCACGACTGATCGGTACGTCCGACCCCGTAGGGAAAAGGGCCCGGCCGTCATCCGACGACTGGGCCCCTTCGGCGTACGCGACGCCACCGCTCAGTGCAGCTGGTCCTCGGGGCCGTCCGCCGCCTCGACCTCTTCGCGCGTGATGCCGAGCAGATACAGCACGGTGTCCAGGAACGGCACGTTCACCGCGGTGTGGGCGGCCTTGCGCACCACCGGTTTCGCGTTGAACGCCACGCCGAGCCCGGCCGCGTTCAGCATGTCCAGGTCGTTCGCCCCGTCGCCGATCGCCACGGTCTGCGCCAGCGGCACCCCCGCCTCCGCCGCGAACCGGCGCAGCAGCCGCGCCTTGCCCGCCCGGTCCACGATCTCGCCGGTCACCCGCCCGGTGAGCTTGCCGTCGACGATCTCCAAGGTGTTGGCGGAGGCGAAGTCGAGCCCGAGCCGCTCCTTCAGATCGTCGGTGACCTGCGTGAATCCGCCGGAGACGACGCCCACCTGGTAGCCGAGCCGCTTGAGCGTACGGATCAGGGTCCGGGCCCCGGGCGTCATCCGCACCTCGGCGCGGACCTTGTCGACCACCGAGGCGTCGAGCCCGGCGAGCAGCTCCACCCGCGCGTGCAGCGACTGCTCGAAGTCCAGCTCCCCGCGCATCGCCGCCGCCGTCACCTCGGCGACCTTGTCCTCGCAGCCCGCGTGCGCCGCGAAGAGCTCGATCACCTCGTCCTGGATCAGCGTCGAGTCGACGTCCATGACGACGAGCCGCTGGGCGCGCCGGTGCAGCCCGGCCGAGACGACGGCCACGTCGACGCCGATGGTGTGCGCCTCGGGGGCCAGCGCGGTCCGCAGCGGCTCCGTCTCGCAGCCGGACACGGCGAACTCGACGGCCGTGACCGGATACTTCGCCAGCCGGAAGATACGGTCGATGTTGCCGCCGGTCTCCGCGATCCTGGCCGCTATGGCCGCCGTCTGCTCCGCGGTCAGCGGATGCCCGAGCACGGTCACGTGGGAGCGCCCACTGCCGCGCGGCCGGTTGTCACCCGTACCGGAGATGATCTCGGCCTGGAGCTTCTGGGACTCCGCCCAGCTGTGCACGGTGGCCCGGAGCTCGCCCTGCGAGGCGACGGTCGGCTCGGTGACGAGCGCGCACAGGACGAGGCGGCCGCGGGACACGACCTGCTCGATGTCCACGACGTCGACGGAGTAGGCGGCGAGAGTGTCGAAGAGTCCCGCGGTGATCCCGGGACGGTCCTTCCCGAAGATCTTGACGAGAAGGGTGGGAACGTCTGAGGTCTGCGATGCGCTCATGGTGCTTCCACCGTATCGGGCACCGTGTGTCACCCGACCCCCCGTCCCGCCCTGCGGACACCCGACTGCTCCAGGAGTCACCCCGAAGGTCTTCACGCTGCCCGACTTTCCGATACGGGACCGGGCCTGAAATAGTTCCCCAGGATGATTCGCCATCCCTGGACTCCCGACGACGGGGGTACATCGGGGGACAAGTAGTGGGGCATGGAGTGCCAGAACTCGTACTGGAATTGAACGGCAGGACCTGGACGCTCGATCCGTCCCGGTCGTACACCCTGGGCAGGGACCCTCAGGGTGACCTGGTCATCGACGACGCCAGGGTCTCGTGGCGCCACGCCACCATCAGCTGGGGCGGCCGGAGTTGGGTCATCGAGGACCACGGCTCCACCAACGGCACCTTCCTGCGCGGGCAGAGGATCCACCAGGTGGAGATCGGCCCGGGCTCGGCCGTCCACCTCGGCAACGCGACCGACGGCCCGCGGCTGAATCTCGCCGCCGCCGGCGCCGCCGCCGCGCCCCAGCACCAGGTGCCCGGGCAGCAGGCCCAGGCCCACCGGGCCACCCCGGCCCACCAAGCCGCCGCCCAGGCCGACTGGGCCACGCACCAGGCGCCCCCGCAGCAACAGGGCTGGCCGCAGCAGGGCGCACAGGGCGGACACGCCCCCGCGCACCAGCAGGTCCCGCACCAGCAGGTCCCGGCCGGCCACCCGGGACAGGGCGGCCCCGTCGAGCAGCTCGCGCAGAAGGTTCCGGCCACTGGCGGACCCGCGGGTGCCTCCTCGGCGTACGCCGACCGCAGCCCCACCACGTTCCACCAGCTGGCCCTCGGCCACGTCATGCGCATCGGCCGTGCCCTCGAGAACGAGTTGGTCGTCTCCGACCTCCAGGTCTCGCGGCACCACGCCGAGTTCCACGCGACGCCCGACGGCCGCTTCGAGATCCGCGACCTCGGCTCTCACAACGGCACGTACGTCAACGGTCAGCCGATCACCAAGGGCGGCACCGCCCTCCTCGGCCCGCAGGACATCGTCGGCGTCGGCCACTCGAACTTCCGGCTCGTCGGCGGCCAGCTCGAGGAGTTCGTCGACACCGGCTCGATCTCCTTCTCCGCCCGCCACCTCACGGTCACCGTCGACGGCGGCAAGCAGATCCTCAAGGACGTCTCCTTCGGCGTCCCGGAGAAGTCGCTGATCGGTGTCATCGGCCCCTCCGGCTCCGGCAAGTCCACCCTGCTCAAGGCGCTGACCGGCTACCGCCCGGCCAACGAGGGCGATGTCCTCTACGACAACCGGAGCCTCTACAAGCAGTTCGCCGAGCTGCGCCAGCGCATCGGTCTGGTCCCGCAGGACGACATCCTGCACAAGGAGCTGACCGTCCAGAAGGCGCTGCGCTACGCGGCCAAGCTCCGCTTCCCCGGCGACACCGCCGAGGCCGAGCGCGAGGCCCGGATCGACGAGGTGCTGCGCGAGCTCAAGCTCGACATCCACAAGGAGAAGAAGGTCACCTCCCTCTCCGGTGGCCAGCGCAAGCGCGTCTCGGTCGCCCTGGAGCTCCTCACCAAGCCCTCGCTGATCTTCCTGGACGAGCCGACCTCCGGCCTCGACCCGGGCATGGACCGCGATGTCATGCAGCTGCTCCGCGGCCTCGCCGACGACGGCCGCACGGTCCTCGTCGTCACGCACTCGGTGGCCGAGCTGGGCCTCTGCGACAAGCTCCTCGTCATGGCCCCCGGCGGCTCGGTGGCGTACTTCGGCCCGCCGGAGGAGGCGCTGAACTTCTTCGGCTACTCCACCTGGGCCGATGTCTTCTCCGCCTTCGAGAACTACCGCGACTACGACTGGGCGGGCCGCTGGAAGGGCTCGCAGCACTACCAGATGTACGCCGCGGACATCGACGCCGTCGCCGCCCAGCCCGTCCAGATGCCGCAGCACTCGATGACCAGGCCGCCGAAGCCGCAGGGCTGGGGCTCCCAGCTGTGGACCCTGATCCGCCGCTACGTCTCCGTGATCGCCTCCGACAAGGGCTTCCTGGGCCTGATGGTCATCCTGCCCGCCGTCCTCGGCGCGGTCTCGGTGGTCATCCCCGCCGACTTCGGCCTGGGCTCGCCCACGCCGCCGTCCCGCTTCAACGGCGACGCGGGCACGATCATGCTGATCCTCATGGTCGGCATGTGCTTCAGCGGCGCCGCCAACTCGGTCCGCGAACTGATCAAGGAGCGGGTCATCTACGAGAGGGAGCGCGCCACCGGCCTCTCCCGCTCCGCGTACCTGATGTCCAAGGTCATCGTCCTCGGCGTGATCACGGCCTTCCAGGGCGTCATCATCTGCGGCATCGGCTTCTCCACCCGGGCGCTGCCCGCCGAGGGGCTCCTGATGCCGCCGGCCGTCGAGCTGTGCATCCAGGTGATCGCCCTCGGCCTCACCTCGATGATGTTCGGCCTGGTCATCTCCGCGCTCGTGAAGACCGCCGAGAAGACCATGCCGCTCCTGGTCATGTTCGCGATCATCCAGGTCGTGTTCACCGGCATCCTCTTCCAGGTGTACGGCTCGCCCGGCCTGGAGCAGTTCGCCTGGCTCATGCCCTCCCGCTGGGGCATCGCCGGTGCCGGTACCACGCTCGACCTGGCCCGTCTCATGCCGCCATGGGACCCGAAGGACCCCACGAACACCGACGCGCTGTGGGAGCACACGGCCGGCCAGTGGGGCTTCGACCTCGGCGTCCAGCTGCTCATGGCGGCCGTCTGCTGCGTCGTCGTGGCGCGGCTGCTGCGCCGCCACGAGCCCGAGGTCATGCGCAAGTAGCCACGGCGGGGCACGGCACGGCAGTACGCCGAAGGGCGGCACCCACGAGGGGGTGCCGCCCTTCGGCGTACGACAGCGGACCGACCGCGATCAGGGACCGGGGATCAGTAGGCGCTGTTGACGTTGTCGATCGAGCCGTAGCGGTCGGCCGCGTAGTTGGCGGCGGCGACGAGGTTGGCGACCGGGTCGTACTGGTCGAACTTGGTGCCCGCCACGTGGTACGTCTTGAAGGTCGGGTAGATGACCTGGAGCAGGCCCTTGGACGGGACGCCGTTGATGGCGTTGATGTCCCAGTTGTTGATGGCCCGCGGGTTACCGCTGGACTCGCGCATGATGTTCTTGTGCAGGCCGTTGTAGGTGCCCGGGATGTTGTGCTTGTCCATGATGAACAGCGCCTCGCGGATCCAGCCGTCGAGGTTGTTCGCGAAGACGGGGGTGCGGGCGACGGAACGGCTCGCGGCCGCCTTCTCCGCGGCACGCTTCTTCGCCGCGGCCTTCGCCTGCGCCTGAGCCTTGGCCTTGGCGTCCGCCTTGGCCTGCGCCGCGGCCTTCGCCTTGGCGTCCGCCTTCGCCTTCGCGGCGGCCGCGGCCTTGGCGTCGGCCTTGGCCTTCGCCGCGGCCTCCTGCTTGGCCTTCAGGCCGATGGTGGTCTGCTGCTCGGTGACGCTCGCGGCCAGGGCCTTCGCCTGCGGGCTGCTCGCGTTGTACGACCAGGCCACCTGCTGGGTACCGGAGAGCGCCTGCGGCTCGGTTTCCTTGGTGCCGTTGCCGGGCACCAGGGAGAGGGTGAGCGCTGCGGCGCCCAGAGCGGCGACGCCGGCGATCGTGGCCTTGTGGGTCTTCTTCAGACCACGATTGTGGCCAGGGGTGTTCGTAGACATACCGGACTACCTCTTCGAATCGCTGGGGGGTCGTCGCTCCGCCGGGAGTGGCGCTGCGCCTGGTCTCGGCGGCGACGTTGGCAATTCTTAGCGGCAGCAAAATGCTGTGGCAAAGGTGTGACGTACGATCCCGGGTAGTGGATCAGGGGCCCGTGCACGAGCCACCGAAGCGCCCTTATGTCGGGCTCACCCCACCCTGCCCCGCCCCCAGAGGCTCCACTACGGTCCTTCGTAAGTGACCTGGGTCCTATGCGCGGGCTCACATCGGGCGGGTAACAACCTCACCGCGCGTTGCGTGAGCAATGCACACGGTCAACCCCCTCATCCTGGAGGACCAGGGCGGGCCCCCAGCCCTACGACCTAGGTCCCCGGTCCCCCTCCACCGCGGTCTCCGGGCGGATACGCACGGTCACGACCCGCCGGTACGGTGACCACATGAGCCATCGACCGAGCTCCGGCCTCGCCGCCGTGAGCACCGCCCTCCTGGCGATGAGCCGCCACCTGGAGGTCCGCGACGTCCTCAAGACGATCGTCGCCTCCGCCCGCGAGCTGCTCGACGCCGAGTACGCGGCCCTGGGCGTCCCGGACGACCACGGCGGCTTCGCCCAGTTCGTCGTCGACGGCGTCAGCGACGAGCAGTGGAAGGCCATCGGCCCGCTGCCCCGGCAGCACGGCATCCTCGCGTCGATGCTCCACAAGGCCGAGCCCGAGCGGCTCGCCGACGTCCGCGAGGACCCCCGCTTCGAGGGCTGGCCAGACGCCCACCCCGAACTGTCCGACTTCCTCGGCCTCCCCGTCAGGGACGGCGACGAGATCCTCGGGGCCCTCTTCCTCGCCAACAAGCGCTGCCCGAAGGAGACCGGCGGCTGCGGCTTCACCGCCGAGGACGAGGAACTGCTCGCGATCCTCGCCCAGCACGCGGCCATCGCCCTCACCAACGCCCGGCTGTACGAGCGCAGCCGCGAGCTCACCATCGCCGAGGAGCGCTCCCGCCTCGCCCACGAGCTGCACGACGCCGTCAGCCAGAAGCTCTTCTCCCTCCGGCTGACCGCCCAGGCCGCCGCCGCCCTCGTCGACCGCGACCCGGGCCGCGCCAAGGTCGAACTCCAGCAGGTCGCCGCGCTCGCCGCCGAGGCCGCCGACGAGCTGCGCGCCGCCGTCGTCGAGCTCCGACCCGCCGCCCTCGACGAGGACGGCCTCGTCCACACCCTCCGTACCCAGATCCAGGTCCTGGACCGCGCCCACACCGCCCGGGTCACGTTCGAGAGCCCCGGCACCCGCGCGCTGCCCGCCGCCCAGGAGGAGGCCGTGCTCCGCGTCGCCCAGGAGGCCCTGCACAACGCCCTGCGGCACGCGGAGGCGGAACGCGTCACCGTCTCCCTCACCCGCAGCGGCCAGGGCGCGCGGCTGACCGTCACCGACGACGGAAAGGGCTTCGACCCGCGTACGGTCCGCAGAGCCGGGCGCCACCTCGGCCTGGTCTCCATGCGGGACCGGGCGAGCGGCGTCGGCGGATCGCTCACCGTGACCTCGGCCCGGGGCGAGGGCACCACGATCGAGATGGAGGTTCCCGGTGGCTGACAAGCGGATCCGAGTCCTGCTGGTCGACGACCACCAGGTCGTCCGACGGGGCCTGCGCACCTTCCTGGAGGTACAGGACGACATAGAGGTCGTGGGGGAGGCCTCCGACGGCGCCGAGGGCGTCGCCAGGGCCGAGGAGCTCCGACCCGACGTCGTCCTCATGGACGTGAAGATGCCCGGTACGGACGGCGTCGAGGCGCTGAAGCGGCTCCGGGCGCTCGACAACCCGGCCAGGGTCCTGATCGTCACCAGCTTCACCGAGCAGCGCACGGTGGTCCCCGCGCTCCGCGCCGGCGCCTCCGGGTACGTCTACAAGGACATCGACCCCGACGCCCTCGCCGGCGCGATCCGCTCCGTCCACGCGGGGCACATCCTGCTCCAGCCCGAGGTCGCGGGCGCGCTCCTGTCCCAGGAGGACTCGCCGGGGGGCACGGGACGCGGCTCGACGCTCACGGAGCGGGAGCGCGAGGTACTGGGTCTGATCGCGGACGGCCGTTCGAACCGCGAGATCGCCCGCGCGCTCGTCCTCTCGGAGAAGACGGTGAAAACGCACGTCTCGAACATCCTGATGAAGCTCGACCTCGCGGACCGCACCCAGGCGGCCCTCTGGGCGGTCAGGCACGGCCTCACCGACTGACACGCCCCCCTTACGCGCCGGGCGCACGACCGTTCAGTACTTCATACCGTCGTGTGTATGTCCCCCGTTCGGCGCAACCTGTCGGGGCGTACGGCGTTCTCCATGGCGTGCTGCGGCTGACCGGCCGCAGCGATGACCAGGAGGATGTACCAAGTGAAGAACCTCAAGAAGGCCGCTGCCCTCACCATGGTCGCCGGTGGCATCGTCGCCGCCGGTGCGGGTGTCGCCTCCGCCCACGGCGCCGAGGCCACGGGCAAGGCCCTCAACTCGCCGGGCATCGCCTCCGGCAACCTGGTGCAGGCCCCGGTCCACGTCCCCGTGAACGTCTCCGGCAACACGGTCACCGTGATCGGCCTGCTCAACCCGGCCTTCGGCAACCACACCGCCAACCACTGAGCCCCCCCAAAAAAAACCCGGCCCCCGGAGAATCCCCCGGGGGCCGACCCCTTTCCCACCCCCCGGGTTGTGGGCAATCGTTCCGCAGGGCGAAAGGGCCGGCACGCGCCCCGAGCCCCGGCCTCTGTCCGGACCGGTTGTGGGCAATCGTTCCGCAGGGCGGAACGGGTGGGCACAACCCCCCCCAGGGCGCCGCCCGCCCCTACGCCTTCACCCGCAGCCCACGCGGCCCGCAGCCGGGAACGGCAGCGGTCAGAACCCCCGCTCCCTCTCCCGCTCGTCCACATACGCGTTGTACGCCGCGACCTGCGCCCGCCGAGCCACCCGCTCCACCGGCCGCAGCGCCGCCTCTTCCCGACGCGTCCCTCGCACCGCTCGGCCCTGGCGGGCCTCCCGGGCTTCGGACCGCTGCGCCGGACTCCGTCCGCCGAGTCGGGGCGGGAGCCGGGCCTCACCGCTGAGCCCGGATCGCCCCCGCGGCCCAGCAGCGGTCAGAACCCCCGCTCCCTCTCCCGCTCCTCCACATACGCGTTGTACGCCGCGACCTGCGCCCGCCGAGCCACCCGCTCCACCGGCCGCAAAGCCTCCCCCCGCGCCGCCATCTCCGACGCGCTCACCGCGCCCCCATGCCCGTGGTCGTACGCCAGATCCACCAGCAGCCCCACCCGCTGCGCCAGCTCCAGGACCCGGACCGCCCGCGGCGGGTACCCGGGGGCCAGGACCTCCCGGCCCACCTCCGCCCGCGCCCGGTACGCCTCACGGGCCGCGTCCGCCGCCGGGCCCGAGGCCGCGACGTCCAGCCGGGTCAGCACCGACGTGGCGTCCCGCAGCGCCTCCGCCAGCTCCCGCTCGGCCTCGCCGAGCGACGGCACGTCGGCCGGCGGAGCCTCCCGCACCGCGAGACAGCGCCAGACCACCTCCACGTGCACGTCACCCACCGGACCCGCCTCGGAGACCTCCGGCACGAGACCGTACGGCGCACCGAAGCCCACCACCGCCTCCTCCGCCTCCAACGCGCGCGCGTTGAAGTCCGCGGGTCCGCTGAGCCCCAGCGGATGCCCCGGCGCGGGCAGCGCCACCCGCCACCCGGTCACCCCGAGCCGCCGCAGCCGGCCGAGCGCCAGCGTCAGCCCCACCGGCCGCGCCTCACCCGGCAGCCCCTCCACGCGGTGCACCGCGTCCTCCCCGACAATGGCAAGGGCCGCCTCGTCCGGCGACACCGCCCCGGCCAGCAGGGCGTTGCCCCATGCGGCCAGGCGTCCTGAGCGTGGTTCCGAAAGCATCCCCCAAGACTAGGGCGCGTCCCGGGAGTCAAAGGAAGCCCTAGGGACCGGCCCGCTCCGTCGATAACGTAGGTTTTCCCCTGGACGCCGCGCCCACCGGCGCAAGGCGACGACACGACTCGACCGCAAGGGGAGACAACGCGCTCATGAGCGATGTACTGGAGCTGGTGGACGTATCCGTGGTCCGCGACGGACGGGCTCTGGTGGACGACGTCTCCTGGTCGGTGAAGGAGGGCGAGCGCTGGGTCATCCTCGGACCCAACGGCGCCGGCAAGACCACCCTTCTGAACATCGCCTCCAGCTACCTCTTCCCCACCAAGGGCACCGCCCACATCCTGGGCGAGCAGCTCGGCGGCGTCGGCACCGACGTCTTCGAGCTCCGGCCCCGCATCGGCATGGCCGGCATCGCCATGGCGGAGAAGCTCCCCAAGCACCAGACCGTCCTGCAGACCGTCCTCACCGCCGCGTACGGCATGACCGCCACCTGGCACGAGGACTACGACCCGGTCGACGAGGACCGCGCCAAGGCCTTCCTCGACCGGCTCGGGATGAACGACTACCTGGACCGGAAGTTCGGCACCCTCTCCGAGGGTGAGCGCAAGCGCACCCTGATCGCCCGCGCGATGATGACCGACCCCGAGCTCCTCCTCCTCGACGAGCCCGCCGCCGGCCTCGACCTCGGCGGCCGCGAGGACCTGGTCCGCCGCCTCGGCCGCCTCGCCCGCGACCCGTACGCCCCCTCCATGATCATGGTCACGCACCATGTCGAGGAGATCGCGCCCGGCTTCACCCACGTCCTGATGATCCGTCAGGGCAAGGTCCTCGCCGCGGGCCCCGTCGAGATGGAACTGACCTCCCGCAACCTGTCGCTCTGCTTCGGCCTGCCGCTCGTCGTCGAGCGCGTCGCCGACCGCTGGACCGCCCACGGCCTGCCCCTGAAGTGACCGGCCGGAGCGCCGGCGTCCCGCACAGCCGCCCGCGCCCTGTCCCGAAGCACCCCACCCGCCCTACCATGACCCCGTGGACATCGACGCGTGGGTCTGGTGGCTGATCGGCGCGGTGGGGCTCGGCATTCCGCTGGTCCTGACCGCGATGCCGGAATTCGGCATGTTCTCCGTCGGAGCGGTCGCCGGGGCGGTGACCGCCGCCCTCGGCTTCGGCGTCACCCCCCAGGTACTCGTCTTCGTCGTCGTCTCGGTGGCGCTCATCGCGGTGGTACGCCCGATCGCCGCCCGCCACCGCGACGGCAGACCCGGCCATGCCAGCGGGGTCGACGCCCTGAAGGGGCGTCAGGCCGTCGTCCTGGAACGGGTCGACGCCTCCGGCGGAGGCAGGATCAAGCTCGCGGGCGAGATCTGGTCCGCCCGCGCGCTCGACTCCGGACAGACCTTCGAACCGGGCGACCAGGTCGACGTCGTCGAGATCGACGGAGCGACCGCCGTCGTCATGTGACCGAACCTCGCCCATGACGTTCCGTCATCTGCGAAACTCGATCATGCAAGGCCACCCGGCAGTCAATTGGCAGCGAAGGACACGGGGAACACGATGTCAGCAGTCATCATCGTTCTGATCATTCTGGTGGTGCTCGTCTTCATCGCCCTGATCAAGACGATCCAGGTCATCCCGCAGGCGAGCGCGGCGATCGTGGAGCGCTTCGGCCGCTACACCCGCACGCTCAACGCCGGACTGAACATCGTCGTCCCGTTCATCGACTCGATCCGCAACCGGATCGACCTCCGCGAGCAGGTCGTCCCGTTCCCGCCGCAGCCGGTGATCACCCAGGACAACCTCGTCGTCAACATCGACACCGTCATCTACTACCAGGTGACCGACGCCCGCGCCGCGACCTACGAGGTCGCCAGCTACATCCAGGCGATCGAGCAGCTCACCGTCACCACCCTGCGCAACATCATCGGCGGCATGGACCTGGAGCGGACCCTGACCTCCCGCGAGGAGATCAACGCGGCCCTGCGCGGAGTCCTCGACGAGGCCACCGGCAAGTGGGGCATCCGCGTCAACCGCGTCGAGCTCAAGGCGATCGAGCCGCCGACCTCCATCCAGGACTCGATGGAGAAGCAGATGCGCGCCGAGCGCGACAAGCGCGCCGCGATCCTCACCGCCGAGGGCACCCGCCAGTCCGCGATCCTCACCGCGGAGGGCGAGAAGCAGTCCGCGATCCTCCGCGCGGAAGGTGAGTCCAAGGCCGCGGCCCTGCGCGCCGAGGGCGAGGCGCAGGCCGTCCGTACGGTCTTCGAGGCCATCCACGCCGGCGACCCCGACCAGAAGCTCCTCTCGTACCAGTACCTCCAGATGCTCCCGAAGATCGCCGAGGGCGACGCCAACAAGCTCTGGATCGTGCCCAGCGAGATCGGCGACGCACTCAAGGGCCTCTCGGGCGCCTTCGGCAACAAGGACGGCAGCGTCCCCGGCTTCAACACCAAGGGCGCCGCGACCGAAAGGCGCGACGAACCGCCGGTTGACTGACACGTACACGTAATTCTCGTGCATGATCGGTGCGAGCCCCTCGACCCTGACGACGTCACGGCGGGGAGGCGACTCACTGACCATGTAAGGAGATGGCGTTGTCCATCTGGGAAGCCCTGGCAGTCTTCGCCGCCGGCATCGGCGCCGGCACCATCAACACCATCGTCGGATCGGGAACGCTCATCACGTTCCCGGTCCTCCTCGCGACCGGACTCCCCCCGATCACCGCGAACGTCTCCAACGCCCTCGGACTCGTCCCCGGTTCCATCAGCGGAGCCATCGGCTACCGGCGCGAACTCAAGGGCCAGAAAGCCCGCATCCTCCGCCTCGGCGGCGCCGCCCTCATCGGCGGCCTCATCGGCGCGATCCTGCTCCTGGCGCTGCCGTCCGAGGCCTTCGACGCGATCGTCCCCGTCCTCATCGGCCTCGCGCTGATCCTGGTGCTCCTCCAGCCCCGCATCGCCGCCGCCGTCAAGCGCCGCCGCGAACAGACCGGCACCGAGGCCCACCCCGACGGCGGCCCCGCCCTCCTCGTCGGCCTCTGCCTCGCCAGCATGTACGGCGGTTACTTCGGCGCCGCCCAAGGAGTGCTCTACCTCTCCCTCATGGGCCTGCTGCTCCACGACACCCTGCAGCGGATCAACGCCGTCAAGAACATCCTCGGCGCCCTCGTCAACGGCATCGCCGCCGTCTTCTTCCTCTTCGTCGCCGAGTTCGACTGGACGGCCGTCCTGCTCATCGCCGTCGGCTCCACCATCGGCGGCCAGATCGGCGCCAAGGTCGGCCGCAAGCTGCCGCCCACCGTCCTGCGCGGAGTGATCATCGCGGTCGGAGTCATCGCGATCCTCCAACTCACGCTCCGCTAGCGGCAACACCGGAAGGGCCCGTCCCCCCCACCGGGAGAGACGGGCCCACACCGCACGAGACAGGGTTACGCGGCCGCCTGCGCCAGCCACTCCGGCAGCTCGGACCGCTCGCTCGCCCGCATCGAGAGCAGCATCGCGTCCGCCGGCGTCGGCTCGAACGGCTGGTGCAGCAGCGGCATCCCCGCCTGCTCCGGAGTCCGGTCGGCCTTGCGGTGGTTGTCCTCGGCGCACGAGGCCACCGTGTTCAACCAGCTGTCCCCACCGCCCTGGGCACGCGGCACCACGTGGTCGACGGTCGTCGCCCGCCGCCCGCAGTACGCGCACCGGTGCTGGTCCCGGACCAGCACCCCCCGTCTCGACCACGGCGCCTGTCTTCGGAAGGGCACCCGTACGTAACGGCAGAGCCTGATCACCCGCGGCACGGGAAGATCGACCGCGGCACCGCGCACCCGCAGATCGGGATGGGCGTGCTCGACGACGGCCTTCGCCTGCAGGACAAGCACCACCGCGCGGTTGAGTGTGACCGTCGAAAGCGGCTCGAAGCTCGCGTTGAGTACCAGCGTGTCCCGCATTGTGCCCACCTCCCGTGTGCAGGCCCGGCCCCGGGCGGGGCGATGGGGCCTGGAGCAACGATGGCCGGGCCGGCCGGGGTCGGACAACGCAATTTCCCGCGCAACAAAAGATGCCCGCTTCTGATCTCTCCAAGACCAGAAGCGGGCAAACAACAAACGAACGATCAGACCGCCGCCGGAGCCGCGTACTCACCGATCAACTGGGCACGCCCCAGCGTGTGGAACCGCAGGTTGAACCCGACGGCCGCGGGCGAGGCGTCCGCGTCCGGGCCGAGCTTCTCGCGGTCGACCGCGTACACCGTGAAGACATAGCGGTGCGCCGGGTCCCCCTCCGGGGGAGCCGCACCGCCGAACTCCTTGGCGCCGTAGTCGTTCCGGGCGTGCACGGCCCCGGCCGGCAGACCCTCGAACGATCCCGACCCGGCCCCCACGGGCAGCTCCGTCACCGACACCGGGATGTCGAACAGCACCCAGTGCCAGAACCCGCTGCCCGTCGGCGCGTCCGGATCGAAGCACGTGACGGCGAAGCTCTTCGTCTCCGCCGGGAACCCCTCCCAGCGCAGGTGCGGCGAGGTGTCCCCCTCCGCCTGCACCTGAGCGTCCTTCAGGACCTCACCCGGCGCGATGTCGTCGCTCACCACGGTGAACGCCGCCACCGGCGGATGGAAGTCGTGGGGGAGCGGCGCCCTTTTGTCCTTGGACACGTAGAACCTCCTCTTATCCACCGATCCAGCTGAGCTTAGAGCCAGTTGCGACGGCCGCCGACCTCGGCGAGCCACTGGTTCAGGTAAGCCGCCCAGTCGGTGGTGTGGAAGTCGTGGAGCCCCACCTTGAAGGCACGGAACGAGTCGCTGCCCTCACCGAACAGACCCGGCTTCTTGTCCATCTCAAGGACGACGTCCATCTCACGGTCGTCCGCGACGAAGCTGACCTCGACCTGGTTGAGACCGCGGTACTGCTGCGGCGCGAAGAACTCGATCTCCTGGTAGAAGGGCAGCTTCTGCCGCGTCCCCCGGATCTGCCCGCGCTCCATGTCCGCGCTCTTGAAACGGAACCCCAGCTGGAGGAAGGCGTCCAGGATCGCCTGCTGCGCCGGCAGCGGGTGCACGTTGACCGGGTCCAGGTCACCGGAGTCCACCGCGCGGGCGATCTCCAGCTCGGTCGTCACACCGATGTTCATACCGCGCAGCTGCTGCCCGGCGACCGAGGTCACCGGCGTCTCCCACGGGATCTCCAGACCGAACGGCACCACGTGCACCGCGCCGGCCTTCACCTCGAAGGCACCGCCCAGACGGACCTTGACGAACTCGATGTCCTGCTTCTGCTCCTGGTCACCGCCCTCCACCTCGACCCGCGCCTGCAGCCCGACGGAGAGCCCCTCGATCTGCTGGTCGACACTGCCGCCCTGGATCCGCACCTCACCCTGGACGACACCACCCGGAACCACGTTCTCCTCGGTGAGCACCGTCTCCACGCTGGCCCCACCGGCACCCAGGCTCGCGAGCAGCTTCTTGAATCCCATGAATGACACTCCTTCTCGGTCCTGACCCCTACATACGCGCCACGACCGTAGCGGGTTCCCCACCGGGCCCCACTACGCTCGGACGCCATGAGTGAGAGTCCCGACCGTACGCCGCTCCCGCGGACCTTCTTCGACCGCCCGGTCCTGGAGGTGGCCCCCGACCTCCTCGGCCGCACCCTCGTCCGCAACTCCGACGGGGGCCGGATGGAACTGCGCCTCACGGAGGTGGAGGCGTACGCCGGCGCGGTCGACCCCGGCTCGCACGCCTTCCGAGGACGCACGGCACGCAACGCCGTCATGTTCGGCCCACCCGGACACGCGTACGTCTACTTCACGTACGGCATGTGGCACTGCCTCAACCTGGTCTGCGGACCCGAGGGCGAGGCGAGTGGGGTCCTGCTGCGCGCGGGGGAGTTCCTCCACGGCGCCGACCAGGCCCGCGCCCGCCGTCGCTCGGCCCGCTACGACCGCGAGCTGGCCAAGGGCCCGGCGCGCCTGGCCACAGCCCTCGACGTCGCCCTCTCCCTCAACGGCACGGACACCTGCGCCGACCCGGAAGCCCCGCTGGCCCTGCTCACCGGCACCCCACCCGACCCGGACCTCATCCGCACCGGCCCCCGAACGGGCGTCGGCGGCGACGGCGCCCCGCACCCCTGGCGCTTCTGGATCGACGAGGACCCGACGGTGAGCCCGTACCGCGCTCACACCCCCCGGCGGCGTAGGCTTGACTCAGGCGAACCGAACGCCTAACGTAGCCCGAGCAGCTGGTTACGGGCCTGCTTGTTCGAGCACCCCGCAGCTGCCATCCACTACTGAACATGATGCCCCAGCAGGGGTCTGTTCCGGCATGCCGGAATTCGAATTCGATTGACTCGATTATGAGTCGCCGAATGAATCAGCTAAAGTAGTGACCACGCCGAGAGGCGAAAGGCAGCCAACAGGCCACCGGATAGAAAAGTCCGAACCGGAAACGGAACGGAAAACGATCTGGTAAGGTTGGGAACACGAAATACCGAAGGGAAGCCCGGAGGAAAGCCCGAGAGGGTGAGTACAAAGGAAGCGTCCGTTCCTTGAGAACTCAACAGCGTGCCAAAAA
>NZ_JBIWIO010000016.1:0-90395 GCF_044764665.1 Streptomyces sp. NPDC093795
GCAGACCGCGGACCTGAACCCACGACGGCAGAGGTGAGCACCAGGCCTGCCGGAGCCCTCGACGTCTCATCGCTTACCGTGCACGAGCTCGTTAGTCCTGGTCCGGCAGGCCGTACGCCGCCACCATGAGGTTCAGGGCAGTCGGGTTCATGTCCTGGCCCTTCGCGTCGGTGGAGTTGACGCTGTAGACGAGGGTGCGCGCGCCGTCGCGGGTGGAGGCGACGGCCGCGTTGTAGCCCCAGCGGCCGCCCGTCTTGCCCCACACCTCGCGTCCGCCGAGCCGCTTCATCGACAGGCCGGCGGAGTACGCGGCCGGGGCGCCGGTCTTCGCGTCCGGGACCTTCGGCAGCGTGAACATCTCCTCCAGGAGCGGTCCGCGCACCACCCGGCCCGCGAACAGCTCCCGGGTGAACCGCTCCAGGTCGGCGGTGGTCGACACCAGGTCGCCGGCCGCCCAGCCGTCCGTGGCCCGCCACACCGAGACATCGCGCAGCCCGGTCGTCCCGTTGTCGAGCCGCATCGTCTGGTAGCCGTGGTTGTACGGACCGGTGATCTCGGCGGCCGCGCCCGGCAGGTAGGTGTCCCGCAGACCGAGCGGGCGCAGGATACGGCGCTCCACCTGCCGCTCGAACGAGTCGCCCGTCACCCGCTCCACGATCAGTCCTGCCACCGTGTACCCGATGTTCAGGTAGTGCTGCCGGGTGCCCGGCCGGAACTCGCGCGGCTTCGCCGTCGCCGAGCGGACCATCGCCTCGGCGGAGTGGACGTCGAAGCGGTGCTCGTACCACTCCTCCACCGTCGTGCCCGGGAAGTCGGGGGCCGGGATGCCGTGGGTGTGGTTCAGGAGCTGGCGTACGGTCACCGTCGCGTACCGGCCGGGGATCAGCTCCGGCAGGTACGAGCGGGCCGTGCGGTCCAGGTCGATCCGCCCCTCGGCGGCGATCTTGAGGACGGTCGCCGCAGTGAACACCTTCGTCACCGAACCGGCCCGGAAGCGGGCGGCCGGGTCCGCCGGGGCGTTCGTCTCGAGGTCGTGAACGCCCGAACTGCCCTGCCAGGAGCCCTCGGTGCCGCCGATCCGGACGAGCGCGGCGGTGGCGTCGGTGCGGGGGAGCCCCGCGATCACCGCGCTCAGATCAGGGTTCGTCCCTGGGGACAGAGCCGCTGCTGCCGGGGACTTCGCCGAGGTCTCCGCGAAGGCCGGAGCTGTCGCCGGTCCCGCGGCGACGCCCAGGAGCAGGGCGGCGGCGAGCAGCGTGCGGGTGGACTTCCTCATGGTCAACTCCGGTGGTGTGAGCCCGTGTTCTCGATGGCTCCATCCTGCTGACCAGGGACGATCGGCGGATCGCCCGCGCCGGTGGTCTTCGGCGGGTCGTTTCTCACCGACGCGGGGGAGAGGCCCGGGGGTCCGCCTCCCCCGGGCGGGCGAGACGCGCGTCAGCGAGGCGCGGGCCGGGGAGGTGCGGGCTCCTGAGAACCCGCCGCGACCAGGCCCGTCTCGTACGCGCAGATCACCGCCTGGATCCGGTCGCGCAGGTCCAGCTTGGCGAGCACGTTCCCCACGTGGGTCTTCACCGTGTGGTCGCTGACCGTCAGCTCCGCCGCGATCTCCGCGTTGGACAGACCGCGCGCGAGCAGCAGCAGCGTCTCCCGCTCCCGGCCCGTCAGTACGTCGAGCCGGGAATCGGGGCCCCCGGCCGTCCGGCGCGGGCCGCCCGCCGTGTACTGCTCCACGAGCCGCCGCGCCACGGACGGCGCGAGCAGCGAGTCGCCCGCCGCCACCACCCGTACCGCGTGCACCAGATCGTCGCGCCGTACGTCCTTGAGGAGGAAGCCGCTCGCGCCCGCGTGCAGCGCCTCGTACACGTACGCGTCGGTGTCGAAGGTCGTCAGCATCACCGTCCGGCAGCCGGACTCCGCGCTGATCGCCCGGCAGGCCTCGATGCCGTCTGTTCCCGGCATCCGGATGTCGAGCAGCGCCACGTCGGGCGCGTGCCGGCGCACCGCCTCGACCGCCTCCGCCCCGTCCCCGGCCTCCGCCACCACCTCGATGTCCGACTGCGCGTCCAGGATCATCGCGAAGCCGCTGCGTACCAGTTCCTGGTCGTCCGCGACCACCACCCGGATCGTCATGCCCCCACCTCCGCCGTGGAGGGTACGGGGAGCAGGACCCGCACCTCGAATCCGCGGCCGCCGGGCCCCGGGCCGGTGGTGGCCGTCCCGCCGTGCGCGGCGGCCCGCTCCCGGATGCCGAGGAGGCCGTGGCCGCCGGAGCCGCCCCGAGGGCCGCGCCCGTCGTCGGTCACCGTGACGAGCAGGACGCCGTCCGCCCGGGAGATGAGGACCTCGGCCGTACGGGCTTCCGCGTGCTTGACGACGTTCGTCAGCGCCTCCTGCACGATCCGGTAGACGCTCGCGCCGGTCGCCGCGGGCAGCGAGGCCCGCACTCCGCCCTCCGTCGTGTACGAGACGGCGAGGCCGCTGCTCCTGACACGCTCCATCAGTTCGGGAAGCGCGGCGATGTCCGGCCGCGGCTCCCGGGGAGCGGTGGTCTCGGGGTTCTCGGGGCTCTCGCGCAGCAGCCCCAGCATCTGCCGCAGCTGGTTCATCGCCTCACGGCCGGTCTCCGAGATCGCCTCGAACGCGGCCTCCGCGCGCTCCGGCGCCACCCGTACCGCCACCGGGCCAGCCTCCGCCTGCACGATCATCAGGCTCACCGCGTGCGACAGGATGTCGTGCATCTCCCGCGCGATCCTGGCCCGTTCGCGGGCGGCGGCCCGCTCGGCCTCGATCCGGTGGGCGCGCTGCCGGGCGTCCTGGAGCCGCCCGAAGACATAGGCGGCGGCGAAGACGAAGAGCGAGAAGGTCAGTTCGCGCGCCGATCGGGTGTTGAGCCACACCGAGACCGGCACCGCGACCACCAGGAGCCCCACCGTCGCGAGCCGCTTCCAGGGCGGCGAGAGGAGCGCGATCGTGTAGACGATGACGAGTCCGGTGTACGGCAGTGGCTGCCCCGGCCCTTCCACGGCCACCTTGTACAGCGCGCTCGCCACCATGATCGCGAGCAGTACGGTGACGGGCGCGCGCCGCCGCCAGACCAGGGGCAGCACGGTGAGGGACGTGAGGCCGTACGCGGCCCAGGTCGCCGGTTCGAGGCCGGGCGGGCGCGGCACCACGAACGGCATCGTCATCGCCGCCTGGACGAGCAGCGCGATCCCGAGGTCCACCGCCCACGGGTTCGCCGCGCCCCAGGTCCTGGTCCGCTCCCACCGGCCGCGCACGTCGGCCCGTATGCCCGCCCCCACGCCCGCCCGTATGACCATTACGGCTTGCGGCCCACCGCGCCGAACTGCGCGACCGTGACCGCCTCCGCGGAGGCGGGGCGCCAGCGGGCGCAGGAGACGATGCCGGGCTCCAGGACGTCGAGACCGTCCAGGAAGGAGGTGAACTCGGCGCGGCTGCGGGCGGTGATCGGCGGGGTCGCGTTCTCGTTCCAGAAGGCCATCGCGGCCTTGTTGCCCTCGCCGCCGAGCTCCGGCTCAAGGGTGGGATGCGTCAGGACCAGGAAGCTGCCGGAGGGGACGGCGTCCATCAGGGTCCGCACGATCGACCGGGCCTCGTCGGTGTCCAGGACGAAGTTGAGGATGCCGAGCATCATCACCGCGACCGGACGGGACAGGTCGAGCGTTTCCGCGGCCGCCGCCAGGATCTTCTCCGGGTCGTGCGCGTCGGCGTCCACGTACTCGGTGACCCCCTCCGGCGCGCTCGTCAGGAGCGCACGGGCGTGAGTGAGGACGATCGGGTCGTTGTCGACGTAGACGATCCGGGCGTCGGGCGCGACCCGCTGGGCCACCTCGTGGGTGTTGTCGGCGGTCGGCAGGCCCGTACCGATGTCCAGGAACTGCCGTACGCCCTCCTCTGCGGCCAGGTGGGTCACCGCGCGCCCGAGGAACGCCCGGTCCGCGCGGGCCACTTCGCCGATGCTCGGGTAGAAGCCGGTGACCTGGTCGCCGACCGCGCGGTCCACCGGGTAGTTGTCCTTGCCGCCCAGCCAGTAGTTCCACACACGGGCGTTGTGGGCGATGTCGGTCCGGATCCGGTCGTTCACGCGCGGGCCTTTCGCAGGACGTCGGTGAGTGTGCCGACCCGGTTCGTGGTGACCGAGTCGACCCCGTTCAAGATCAGCTTACGCATGGTGCGGGCCGTGTCCGCCGTCCAGGCCGAGACCAGCAGCCCGTCCCGGTGCACCCGCTCGGTCAGCCCCCGACTGACAAGCCCGAAGCGGTAGTTGAGCCACCGCGGCCGTACCGCGTCGAGCAGGATCGGGCGGGGCGGGGCGAGCGAGGTCCAGGTCAGCGCGATCTCGGCGGCCGGGTCGGCGGCGCGCACCTGGAGCATGGCGACGGCCCCCGCGCAGTAGTACACCCGCTCTCCGGCGCCGCATTCGCGGACCGTCCCCACGATGGTGCGGACCGAGTCCTCGTTGCCGCCCGGCAGGTCCAGCATCAGCCGGCGGTCCCCGGCGGTGAGCAGCGCCTCGCGCAGGGTCGGCACCCCGCCGTAGGTCAGCTCGCGGACCTGCTCGTACGAGAGCGAGGCGAGGGGCCGGTCGTGGCGCCACAGGCGCTTCAGGGTGTCGTCGTGGAGGAGGACGGGCACCCCGTCCTTCGTCAGCCGGACGTCGACCTCGACGGCGTCCGCGCCCCGCTCGATCGCCGAGCCGATCGAGCGGAGCGTGTTCTCGCGGACGCGGTACGGGTCGCCGCGATGGCCCACGACGGTGACGGGCCTCCCGACGGCTTCCCGGAAGGCGGTCAGGTCCCTGGCGGTGTCGGAGTCCATGGGCCCATTCTCACCGTCGTCGGCGCGCGAGCCAGCCGCCGGCGCCCGAGCCGGTCGTCGGCGTGCCGTGAGCCGGTCTTCGGCGTGCGGACCGGTCGTCAGCGCGTGAGCCAGCCGTCCGTGTACGTGTCGATCTCGGCGGCGATCCGGGCCTTGCCGGCCGCGTCGAGGAACGAGGCCTCCACCGCGTTCTTCGCGAGGGCGGCGACACCGCGCTCGTCGAGGCCGAGGAGACGGGCGGCGACCGCGTACTCGCTGTTGAGGTCGGTGCCGAACATCGGCGGGTCGTCGCTGTTGACCGTGACGAGCACCCCGGCGTCCACCATCTGCCGGATCGGGTGCTCGTCCAGGGTGGCGACGGCCCGCGTGGCGATGTTCGAGGTCGGGCAGACCTCCAGGGCGATGCGGTGCTCCGCCAGGTACGCGAGGAGTGCCGGGTCCTGGACCGAGCTGGTGCCGTGGCCGATGCGCTCGGCGCCCAGGTCGCGGATCGCGTCCCAGACCGTCTGCGGACCGGTCGTCTCGCCCGCGTGCGGGACGGAGTGCAGGCCGGCCGCCCGCGCCAGGTCGAAGTACGGCTTGAACTGCGGACGCGGCACCCCGATCTCCGGGCCGCCGAGGCCGAAGGAGACCAGGCCCTCGGGGCGGAGGCCGTCGGTCGTGGCGAGGCGGGCGGTCTCCTCGGCGGAGACCAGGCCGGCCTCGCCCGGGATGTCGAAGCACCAGCGCAGGACGGTGCCGAACTCCGCCTCCGCGGACTTGCGGGCGTCCTCGATCGCCGCCATGAAGGCGTGCTCGTCGATGCCCCGGCGGGTGGAGGAGTAGGGGGTGATGGTCAGCTCGGCGTACCGGATGTTCTGCCGGGCCATGTCACGGGCGATCTCGAAGGTGAGCAGCCGGACGTCCTCCGGGGTGCGGACCAGGTCGACGACCGACAGGTAGACGTCGATGAAGTGCGCGAAGTCGGTGAACGTGAAGTAGTCGGCCAGCGCCTCCGGATCCGTGGGGACCTTGGAGTCGGGGTGACGCGCCGCCAGCTCGGCGACGATGCGGGGCGAGGCGGAGCCCACGTGGTGGACGTGCAGCTCGGCCTTGGGCAGGCCCGCGATGAACGGGTGGAGGTCGGTCATCAGGTCATCGTAGGCCGGACGGTTCACTCGACGGGGTGAGGTCGTAGCATGGCGGGACCATGATGGGGGAGGCCCATGTCTGACAACCGAGACCAGTCGCGGGACGGGTACGACCCGGCGGACCCGTGGGCTCCGCCGAACCGCGACGGGGTGGAGCTGAGCAAGCCGGCGACGCCGTCGCCCTCGCCGGTCCACGACCAGCAGACCGTCACGTCCATGCCGCTCACGCCCGACCCGGGCGCGGTACCGCCGCCGCCGGTCGCTCCCGGCGGCCCCGCGGCCACGCCCGGCGCCTACGGCTACCCGGCGGCGGACACGTCCGGCGGGTACGGCTACCCGGCGGCCGTGACGCCGCCGCCGGTCACCGCGGCGTCCTCCGGGTACGGCTATCCCGGATACCCGTCGTCGTACGGCGGCGGCTACCCCGGCCAGCCCGGCTACCCGCAGTCCCCGTCCAACGGCATGGGGACGGCCGCGATGGTGCTCGGCATCATCGCCGTCGCGGGCTTCTGCACGTACGGCCTCGGGGTGATCCTCGGCATCCTGGCGCTGATCTTCGGCATCATCGGCATGAAGAAGGCGGGCCGGGGCGAGGCGACCAACCGGGGCATGGCGCTCGCGGGCGTCATCCTGGGCGCCGTCGGCATCCTGGTCGGCGCCATCTTCCTGGGCTTCATCATCTGGGCGCTCAACCAGGACTCCTCGAACTTCGACAACTCCGGGGACGACCCGTTCGCGTCGAGCCTGGTGGTCGAGAGCGGCCGCTGAGGCCGTACGCGTGAGAGGGCCCCGCACCGGTCTCCGGTGCGGGGCCCTCCCGCGTCTCACGCCCCCCGCAACCGCTCCCGCGCCTCCATCAGGGCGAAGCCCAGGAGGTTCGGGCCGCGCCACCGGGCGGGGTCGTGGGCACCCGGGTCGTCGGCCGCGAGGCCGATGCCCCAGACGCGGTCCACGGGGCTGGCCTCCACCAGGACGCGGGTGCCCGTGCCCAGGAGGTACGCGCGCAGGGCCTCGTCCGACGAGAACTTGTGGACGCTGCCCTCCACCACGATCCCGAAGCGCTCCCGCTCCCACACCGCCTCGTCGAAGCCCCGCACGAGGCGTCCCGCCTTCTTCGCCTCGGCGGGGGTACGGGCGGTCAGCGCGGCCCGCTCGGCGTCCGCGTCCTCGAAGAGGCGGGCCTTGGCCGCCATCATCCAGTGCTCCGCCGTCGCGTAGGGGACGCCGTCGACCACGAAGCGTGCGGGCCACCACTGGCTCAGACAGCTCGCCGAGAGGCGCCCTTCGGGGTGCGGGCGGTGGCCCCAGAAGTGCAGCCACTTCACCTTCTCACCCCTGTTGACCTGCTGCGTCAGCTCCTCGATCTTGCTCATGCATGCGAGTCTGACAGTCGCCACGGACACTCCGTACGGAGATTTTCGGGGTGCCTCGACACATGGTCGACCGATTCCGTCGCGTAACCAAAAGGCAACAACGGAATCACTTGTTGGCGTGCCGTCCCTCTGTCAGGATCGGCACTCAATTCAGGCTGGGACAACGGAGAGCGTCATGGGCAACCGCTTCCAGGTGACGGACCGCTTCGCGGACGGCGCACAGTACATCGGCGGTCGGCTCCGCGCCGGAACGTCAGATCAGGAACACAGCGTGATCGATCCGGCGACGGGGGAGAGCGTCTACACGTACACGCTCGCCTCCACCGCCGACGTCGACGAGGCCGTCGCCGCCGCCAAGGCCGCGTTCCCCGGCTGGGCGGGCGCCACGCCGGGCGAGCGCTCCGACGCGCTGCACCGCTTCGCCGCAGTCCTCGCCGAGTGGGCCGAGGACATCGCCCGGGTGGAGTCCCTCCAGTGCGGCAAGCCCCTCAAGCTCACCACCGAGTTCGACGTCCCCGGCACCATCGACAACACCGCCTTCTTCGCGGGGGCCGCACGCCATCTCCAAGGCCAGTCGGCCGGCGAGTACAGCGGCGACCACACCTCGTACATCCGGCGTGAACCGATCGGCGTCGTCGGCTCCATCGCCCCCTGGAACTACCCGCTCCAGATGGCCGCCTGGAAGGTCCTCCCGGCGATCGCCGCCGGCAACACGATCGTCCTGAAGCCGGCCGAGCTCACCCCGCTGACCTCCCTGATGTTCGCGCAGGCCGCGACGGAGGCCGGCATCCCCGACGGCGTCATCAACATCGTCAACGGCGCGGGCCGGACCGTCGGCGAACACCTCGTCGGCCACCCCGACGTCGTCATGACCTCCTTCACCGGCTCCACCCCCGTCGGCAAGCGGGTCGCGGAGATCGCCACCGCCACCGTGAAGCGCCTCCACCTCGAACTCGGCGGCAAGGCCCCGTTCGTCGTCTTCGACGACGCCGACCTGGAGGCCGCCGCCCACGGAGCCGTCGCCGCCTCCCTCATCAACAGCGGCCAGGACTGCACCGCCGCCACGCGCGCGTACGTCCAGCGCCCGCTCTTCGACGCCTTCGTCGCGCGCGTGGCCGAGCTCATGGAGACCGTGCGCCTCGGCGACCCCTTCGCGCCGACCACCGACCTCGGCCCGCTGATCAGCCACGCCCAGCGCGACAGCGTCGCCGGCTTCGTCGAGCGCGCCCGCGGCTACGCCACCGTCGTCACCGGCGGCGAAGCCCCGGGGGGCGACCTGAAGGACGGTGCGTACTATCGTCCGACCCTGATCACCGGCGCCGCGCAGGACAGCGAGGTCGTGCAGTCGGAGATCTTCGGCCCGGTCCTGGTGGCACTGCCCTTCGACAGCGACGACGAGGGCATCCGGCTCGCCAACGACACCCCGTACGGCCTGGCCGCCTCCGCCTGGAGTCGTGACGTCTACCGGGCGGGCCGCGCCACCCGCGAGATCAAGGCGGGCTGCGTCTGGGTCAACGACCACATCCCCATCATCAGCGAGATGCCCCACGGCGGCACCAAGGCCTCGGGCTACGGAAAGGACATGTCGGCGTACTCCTTCGAGGAGTACACACAGGTCAAGCACGTGATGTTCGACAACACCGCGGTCGCCGCGAAGGACTGGCACCGCACGATCTTCGGGGACCGTCCGTAATCCATATGCGGCTACCGCCGCGTGGAGCTCGCCGCCGGACCAGCGGCTCACACCATCCCGAAAGGGCACAGCGCATGGAGCAGTACGAGCCCGACAGCCTGTCCGCCGCGCAGACGGCGGCGATACGACGCAGCCTGACCAGTGGCCGGGGAGCACTCAGCCGCCGTTCGATGCTGCGCGCGGGCGGTTTCGGCGCCCTCACGATCGGCGGCCTCGCGTCCCTGAGCGCCTGTGGCATCCCGCCGGCCAAGCGGGAGGGCCAGGGCCCCGAGTCCATCGACGTCTCGGCCAAGGAGAAGAGCCTCGCCTTCTCCAACTGGACCGAGTACATGGACGTCAGCGAGGACGAGAAGGGCCGCCCCACCCTGGAGGCGTTCACGAAACGCACCGGGATCAAGGTCAAGTACACCGAGGACATCAACGACAACGTCGAGTTCTTCGGCAAGATCAAGCCGCAGCTCGCGGCCGGCCAGGACACCGGCCGTGACCTGATCTGCGTCACCGACTGGCTCGCCGCCCGGATGATCCGGCTCGGCTGGGCGCAGAAGCTCGACCCGTCGAACCTGCCCAACGCGTACGCGAACCTCTCCGCCCAGTTCCGCCGCCCCGACTGGGACCCGGGCCGGTCCTACTCGTACCCGTGGACCGGTATCTCCACCGTCATCGCGTACAACGCGAAGGCGACCGGCGGCAAGAAGGTCGACTCGGTCACCCAGCTCCTGGACGACCCCTCCCTGAAGGGCCGGGTCGGCTTCCTCACCGAGATGCGCGACTCCGTCGGCATGACCCTGCTCGACATGGGCAAGGACCCGGGGAAGTTCACCGACGCCGACTACGACGCGGCGATCGGCCGGCTCCAGAAGGGCGTCGACAAGAAGCAGATCCGCCGCTTCACCGGCAACGACTACACCTCGGACCTGGACAAGGGCGACCTGGCGGCCTGCCTCGCCTGGGCCGGTGACGTGATCCAGCTCCAGGCGGACAACCCGGACATCAAGTTCGCCATCCCGTCCGCCGGTTACATCACCTCCAGCGACAACCTGCTCGTCCCCACGCAGGCCCGGCACAAGACGAACGCCGAGAAGCTCATCGACTACTACTACGAGCTTCCCGTCGCCGCCCAGCTCGCCGCGTACATCAACTACGTCTGTCCCGTCGACGGGGTGAAGGACGAGCTCGCCAAGATCGACCCCGAGCTCGCGAACAACACGCTGATCCTCCCGGACAAGGCCATGGCCAAGAAGTCGCGCGCCTTCCGCTCGCTCACCAGCGCGGAGGAGACGGCGTACGAGGAGAAGTTCGCCCAGCTCATCGGCGCCTGAGGCCCACGTCGTCCACCTCTCTCACTCCCCTGGGACCACAACCCATGACTGACAAGACTGCTCACACTGGAAAGAACACGGGCGGCGGCGACGTCCGTCTCACCGGGATCAGCAAGACGTACGGCTCCTTCACCGCCGTCCAGCCGCTCGACCTGACCGTCCCGCAGGGCTCCTTCTTCGCCCTCCTCGGCGCCTCCGGCTGCGGCAAGACCACCACGCTCCGCATGATCGCCGGCCTGGAGGACCCCAGCACCGGCAGCGTCTTCCTCGGCGACAAGGACGTCACCGACCTCCCGCCGTACAAGCGGCCGGTCAACACCGTCTTCCAGTCCTACGCGCTGTTCCCGCACATGGACATCACCGAGAACATCGCCTTCGGTCTGCGCCGCCGCGGCATCAAGTCGGTGAAGAAGCAGGTCGACGACATGCTGGAGCTCGTCCAGCTCGGCGACAAGGCCCGCCACAAGCCGCACCAGCTCTCCGGCGGCCAGCAGCAGCGCGTCGCCGTGGCCCGCGCCCTCATCAACCACCCGCAGGTGCTGCTCCTCGACGAGCCGCTCGGCGCCCTCGACCTCAAGCTGCGCCGCCAGATGCAGCTGGAGCTCAAGCGGATCCAGACCGAGGTCGGCATCACCTTCGTGCACGTCACCCACGACCAGGAGGAGGCCATGACGATGGCCGACCAGGTCGCGGTGATGAACGGCGGCCGCGTCGAGCAGCTCGGCCACCCCGCCGACCTCTACGAGAACCCGAAGACCACCTTCGTCGCCAACTTCCTCGGCACCTCCAACCTCATCGAGGCCGAGGTCCTGGAGACAGGCGCCGACGTGGTGGTGACGGCGGGCGGCGGCAAGCTCCGTGTGCCCGGCGACCGCTGTACCTCCGCCGTCCGCCAGGGCGGCAAGGTGCTCGTGGGTGTCCGCCCCGAGAAGATCTCGCTCGCGCACGCCGACGACGCGGGCTCGATAGCCGACGGCCGCAACCGGGTGACCGGCCGGATCGTCGACTCCTCCTTCATCGGCGTCTCCACCCAGTACGTGGTGAACAGCCCGGCGGGCGCGGAGCTCCAGGTGTACGAGCAGAACATCGAGCGGGACGCGCGTCTCGTCCCCGGCGCCCAGGTCGTCCTGCACTGGAACCCGGCGCACACCTTCGGGCTCGACGCCGATCAGGACATCGACGCGGGCGTGGAGACGGTGGAGGACGCCGGATGAGCACCTCCACCCTCACGAAGGAGGAGGCGGCTCCGGTCGAAGAACCGGTTCTGCGCAAGCCTCCCACCCGTAAGCGGCTCGTCCCCTACTGGCTGCTGCTCCCCGGCATCATCTGGCTGCTCGTCTTCTTCGCGCTGCCGATGATCTACCAGGCCTCCACCTCGGTGCAGACCGGCTCCCTGGAGAAGGGCTTCGAGGTCACCTGGCACTTCCAGACCTACTGGGACGCCTTCCAGGAGTACTGGCCGCAGTTCGTCCGCTCCCTGCTCTACGCCGGGACCGCGACCCTGCTCTGTCTGCTGCTCGGCTACCCGCTGGCGTATCTGATCGCCTTCAAGGCCGGCCGCTGGCGCAACCTGCTCCTCGTCCTCGTCATCGCGCCCTTCTTCACCAGCTTCCTCATCCGCACGCTGGCCTGGAAGACGATCCTCGCGGACGACAGCGTCGTCGTGGACGTGCTGAACACCCTCCACGTCCTGGACGTGACCAGCTGGATCGGCTGGACCGAGGGCGACCGTGTGCTCGCCACCCCGATGGCGGTCGTCTGCGGTCTCACGTACAACTTCCTGCCCTTCATGATCCTGCCCCTCTACACCTCCCTGGAGCGGATCGACGGCCGGCTGCACGAGGCCGCGCAGGACCTGTACGCCTCCCCGGCGACCACCTTCCGCAAGGTGACCTTCCCGCTGTCGATGCCCGGCGTCGTCTCCGGCACCCTGCTCACCTTCATCCCGGCGAGCGGCGACTACGTCAACGCCGAACTGCTCGGCTCCACCGACACCAAGATGGTCGGCAACGTCATCCAGTCGCAGTTCCTCCGGGTCCTCGACTACCCGACGGCGGCGGCGCTCTCCTTCATCCTCATGGCGATCGTGCTGGTCATGGTCACCGTCTACATCCGCCGAGCCGGAACGGAGGATCTGGTCTGATGCGCTGGATACGACGCAACCTCGTCGTCATCGCGGGCCTGCTGACGCTCGCGTACATGATCCTGCCGAACCTCGTCGTGATGGCGTTCTCCTTCAACAAGCCGAAGGGGCGCTTCAACTACTCCTGGCAGGAGTTCTCCCTCGACGCCTGGAAGGACCCCTGCGGCGTCGCCGACCTGTGCGAGTCGCTCTCGCTCTCGCTCCAGCTCGCCGCCTGGGCCACCGTCGGCGCCGTCGTCCTCGGCGCGATGATCGCCTTCGCGCTTGTCCGCTACCGCTTCCGGGCGCGTGGCGCGATCAACTCGCTGATCTTCCTGCCGATGGCGATGCCCGAGGTCGTCATGGCCGCCTCGCTGCTCACCCTCTTCCTCAACATGGGGATCGAGCTGGGCTTCTGGACGGTCCTCATCGCCCACATCATGTTCTGTCTGTCGTTCGTCGTGACGGCGGTCAAGGCCCGGGTCATGTCCATGGACCCGCGCCTGGAGGAAGCCGCGCGCGACCTCTACGCGGGACCCGTGCAGACCTTCCTGCGCGTCACCCTGCCGATCGCCGCGCCCGGCATCGCCGCCGGCGCCCTGCTCGCCTTCGCGCTCTCGTTCGACGACTTCATCATCACCAACTTCAACGCGGGCTCCACCGTCACCTTCCCCATGTTCGTCTGGGGCTCGGCGCAGCGTGGCACCCCCGTGCAGATCAACGTCATCGGCACCGCGATGTTCGTCCTCGCGGTACTGGTGGTCATGGCCGGGCAAATCATTACGAACCGGCGCAAGAAAACAGCAACAGCCTGAGCCCGCAGCCCTAGGCAGCTCAGGCACCGAAGGAGTTGGAAACCATGGCCCCAGTCGCCATGCGTCTCGCTGCACAATCTCTCTCCGACGCCCAGCCCGTCCCCTTCTGGCTGGAAGATCCCGGCAAGCCCGGCGCCCTGCCCGCCCTCACCGGCACCGAGAAGTGCGATCTCCTCGTCGTCGGCGGCGGCTACAGCGGACTGTGGACCGCGCTCCTCGCCAAGGAGCGCGACCCCGCCCGGGATGTCGTACTGATCGAAGGCCGCGAGGTGGGCTGGGCCGCCTCGGGCCGCAACGGAGGCTTCTGCGCCGCCTCCCTCACGCACGGCTTCGGCAACGGGCTCGCCCGCTGGCCGGGCGAGCTGCCGAAGCTGGAGGAGCTCGGCGAGCGCAACCTCGACGGCATCGAGGAGGCGGTCGCCCGCTACTCCCTCGACTGCGACTTCGAGCGCACCGGCGAGCTGGACGTCGCCACCGAGCCGCACCAGGTCGAGGAACTGGCCGAGATGTACGCGGAGATCGACCGGCTCGGTCTCGCGGACGGCCTCGAACTCCTCGACCGGGACGCCGTCCGCGCCGAGGTCGACTCGCCGACCTTCCTCGGCGGCCTCTGGGACCGCCGCGGTGTCGCCATGCTGAACCCGGCCAAGCTGGCCTGGGGCCTCAAGCGGGCCTGTCTCGACCTGGGCGTACGGATCTTCGAGAACACCCCCGGCCTCGACCTGGTCTCCGTCGGCGCCGGCATGGGCGTCCGCACCCCGTACGGCCGGGTCGTCGCCCGCCGGGTCGCGCTCGGCACCAACGTCTTCCCCTCGCTGGTCAAGCGCGTCCGCCCGTACACCGTCCCGGTCTACGACTACGCCCTGATGACCGAGCCGCTCAGCCCCGAGCAGCTCGCCTCCGTCGGCTGGAAGAACCGGCAGGGCCTCGGCGACTCGGCGAACCAGTTCCACTACTTCCGGATCACCGCCGACAACCGCATCCTCTGGGGCGGCTACGACGCGATCTACCCCTTCGGCGGCAAGCTCAACGCCGACATGGACCACCGCCCGGAGACGTACCTCAAGCTCGCCGAGCACTTCTTCCGCTGCTTCCCGCAGCTGGAGGGGCTGCGCTTCAGCCACGCCTGGGGCGGCGCGATCGACACCTGCTCCCGCTTCTCGGCCTTCTTCGGTACGGCGTACCAGGGCAAGGTGGCGTACGCGGCCGGGTTCACCGGTCTGGGCGTCGGCGCCACCCGCTTCGGCGGGGACGTGATGCTCGACCTGCTCGCGGGGGAGCGCACCGAGCGCACGGAGCTCGAGATGGTCCGCTCCAAGCCGCTGCCGTTCCCGCCGGAGCCGATCGCCTGGGCCGGTATCGGCATCACCAAGTGGTCGATGGCGCGCGCCGACGAGCACGGCGGGCGGCGCAACCTGTGGCTGAAGACGATGGACAAGCTGGGTCTGGGCTTCGACAGTTAGGACCGGTGAAGCGGCGGGGTCATGGCGTTCGCCGTGGCCCCGCCGCGCCGTTCCCGCCCGCCGCGGCCATCTCGCCCTCGCCCTCCGTGTCGACGTGCGGGAGGATCCGGTCCAGCCAGTGCGGGGTCCACCAGGACCACTTCCCGAGCAGGGTCATCACCGCGGGCACCAGCAGCAGCCGCGCGACCGTCGCGTCGATGAGCACGCTCGCGGCCAGCCCGAGCCCCATCATCTTCACCACGATGCTGTCGTCGAGGATGAAGGCCGCGAAGACGCTCACCATGATGAGCGCCGCGCAGGTGATGACCCGCGCGGTGATCTCCAGGGCGTGGGCCACGCTCGCCTTCGCGTCGCCGGTGCGCAGCCACGCCTCGTGGACCCGGGACAGCAGGAAGATCTCGTAGTCCATGCTCAGGCCGAAGACGATGGCGAACATCATCATCGGCACGTAGCTCTCGATGGGCACCTCGCCGGAGACGCCGAGCGCCGGGCCGCCCCAGCCCCACTGGAAGACGGCGACGACGACGCCGTACGAGGCGGCGATGGACAGCAGGTTGAGCACCGCCGCCTTGGCGGCCACGAGCGGGCCCCGGAAGACGACCAGGATGACGAGGAACGCCAGCGCGACGACCACGGCGATGATGAACAGCAGCCGGCTGGAGACGATGTCGAGGAAGTCCACCTGCGCGGCGGTGGTGCCGGTGACGTACGTGGCCGCGGTGGTGCCGCCGACCGCCTGGGGCAGGACGTCGTCGGCCAGGTGGTTGGTCAGCGACGTGGTCTTCTCGTCCTGCGGGGCGGCGACCGAGTAGGCCGTGGCGATCAGGACGTCGCCGTCCGAGGTCGTCGTGAGCGGGGTGATCAGGGCGGCGTCGGGCACCCCGGTGAGCGCCTTCTGTGCCTGGCTCGCCAGGGCGGAGCGGTCGGCCGCGGGGACCGAGGTCTGGTCGATGACGAGGGTCAGCGGCCCGTTGGAGCCGGGTCCGAAGGCGGAGGACATGAGGTCGAAGGCGCGCCGGTCGGTGAAGGACTTCGGGTCCGCGCCGTCGCCGATGTGCCCGAGCCGCATGGAGAACAGGGGGATGGCGAGCACGACGAGGACGACGACGCCCGAGGTCAGGAACCACCAGGGACGGCGTTCCACGCGCAGGGCGTAGCGATGCCAGGTGCCGTGCGCCTCACCGCTCGCCCCACCGGTCGCCCCGCGGGGCGTCTCGCTGGTCACCCCGCCGGTCGCTGCGTCGCTCTCGGCGACGGGAGCGCGCAGACGCAGCCGGTCGATGTGGCGACCGATGAGCCCGAGCATCGCCGGAACGAGCGTGAGGGCTCCGGCGACGGCGGTGACGACGGTGGAGGTCGCGGCCAGGCCGAGCAGTCCGATGAAACTCAGTCCGGAGACCCACAGCCCCCCGAGGGCGATGACGACGGTGCAGCCCGAGACGAGGACGGCCCGCCCGCTGGTCGCGGTGGCGAGCCCGGCGGCCGCGACCGGATCCTGGCCGTTCATCAGCAGCTGCCGGTGCCGGGTGATCAGGAAGAGCGCGTAGTCGATGCCGACGCCGATGCCGATCATCGTCGCCAGGGTGGGGGAGACGGTCGCGAAGTTCCACACCGCGGCCAGGAGGCCGAGGACCGCGAGGCCGCAGACGGCCGCCACCAGGGCGGTGACCAGGGGCAGTACGGCGGCGATCAGACTGCCGAAGCCGATGATCAGGACGATGACCGCGACGCCGAACCCGATCGCCTCGCTGGTCCGGTCGTCCGCCTCGGGCCGGGCCAGTTCACCCAGTGCCCCGCCGTACTCGACCTGGACCCCGGTGGCCCGCAGGGGCGCCACGGCGCTGTCCACGCCGGTCAGGTAGTCGTCGCCGAGGGTGCCGGGCTGGACGTCGAAGCGGACGGTGATGTAGCCGGTCTTCCCGTCGGTGGACAGCGGGCCGACGTTCGGGGTCCCTGGGAGAGGGGAAGGCGGCTGGGTGCCGGACGCCGGCAGCGGGCTCGTGGCGTTCAGGACGTGCGGGAGCTTCTCCAGCGAGGCCACGGCGGACGAGATCTGGTCGCCGGCGTCCGTGAGCGGCTCGGCGCCGTCGTACAGCACCACCTGGGCGCTGTAGCCGCCTGCGGCGGGCTCGTGCGCACGCAGCACGTCGAGCCCCTCCTGGGACTGGGTGCCCGGCAGCGAGTAGTTGTCGGAGTACTCGCCGCCGTACGCGTGGTTCAGCCCCACCAGGGCGCCCAGGGCCACCACCCAACCGACAACGACGACGACGAAGTGACGGGCCGACCAGTCGCCGAGGCGGCGCAGCGGCCCCTTGCCGGAGCGACGCGCGCCGCCCGGTGCCGCGGCTCCGGCACCACCCGATGACTCGGGGAACGGCATGGGTACTCCCGTGGCGAGGGCGGCGATACCGGGCGGAGGCTCATACGAACACGGGGGAGGGGCGGGCGAGGGAAGCCGCCGACCAGGCCCGGCACCGTCCACCCGATCGGGCCTCCGGCGTGTGACCCAGATCACTTTCCTGGTGACCCGAAGTCGCGTAAGAGAAGACGTCGACCCCGCTCTCTCCGTCTGGACACCGTGTCCACCCGGAAGGAGACCGTTGCGATGACTGATACGGGGGCCGCGGGCGCCAGGAGTGCCGTGGAGTGGCTGGCATCGGTGGCGCCGGATCCCGACGCCTGCCGGTGGGAGTGGGAGCGCAACCCGCACGGGGTCGCGCTGCTGCCCGCCGGCAGGCGCTGGGACGTCCTGATCCTGCCGGCGGAGCTCGGCTACCCCACGCTCGACGTGCTGACCCGCCTGGTGGACCGGCCGGGACCGGTCCTCGCCGACTTCGGCGACGCCCGGATGGGCTTCTTCGTGCCGCCGGGCACCGCCGCCCGCTGGCTCGGTACGGGCGTGCGCGGCGCGGGCGCCGGGACCTGGATCGTGGTCCCGTACCCGGGGCGGGCGACGGGTGCGGTGCGCTGGCTGGTGACGCCGGACGGCGCGGGCACCCTCACCGACGCCGCCCTCCTCGAACTGGCGATGCACGAGGCGGCGGGGCAACTGGCCAGGGAGGAGAGGGGCCTCGATGGGGGGTGAGGAGAGGTGATGTCCGTACAGAGGTCTTGACCACTTGATTGGTCTGGACCATGCTGTGGCGCGCTCCCACCTCGATTCCCCCATTCCCGGAGGCAGTTGTGGACCGCGCCAGACCTCTCACCCTGCTCCTCGCGGGGGTCCTCGCCGCCGGCGGACTCGCCGCGCTCACCCCCGCGGCCCAGGCCGCCGACGCCGAACTCGCCCGCAACGGCGGCTTCGAGGCCGGCCTCGACGGCTGGACCTGCACGGCGGGCAGCGGCGCCGCCGTCTCCTCGCCCGTGCGCAGCGGTACGAAGGCGCTCCAGGCCACCCCGGCCGGCAGCGACAACGCCAAGTGCTCCCAGACCGTCACCGTGAAGCCCGGCTCCACCTACACGCTCAGCGGCTGGGTGCGCGGCAGCTACGTCTACCTCGGCGCCTCCGGCACCGGCACCACCGACGTCTCCACCTGGACGGGCTCCGCCCCCGACTGGCAGCGGCTCGCCACCACGTTCACCACCGGCGCCTCGACCACCTCGGTCACGATCTACACCCACGGCTGGTACGGCACCCCCGCCTACCAGGCCGACGACCTCTCCCTGTACGGCCCCGGCGGCGCCCCCGTGCAGCTCCCGGCCGCACCCATCGGCCTCGCGGCGGGCTCCCCGACGTCCAGCACCGTGCCCCTGACGTGGAGTGCGGTCCCCGGTGCCACCTCGTACCACGTCTACCGCGGCACCACGCGCGTGCAGACGGTCAGCGGCACCTCGGCCACCGCGACCGGACTCACGGCCTCGACCGCGTACACCTTCCAGGTCAGCGCCGCGAACAGCGCGGGCGAGTCCCCGAAGTCGGCCGCCGTGACCGCGACGACGACCAGCGGCGGCGGGGGCGGCAATCCGGGCCTCCCCGCCCACGCCCTCGTCGGCTACCTCCACGCCAGCTTCGCCAACGGCTCCGGCTACACCCGGATGGCCGACGTCCCCGCCTCCTGGGACGTCATCAACCTCGCCTTCGGCGAACCGACCTCGGTGACCTCCGGCGACATCCGCTTCAGCCTGTGCCCGGCCACGGAATGCCCGAACGTCGAGTCCACGGCCGATTTCAAGGCCGCGATCAAGGCCAAGCAGGCCGCCGGCAAGAAGGTCCTCATCTCCATCGGCGGCCAGAACGGCCAGGTCCAGCTCTCCACCACCGCCGCCCGCGACACCTTCGTCTCCTCCGTCTCGAAGATCATCGACGAGTACGGACTCGACGGCCTCGACATCGACTTCGAGGGCCACTCCCTGTCGCTCCAGACCGGCGACACCGACTTCAGGAACCCGACGAGCCCGGTCATCGTCAACCTGATCCAGGCCCTCAAGACCCTCAAGGCCAAGTACGGCCAGAACTTCGTCCTGACGATGGCCCCGGAGACCTTCTTCGTCCAGCTCGGCTACCAGTACTACGGCTCCGGCCCCTGGGGCGGCCAGGACCCGCGCGCCGGCGCCTACCTGCCGGTCATCCACGCCCTGCGCGACGACCTGACCCTGCTCCACGTCCAGGACTACAACTCGGGCTCCATCATGGGCCTGGACAACCAGTACCACTCGATGGGCGGCGCCGACTTCCACATCGCCATGACCGACATGCTCCTCACCGGCTTCCCCGTCGCCGGCAACACGGACCGCTTCTTCCCGGCCCTCCGCGCCGACCAGGTCGCCATCGGCCTCCCCGCCTCCACCCAGGCGGGCAACGGCCACACGACCCCGGCCGAGGTGAACAAGGCCCTGGACTGCCTGACGAAGAAGGTCAACTGCGGCACGTACCAGACCCACGGCACCTGGCCCGCCCTGCGCGGCCTGATGACCTGGTCGATCAACTGGGACCGCTACAACCAGTGGGAGTTCTCGCGGAACTTCGATTCGTACAGCTGGAGCTGACCGCCAGGATCAGCAGCGACAGACAGAGACTGGCCAGCACGTCCAGCGGCCAGTGGTAGCCCCGCAGGATCAGTCCGGTCCCCGTCACCGCCGTCAGTACGGCGGCGACGGGGATCAGGCGGTTCGAGACGAGGAAGGCCGCGCCGAAGTAGGCGACGGCGGCCGTGGCCGTGTGGCCCGAGGGGTAGTAGCCCTGCGCCCAGGGCTCCAGGGGGCCGGGGCGGGCCGTCCACTCCTTCAGGGGGATCACCAGGAGCGGTACGGCGGCCATCGCGAGGCCCGCGTACAGGGCGGCGGCGCGGCGGCCGCGCCACAGGGCGTACGCCATCGCGCAACCGAGGACGGGGAGAGCCACCGTCAGGTTGCCGAGGTCGGCGCCGAGTTCGGAGAGGGACCGGGGGACCGTGTCCACCAGGGCCCGGGACACCCGCTCGTCGAGCCTGGCCAAGGGGCCGTGGACGAGCACCTGCCAGGTCACGACGGCGAGGGCGACGAGCGCCGAGAAGAGAGCCGGCCGCCCTGGAACAGGGGGGGTGGTTCCAGGGCGGCCGAGGGGATCGGGCTGCCGCACGCCCCGGGGGGTGTGGGGCGGGCGGCCATCCGATCGGTGAGGAGTTCCGGAGCACGAGGCTCCAGGGGTGTGCGCGACGGCACGGTGTGGGCGGGGCTGGGGATGCTCCGCCCGGGGTGTTTCTCTCATCTGCAGAAACCGTACGTCAGAGAAGAGGGGGCCGACAGCGGAAAACGCATCCCGCCATCGGCCCCCCACAGAGTCTTCACACCGCGACCCTCACGGGGTGTCAGATCTGGGCGAACGCGTTCTCGATGACGTCGAGGCCCTCGTTCAGCAGGTCCTCGCCGATGACCAGCGGCGGCAGGAAGCGCAGCACGTTGCCGTAGGTGCCACAGGTCAGGACCAGCACGCCCTCGGCGTGGCAGGCCTTCGCGAGCGCGCCCGCGGCCTCCGGGTTCGGCTCCTTGGTCGCGCGGTCCTTGACGAGCTCGATGGCGATCATGGCGCCGCGGCCACGGATGTCACCGATGGCGTCGAACTTCTCGGCCATCGCCGTAAGGCGGGCCTTCATGAGCTCCTCGATGCGGCGCGCCTTGCCGTTGAGGTCGAGCTCCTTCATCGTCTCGATGGAGCCGAGCGCACCGGCGCAGGCCACCGGGTTGCCGCCGTAGGTGCCGCCGAGGCCGCCGCCGTGGACGGAGTCCATGATCTCGGCGCGGCCGGTGACGGCGGCGAGCGGCAGACCGCCCGCGATGCCCTTGGCGGTGGTGATGAGGTCCGGGACGATGCCCTCGTCCTCGCACGCGAACCACTGGCCGGTACGGCAGAAGCCGGACTGAATCTCGTCGGCGACGAAGACGATGCCGTTGTCGTTGGCGAACTTCACGAGCGCCGGCAGGAAGCCCTTGGCCGGCTCGATGAAGCCGCCCTCGCCGAGGACCGGCTCGATGATGATCGCGGCGACGTTCTCGGCGCCGATCTGCTTGGTGATGTTGTCGATCGCCTGGGCGGCGGCCTCGGGGCCACAGTTCTCCGGGCCGGTGGGCCAGCGGTAGCCGTAGGCGACCGGCACGCGGTAGACCTCGGGCGCGAACGGACCGAAGCCCTGCTTGTACGGCATGTTCTTCGAGGTCAGCGCCATCGTGAGGTTCGTACGGCCGTGGTAGCCGTGGTCGAAGACGACGACGGCCTGACGCTTGGTGTACGAACGGGCGATCTTGACCGCGTTCTCGACGGCCTCGGCGCCCGAGTTGAACAGCGCGGACTTCTTGGCGTGGTCGCCCGGGGTCAGCTCGGCGAGCGCCTCGCAGACCTCCACGTAACCCTCGTACGGCGTCACCATGAAACAGGTGTGGGTGAAGTCCTGGAGCTGCGCGGAGGCGCGGCGCACGACGGCCTCGGCGGAGGCGCCGACCGAGGTCACGGCGATACCGGAACCGAAGTCGATCAGACGGTTGCCGTCGACGTCCTCGATGATGCCGCCACCGGCCCGCTTGGTGAAGACGGGCAGCGTGGAGCCCACGCCACCGGCGACCGTCTCGAGCCGGCGGGCCTGAAGCTCCTGCGACTTCGGACCGGGAATGGCGGTGACGACGCGCCGCTCCTGCGGGACAGCGTTCATGCGGGGCTCCTGGGGGTGTTCTGGACGCACTTGCGGGTTTCCTCCGCAGGCTAGGCGCGGCCACCCGCTGAGCGCATGCTACGGATGGGAGCGGTGCCGGCGTGTCCTTGTCCTTATCGGCCATACGCGCTGTTGTCCGGGCCGCCTCCACGGCATCGGTCCGATCCGGCGCGTGATCCTCTGCCGAGGCCCTAGATTGGGGCGTCGGACGGTGGCATCGCGGAAGTGAAGGGCCAGGGGGCAGGGGTCATGGAGTTCGAGGGCAATCACGGCTCACGGGGCACACACGACGGGCGCCCGCGGCCCGACCAGATCCCCCGCCCGGCCGGACCGCCGCCGATGCCGCCGCCCCCGCCCCCTGCGCCTCCGGTGCCGGCGTCGGTGCCGAACGGTGGCGGGACCACCCTGGTCGACTGGCTGCGGGCCCCGCGACCGGCCGCCGGCCCCGGCGTCTGGCGATACGGACACGTCCCGCGCCCCGACCACGAACCCGATGAGCCCCACCTGCGGGCGGTGCTCACCGGCACGGTGCTCTCACTCCTGGTCGCGGTCCTGTTCTGGTCCCTGCTCCGCAACGGATACATCCCGTACTGGGACGTCCCGATCAAACTCTTCACTCCCGGGGACTGGTGGCGCCCGCTGGGAGGCGGGCCCCAGCCGGACACCGGAGGCCCCCTCGCCTTCGCTCTCTACCGGCTCGTTCTCTTCGGTGGCGTCTTCTACGGCGCCGGTCGTCTCGGCCGCTGGCCGTACGCCTGGCGCAGGCTCACCCAGGAGCACCCCCAGGCCGCTGTCCGTGTCGGCCTCGCCCTCGTCGCCGGGATCGTCACCGTCGCACTCGTCCGCGGCGGCTGGGCGCCGCTCAAGGACGTCGCCTACGCGCTGATGCCCTTCGAGAAGACCGGTGCGGACGCCGCGTACGTCAACGAGCGAAGGGCGGGAACCGCCCTCCAGATCGTCACCCTCGTCACCGTCCTGCCCTTCGTCTGGCTCGCCCTGCGTCGTACCGGGGGCCCCGCGGCCCCCGGCCCCGCACCCGCGCCGAGCGCCGACCCCGTCACCTGGCCGGAGCTGAGGGCCGCCGGTCTCACCGAAGCCGCCGACCGGCTCGCCGCCGAAGCCGCCGCCGGAACCATGAACGACATCGACCACGTCCGGATCCGCACGGCCTGGGAGACGGCATGCTCCGCGCCCGACCGGCAGGCCGCCTTCCTGCGGGAGGTCCACACGCGTGGTGGCGCGGCGTTCCTTCACCCCTCCGGGGCCCGGCACCTGCCGGGCCGAACCGCCGCGCACGACCTCGTCCTCCGGCAGGTGCGTCTCGGCACCGTCGCAGACGTGCCGCGCAACCCGTACGCGCGCCGGGACACCGGGCTCGCCCTCGACCCCGCCGTCCTCGGCACCTCGATGCTCGCCGTCGGCCCTTCCGGCAGCGGCAAGACCACCCGGCTCGTCCGCCCCCTCGTCGAGTCCCTGGCGCTCCAGGCACTCACCGGACAGGCGGCCGTCGTCGTGGTCGGCTCCGTCGGGACGCCGCTCGGCCCGGACGAGGCCTACGACGTGGTCATCGGGATCGGCGACCAGGTCTCACCGCACGACCTCGATCTCTACGGCGGGACCACCGATCCCGACCAGGCCGCCACCCTGCTCGCCGACGTCCTCGCCGACGACACCACCGACACCCGGCGGGCCGCGGCCGTGCTCGCACAGCTTCTCGGGCCTTTCCGCGCCGTCCACGGCCGATTCCCCCTCGTCCCGGAGCTCCGCGAACTTCTCGACGGTGCCCCGTCCTCCCTCCGCGCGCTCCGCACGGCCCTCGAGCAGGACGGCCGATCGTCCCTGGTCCGTGAACTCGACGCCCGCGAGCGGCAGCACGGCACCACCGGCGACCCGGCCACCGTCCTCGCCGACCGGCTCGCCCTGCTCGACCGCCCGACCTTCGCCGGCTTCTTCGACACCACCGGTACGAGGCAGCCGTTCACCATGCGGGCTCTCGATCATCCCGTCAGGGTCCGGATCAACCTGCCGGAGACGAGCCACCCGGAGGCGTCCAGGCTCCTCGCCCGGCTCGTCCTCGCGCAGTTCCTCTCCCGCGCCGTCGCCCGTGCCGACCGGTCCCGCTTCGCCTGCCTCGTCCTGGACGACGCCGGACATACGCTCACAGCCGCGACCGTGCGGGGACTGCAGGGCCTGCGTTCCGCCCACGCCGGAGTCGTGCTCGGTCTGCGGACCCTCGACGACGTCCCCGAGCACCTGCGCACGCCCCTGTTCGGCGCTGTCGGTTGCCGTGTCGCCCTCGCGGGACTCAACACCTGGGACGGAAAGAGATTCGCGGAGACCTGGGGCACCGAGTGGGTCGAGGCCCGGGACGTGACCCGCCGGACCGTACGTTCCGACGAACCGCTCACCCGGGTCGTGCACACCCTCCGCAAACTGGTCACAGGCCAGGCCGTCACCTCGGACGCCGTGACCGTACGCGAGGTGGAACGGGAACGCTGGTCCGCCTCCGACCTGGCCCACGCTGTGCCGCCGGGCCACGCCGTTCTCTCCCTCACCCATGTGCGGGGCGAGCACATCCCACCGCTCCTCGTCGACCTGCGAGGCTGAGAGCGAGGCTCCGGGCACCGGCCCGCGGGTGGTCGGCCGCGGCTCCGGGCGCCGGCCCGCGCCGCGGAGCGGCCACCCTCGGCACCGCCCCCGCGCCGCGGAGCGGCCGCCCCCCGGCCCTGGCACAATCGGGGGCGCCGCTCGGCTGAGCGGCGCCCCCTCGCTCAAAGGTCCGACGGTCCCCAATGCCGCCCACCCTCGCCTCGCTCGTCCAGCACTCCTCCCTGAAGCTCGTCGTGCGTGCCGGTGAGGACCGCCTCGACACCCCCGTCCGCTGGGCGCACGTCAGCGAACTCGCCGACCCCGTGCCGTACATGGAGGGCGGCGAGCTCCTCCTCACCACCGCGCTCACGCTCGACGCGGAGGACCTGGAGGCCATGCGCCGCTACGTGCGGCGGCTGCTCGGCGCGGGGGTCGTCGGGCTCGGCTTCGCCGTCGGCGTCAACTACGAGGCGATCCCGTCGGCCCTGCTCGACGCGGCCCGCGAAGAACACCTGCCGCTCCTGGAAGTGCCGCGCCGCACCCCCTTCCTCGCCATCAGCAAGGCGGTGTCGGCGGCCATCTCCGCCGACCAGTACCGGGCCGTCACGGCCGGTTTCGAGGCCCAGCGCGAGCTGACCAGGGCCGCGCTCGCCGAGGGCCCCGAGGCCGTCGTCGCCCGGCTCGCCGCACACGTCGACGGCTGGGCCGCCCTCTACGACACCTCCGGCACGGTCGTCGCCGTCTCGCCCGACTGGGCCGCGCGCCGGGCCGCCCGGCTCACCTCCGACGTGGAACGGCTGCGCGACCGCCCGGCCCCCGCCAGCGCCGTCGTCGGCGGTACGGACGACCGCGTCGAGCTCCAGTCCCTCGGCACCGGGCGCCGGGTGCGGGGCGCCCTCGCGGTCGGCACGGGCGCGCCCCTCGGGACGGCCGAGCGGTACGCGGTGCACTCCGCGATCGCCCTGCTCACCCTCACGACGGAACGTTCCCGCTCGCTCCAGGCCGCCGAACAGCGGCTCGGCGCCGCGGTCCTGCGGATGATGCTCGCCGGCCAGCCGGACCACGCGCGCGCGGTGGCCGGGGACGTGTACGGCGGACTGCTCGACGCGCCCTTCCGGATCGTCGTCGCCGAACCCGCCGGCGGCGACCCGGCCGGCGAACCGCCGCTGCCGGTGCTCGCCGAGTCCCTGGAGGCGGCCGCGGCCCGCGCCGGTGAGGCCGTGCTCGCCGTCCCCGAGAGCGAACAGCGGCTCGTCGTCCTCGCCGCCGACGGGGGCGCGGTCGTCGCCGCCTGCGAGACGTACGCGGAGCGGGACGCCGACGAGGCCGGTGTGACCATCGGACTCTCGGCCCCCGCGGGACCGATCGTGGCCGCGGCCGCGTACAAGCAGGCGGAGCAGGCGCTCTCGGTGGCCAGACGCCGGGGGAAGGCGCTCGTCGAGCACGAGGACCTCGCGGCGGGATCGGTCCTGCCGCTCCTCGCGGACGACGCCGTCCGCGCCTTCGCCGACGGGATGCTCCGGGCGCTCCGGGACCACGACGCGAAGGGCCGCGGCGACCTGGTCGCCTCCCTGCGGGCCTGGCTCTCCCGCCATGGCCAGTGGGACGCGGCGGCGGCGGACCTGGGCGTCCACCGGCACACCCTCCGCTACCGGATGCGGCGCGTGGAGGAGATCCTCGGCCGCTCCCTGGACGACCCGGACGTACGGATGGAGCTGTGGCTGGCTCTGAAGGCGACGGGAGAGGGTGTGGAGTAGTGGCGTGGTGTACGGCGTGAGCTAGGGCGCTGAGAGTGGCGCCCGCCCGTCAGCCGTCCAGCGACCCGTCGTTCCCGTTCCCGGACCCCACGCCCCGCCGTCGGCTGCTCCGGACGACCTGGCCGGCCGCCAGGGTCACGGCTGCCACGCCGCGGACCCAACGGGGGCCGCCCCGCGCGGCCCACACCACACAGACGCATCCCCCGACGACGAGTACCAGGATGCCGATCAAGGCGAGCAGGATCATGTGTTTTCCCCTAGTGGTGCAGACCTGAGGTCTTCTTGTACGGGTGCTCGGCCCATCGTGTCATTCCCGGAAAGCGGCCTCATCGCGCGTGCGTACCCGCCTCCGCCTGCCCGAATGCGGGCAATTCTCTTGGTCATCTAGGTCCGCACTCCTTACGCTCCTGCTCATGACAAGCCCCGCCGTCGATCCGGCCCCCGAAGCACGCCCGGCCGCGTCCGCGTCCCGTACCGCCGCCGCCCCCGTGGCTCCCGCCCGCCGCCGGATCACCGGCGCCGTATGGTTCGCGCTCGGCATCGTGTACGTCGTGTGGGGCTCCACCTACCTCGGCATCCGGATCGCCGTCGAGACGATGCCGCCCTTCCTCTCCGCCGGCACCCGCTTCGTCACCGCCGGCCTGCTCCTCGTCGGGATCATCGCCTGGCGGCAGGGCCCCGCCGCCCTCAAGGTCACCCGCCGGCAGCTCGGCTCGGCGGTGCTCGTCGGACTGCTCCTGATCCTCGGCGGCAACGGCCTCGTCGTCCTCGCCGAGACCTCCATCCCGTCCGGTCTGGCCGCGCTGCTCATCTCCGTGGTCCCGGCCTGGGTCGTGGTCCTCAAGGCGGCCGCGGGTCAACGGCCGAGCGTGGGCGGGCTCGCCGGAGTGCTCCTGGGGCTCGCGGGGCTCGCCGTGCTCACCCTGCCGGGCCTCAGCGGTGACGTCAGGGTCGGCGGCGTGGTCCTGGTCATCGTGGCCACCTTCCTCTGGTCCCTCGGCTCGTTCTCCTCCGCCCGCCTCCCGATGCCCGCCAACCCCTTCACGGCCAGCGCGTACGAGATGGTCGCGGGCGGTCTCGGCGGCCTCGCCGTCGGCCTGGTCCGGGGCGAGCAGCACGGCCTCGACCTCGGCGACATCTCCACCCGCTCCTGGGTCGCCCTCGCGTACCTGATCGTCTTCGGCTCCCTGATCGCCTTCACCGCGTACGCGTGGCTCCTCCAGGCGGCGCCGCTCTCGCTCGTCGCCACCTACGCGTACGTCAACCCCGTCGTCGCCGTTGCCCTCGGCGCCCTGATCCTGAACGAGGCCTTGTCGTGGCCCATCCTCCTCGGCGGCGCGATCGTCGTCGGGGGTGTCTGGTTGATCGTGTCGACCGAGCGGCGCGGCTGAGCACGCGCACGCGTGCCCCTGCCCGGCCGCTCGTACACCCGCGCGGCCGGCCGTACGCCCGGCCGCTCGTACCCCCGTATGTCCGCTTCAGCCAAAGCGGACAGGAGTCCCCGTCCACCACTCCACACCGGACAAGCGACCGTCCGCCCGCTTCGCCCTAACGTGGCACGAGAGCGCGAGAGCACCCCCTCGCACCACCCCCGAAACGGAAAGGGCCGGTACGCAATGACGACCACCCACGCCTTCTGGCTCGCCGGCCGCGAGGCCACCGGCGACGCCACCTTCGACGTCACGAACTCGTACGACGGACGTCTGGTCGGCAAGGTCAGCGTGCCCACCGAGGCCCAGGTCGAGGAGGCCGTCGCCGCCGCGCACGCCGTCGTCGACGAGTTCGCCGCGACCCCGGCGCACGTCCGCGCCGCCGCCCTCGACCACGTGTCGAAGCGGCTCGCCGAGCGCACCGAGGAGATCGCCCTCCTGATCTCCGCCGAGAACGGCAAGCCCATCAAGTGGGCCCGTGGCGAGGTCGGCCGTGCCGTCTCCGTCTTCCGTTTCGCCGCCGAGGAGGCCCGCCGCTGGAACGCCGGCGAGGCCCAGCGCCTGGACACCGAGGCCGGCGGCGCGGGCCGCCTCGCCCTGACCCGCCGTATCCCCACGGGCGTCGTCCTCGGCATCGCGCCGTTCAACTTCCCGCTGAACCTCAGCGCCCACAAGGTCGCCCCGGCCATCGCCGTCGGCGCCCCGATCATCCTCAAGCCGGCCCCCTCGACCCCGATCTCCTCCCTGATCCTGGGCGAGATCCTGGCCGAGACCGACCTGCCGGCCGGCTCCTGGTCGATCCTCACCGTGCCGAACGACCGCATGCCCGCCCTGGTCAAGGACGAGCGCCTCCCGGTCATCTCCTTCACGGGCTCGGACAAGGTCGGTTACGCCATCCAGGAGTCGGTGCCGCACAAGCACTGCACCCTGGAGCTCGGCGGCAACGCCGCGGCCGTCGTCCTGCCCGACTGGTCCTCCGAGGCCGACCTGGACTGGGCGGCGTCCCGTATCGCCACCTTCTCCAACTACCAGGGCGGCCAGTCCTGCATCTCCGTGCAGCGCGTGATCGCCGACGCCTCGGTCTACGACCGCCTGGTGCCGAAGATCGTCGCCGCCGTCGAGGCCCAGGTCACCGGTGACCCGTCCGACGCCGCCACCGACGTCGGCCCGCTGGTCGACGAGGCCGCCGCCCAGCGCGTCGAGTCCTGGGTCGACGAGGCCGTCGCGGCCGGCGCCAAGCTCCTCGCCGGCGGCAAGCGCGAGGGCGCCACCTACGCCCCGACCGTCCTCACCGACCTCCCGGCCGGCGTCACCCTGGCCCGCGCCGAGGTCTTCGGCCCGGTCCTGACGATCACCAAGGTCGACGGAGAGGCCGAGGCCTTCGCCGCGGTCAACGACTCCGACTTCGGCCTCCAGGCGGGCGTCTTCACGCACGACCTGCAGACCGCCTTCCGTGCCCACCGCGCCCTCGAGGTCGGCGGCGTGATCGTCGGCGACGTCCCGTCCTACCGCGCCGACCAGATGCCGTACGGCGGCGCCAAGCGCTCCGGCGTCGGCCGCGAGGGCGTCAAGTTCGCGATGGACGACTACACCTACGAGCGCGTCCTCGTCCTGACGGGCCTCGCCCTGTAACCCGTACGCCTGCCGGGTGCACTCGCACCCCGTACGCCCACGGGTCCACGAGACCAGGCGGCCTGAGCCCACTGTGCGGGGGCTCAGGCCGTCTTCTCGTCTTTCCGGACCGCCGAAAATCGGGTACGACGGACAAAGACCCCCAGGAGGTGTCCATGTCCGCGCCCACCCAGCGGCCCAAGGTCACCGCACACGAAGCCCGGCAGACCGCCGAGGCCGCACGTGAGCGGGAATGGCACAAGCCGAGCTTCGCCAAGGAGCTCTTCCTCGGCAGGTTCCGCCTGGACCTCGTCCATCCCCATCCGCTCCCCGCCGAGGAGGACGCCCGGCGCGGCGAGGCCTTCCTCGCCAACCTCCGCGTCTTCTGCGAGACCCGGATCGACGGCGCCCGCATCGAACGAGAGGCCCGCATCCCCGACGAGACGATCACCGGGCTCAAGGAGCTCGGGGCGCTCGGGATGAAGATCGACCGGAAGTACGGCGGCCTCGGCCTCACCCAGCTGTACTACAACCGCGCCCTCGCCCTCGTCGGCTCCGCCAGCCCCGCCGTCGGCGCGCTGCTCTCCGCGCATCAGTCGATCGGCGTACCGCAGCCGCTGAAGCTTTTCGGGACCCAGGAGCAGAAGGACGCCTTCCTGCCCCGGCTGGCCCGTACCGACCTCTCCGCCTTCCTCCTCACCGAGCCCGACGTCGGCTCCGACCCGGCGCGGCTCGCCACCACCGCCGTCCGTGACGGCGACGACTACGTGCTCGACGGCGTGAAGCTGTGGACCACCAACGGGGTCGTCGCCGACCTGCTCGTCGTGATGGCCCGTGTCCCGGCGTCCGCGAGCCGGACCGGCGGTATCACCGCCTTCGTCGTCGAGGCCGACTCACCGGGCATCTCCGTCGAGCACCGCAACGCCTTCATGGGCCTGCGCGGCCTGGAGAACGGCGTCACCCGCTTCCATCGCGTGCGCGTGCCCGCCGGGAACCGCATCGGCCCCGAGGGCGCCGGCCTCAAGATCGCCCTCACCACCCTCAACACCGGCCGCCTCTCGCTGCCCGCGGCCTGCGCGGGCGCCGGGAAGTGGTGCCTGAAGATCGCCCGTGAATGGGCGGGTGTCCGCGAGCAGTGGGGCGGTCCGGTCGCCCGGCACGAGGCCGTCGGCACCAAGATCTCCTTCATCGCGGCCACCACCTTCGCCCTGGAGGCCGTCGTCGACCTCGCCTCGCAGATGGCCGACGAGGACCGCAACGACATCCGTATCGAGGCCGCCCTCGCCAAGCTGTACGGCTCCGAGATGGCCTGGCTCATCGCCGACGAACTCGTCCAGATCCGCGGCGGCCGCGGCTACGAGACCGCCGACTCGCTCGCCGCCCGGGGTGAACGCGCGGTCCCCGCCGAGCAGCTCCTGCGCGACCTGCGGATCAACCGGATCTTCGAGGGCTCGACCGAGATCATGCACCTGCTGATCGCGCGCGAGGCCGTCGACGCGCATCTCTCCGTCGCCGGGGACCTCATCGACCCGGGGAAGTCGCTCGCCGACAAGGCGAAGGCCGGGGCGAAGGCCGGCGGCTTCTACGCCCGCTGGCTGCCCGGTCTCGTCACCGGTCCGGGACAGCGGCCGGGGGCGTACGGGGAGTTCGGCGAGCTCGCGGGTCACCTCCGGTACGTCGAGCGGACCTCCCGCAAGCTCGCCCGGTCCACGTTCTACGCGATGTCCCGCTGGCAGGGCCGGATGGAGCTCAAGCAGGCCTTCCTCGGGCGGATCGTCGACATCGGCGCGGAACTCTTCGCGATGAGCGCGGCGTGTGTACGGGCCGAGCTGCTCCGCACCACCGGTGACCACGGGCGGGAGGCGTATCAGCTCGCGGACGCGTTCTGCCACCAGGCGAGGCTGCGGATCGAGGAGCTGTTCGGGCGGCTCTGGTCCAACACGGACGACCTCGACCGCCGGGTCGTCGACGGGGTCCTCGCCGGGCGCTACACGTGGCTGGAGGCGGGGATCGTCGACCCGAGCGGCGAGGGCCCCTGGATCGCGGACGCGACCCCGGGCCCCTCAACCCAACAGAACGTCCACCGAAAGATCCACTGATCCCCCGCGAGCGTTCGTCCCGGGCGGGCGGCACCAACCCACCCACCCGACCGCGGACGCCGCCACCAGGTTGTGGGCATTCGTTCCACCGGGGCGGTACCCGCCCGCCCGCACCCCGCCGCGGGCGCAACGATCGGCGCGCTCCCGCCCCGCCACCCTCGTTGTGGGCAACCGTTCCTCCCCCAGACTCCGTCCGGGGGGACCCCCAGGGCGGAACGGGTGGGCACAACGGACGGCGCCCCTTGCCGGGCCTAGGCTTCCGCGCCTGGACCCGCACCCCGTGTGCGCCGCGCTTGGTGATGCGGGTCCAGGCACAGGGGGCGGGGGCGCCGCATAGGGCGCCCGTCCCGTGTGCCCACCCGTCCCGCCCTGCGGGACGATTGCCCACACGGCGGTGGGCGGGGGTACGGGCGGTCGCCCACACGGGGGCGGGCGCGGGACGACTACGCACGCGGGGGCGTCCCGAGGTGCGGGACCGCGTCGGCCCACCCCGCGTCCGCCCGTCCACGTGGCGGACCACGCCCCAGCCACCCCGCAGCTCGCTCCGTCCACGTGGCGGACCACGCCCCAGCCACCCCCCAGCTCACGGCACCATGACCCCGTGACCGTCATCGACATCCCCGGCTCCAAGTCCGTCACCGCCCGCGCGCTCTTCCTCGCCGCCGCCGCCGAGGGCACCACCACCCTCCGCAGGCCGCTCGTCTCCGACGACACCGAGGGCTTCGCCGAGGGCCTCGCCGCCCTCGGTTACGCCGTCCGCCGCGAGCCCGACGCCTGGCACATCGAGGGCCGCCCCGCAGGCCCCGGCGCGGCCACCGCCGACGTCTACTGCCGTGACGGCGCCACCACCGCCCGCTTCCTGCCCACCCTCGCCGCCGCCGGCCGCGGCACGTACCGCTTCGACGCCTCCGCCCAGATGCGGCGGCGGCCCCTCGGGCCGCTGACCACCGCCCTGCGCACCCTCGGCGTCGATCTGCGGCACGGCGAGAAGGAGGGGCATCACCCGCTCGACGTCCACGCCCACGGCGTGAAGGGCGGCGCGCTCACCCTCGACGCCGGGCAGTCCTCCCAGTACCTGACGGCGCTGCTCATGCTGGGCCCGCTCACCGCCGAGGGCCTCGACATCACCGTCACCGACCTGGTCTCGGAGCCGTACGTCGAGATCACCCTCGCGATGATGCGGAGCTTCGGCGCCGAGGTCCGCCAGGACGGCCGCACCTACCGGGTCGCTCCCACCGGCTACCGGGCCCGTACGTACGACATCGAGCCCGACGCCTCCACCGCCAGCTACTTCTTCGCGGCCGCCGCCCTCGAACCGGGCCGCTCCGTCACCGTTCCCGGCCTCGGTACCGGCGCCCTCCAGGGCGACCTGGCCTTCGTCGACGTGCTGCGCCGCATGGGCGCCGACGTCGAGGTCACCGCCACCGGGACGACCGTCCGCTCCACCGGCCGGCTCCACGGCCTCACCGTCAACATGCGCGACATCTCGGACACCATGCCGACCCTCGCCGCCCTCGCGCCCTTCGCCGAAGGCCCCGTCCGCATCGAGGACGTCGCCAACACCCGCGTCAAGGAGTGCGACCGCCTCGACGCCTGCGCCGAGAACCTCCGCCGCCTCGGCATCACCGTCACCACCGGCCCCGACTGGATCGAGATCCAGCCAGGCACCCCCACCGGGCCGGTCGAGATCGCCACCCACGGCGACCACCGGATCGTCATGTCCTTCGCGGTCACCGCCCTGCGCACCTCCGGCATCACCTTCGACGACCCCGGCTGCGTGAGGAAGACGTTCCCCGACTTCCACCGGGTGTTCGACACGTTCGTCCACACCCCGTGAAGAGCGCTCGGTGTTTGCGGCAAGAATGGGGGGCATGAGCGACCGCCCCTCTCCTCTCGCCGATCCCCATATCGCCTTCGACGTGTCCGAAGGACGCCGGGACATCGTCGTCCTCGGCTCGACCGGGTCCATCGGCACCCAGGCCATCGACCTGGTGCTGCGCAACCCCGACCGCTTCCGGGTCACCGCCCTGGCCGCCTCGGGCGGCCGGGTCGCGCTGCTCGCCGAGCAGGCGCACCGGCTGAAGGTCGCCGCGGTCGCCGTCGCCCGCGAGGAGGTGCTGCCCGAGCTGCGTGACGCGCTGAAGGCGCTGTACGGCTCCGAGCCGCTGCCCGAGCTCCTGGCGGGCCCGGACGCCGCCACCCAGCTCGCCGCCTCGCCGTGCCACACCGTCCTCAACGGCATCACCGGCTCCATCGGCCTCGCGCCGACCCTCGCGGCCCTCGAAGCCGGCCGCACCCTCGCCCTCGCCAACAAGGAGTCGCTGATCGTCGGCGGCCCCCTGGTGAAGGCGCTCGCCAAGCCCGGCCAGATCATCCCGGTCGACTCCGAGCACGCGGCCCTCTTCCAGGCGCTCGCGGCGGGCACCCGCGCCGACGTCCGCAAGCTGGTCGTCACCGCCTCCGGCGGGCCCTTCCGCGGCCGTACGCGCGAGCAACTGGCCGACGTCACCCGCGAGGACGCGCTCGCCCACCCCACCTGGGCCATGGGCCCGGTGATCACGGTGAACAGCGCGACCCTGGTGAACAAGGGCCTGGAGGTCATCGAGGCGCACCTCCTCTACGACATCCCCTTCGACCGCATCGAGGTCGTCGTCCACCCCCAGTCGTACGTCCACTCGATGGTCGAGTTCACGGACGGCTCGACGCTCGCCCAGGCCACCCCGCCCGACATGCGGGGCCCGATCGCCATCGGCATCGGCTGGCCCGAGCGGGTCCCCGACGCGGCCCCCGCCTTCGACTGGACCAAGGCCTCCACCTGGGAGTTCTTCCCGCTCGACACCGAGGCCTTCCCGTCCGTCGGCCTCGCCCGGCACGTCGGCGAGCTGGGCGGCACCGCCCCCGCCGTCTTCAACGCGGCGAACGAGGAGTGCGTCGAGGCGTTCCTCGCGGGACGGCTGCCGTTCAACGGAATCATGGATACGGTCACAGCGGTCGTCGCGGAGCACGGCGTTCCCGGTACGGGAACCTCCCTCACCGTGCCGGACGTCCTCGAAGCGGAGACCTGGGCGCGCGCCCGGGCCCGAGAGCTCGCAGCGAAGGCAACAGCGGAGGCCCGCGCATGACCGAAATGCTCCTGTACGCCCTGGGCATCGTGCTGTTCGCCCTCGGCCTCCTCGTCTCCATCGCCTGGCACGAACTCGGCCACCTCTCCACGGCCAAGCTCTTCGGCATCCGCGTACCGCAGTACATGGTCGGCTTCGGCCCCACGATCTGGTCGAAGAAGCGCGGCGAGACCGAGTACGGCATCAAGGCCATCCCGGCCGGCGGCTACATCCGCATGATCGGCATGTTCCCGCCCGGCGACGACGGCCGCATCGAGGCCCGTTCCACCTCGCCCTGGCGCTCGATGATCGAGGACGCCCGCGAGGCCTCGTACGAGGAGCTCAAGCCAGGCGACGAGACCCGGCTCTTCTACACGCGCAAGCCGTGGAAGCGCGTGATCGTGATGTTCGCGGGACCGTTCATGAACCTGGTCCTGGCGGCGGCGCTGTTCTTCGGCTCGATGATGACGCTGGGCATCGAGGGCCAGACGACCCAGGTCGCCGGCGTCCAGAAGTGCGTCATCAAGCAGAGCGAGAAGCGCGAGACGTGCGCGAAGGGCGACGCCGTCTCCCCGGCGTTCCAGGCCGGCCTGAAGGAGGGCGACAGGATCGTCGCCTTCAACGGCACACCGGTCAGCGACTGGGACACCCTCTCCGACCGCATCCGCGACACCATCGGCCCCGCCACGGTCACCGTCGAGCGCGCGGGGCAGCGCCTCGACCTGCACCCCACCCTCGTCTCCAACGAGGTGCCGCTCAAGGACGAGGACGGCAAGGTCGTCCAGCCCGTCGCCTACGGCCCCGCCGGGTACCTCGGCTTCTCCTCCAAGTCCGAGGTCGCGCCGCTCAGCTTCGGCGAGACCAGCGACCGGATGACCGACCTCCTGGAGACGGGCGTCCACTCGGTCATCGCCCTCCCCCAGAAGATCCCCGGCCTCTGGGACGCCACCTTCGGCGACGGCGAGCGCGCCGACGACTCGCCGGTCGGCGTCCTCGGCGCCGCCCGGATCACCGGTGAGCTCATGACCGTCGAGGCCCCGCCGGAGCGGATCCTCGTGTGGTTCATGAACATCCTGGTGATGTTCAACGTCTCGCTGTTCCTGTTCAACATGCTCCCGCTGCTGCCCCTCGACGGCGGTCACATCGCGGGCGCGCTCTGGGAGTCCGTACGCCGTCACGCGGCCCGGATCTTCAAGCGCCCCGACCCCGGCCCGTTCGACGTGGCCAGGCTGATGCCCGCCGCGTACGTGGTGGCCGGAGTCTTCGTCTGCTTCACGCTGCTCGTCCTCGCCGCCGACATCGTCAACCCGGTGAAACTGACGTAGCTCCCGGGGAGGCCGGACCCTGTGGTGTCCGGCCTCCCACTCCCAGGGCGGTAACCTCGGAGACCTGAGCCCGCCGACGCACAACCTTGAGGTTGCACAGAAGATGACCGCGATTGCTCTCGGTATCCCGACCGTTCCGACCCGGCTGGCCGAGCGGCGCAAGAGCCGCCAGATCCAGGTCGGCAGCGTCGCCGTCGGCGGTGACGCACCCGTCTCCGTGCAGTCGATGACCACGACCCGCACCTCCGACATCGGCGCGACGCTCCAGCAGATCGCCGAGCTGACCGCCTCCGGCTGCCAGATCGTGCGCGTGGCCTGCCCGACGCAGGACGACGCCGACGCCCTCGCGACGATCGCCCGGAAGTCGTCGATCCCCGTGATCGCCGACATCCACTTCCAGCCGAAGTACGTCTTCGCCGCGATCGACGCCGGCTGCGCGGCCGTCCGGGTCAACCCGGGCAACATCAAGCAGTTCGACGACAAGGTCAAGGAGATCGCCAAGGCGGCCGGCGACGCCGGCACCCCGATCCGCATCGGCGTCAACGCCGGTTCGCTCGACGCGCGGCTCCTGAAGAAGTACGGCAAGGCCACCCCCGAGGCGCTCGTCGAGTCCGCCCTCTGGGAGGCCTCCCTCTTCGAGGAGCACGGCTTCCGCGACATCAAGATCTCGGTCAAGCACAACGACCCGGTGGTCATGGTCGAGGCCTACCGCCAGCTCGCCGCCCAGTCCGACTACCCGCTGCACCTCGGCGTCACCGAGGCGGGCCCGGCCTTCCAGGGCACCATCAAGTCGGCCGTCGCCTTCGGCGCCCTGCTCTCCCAGGGCATCGGCGACACCATCCGCGTCTCGCTCTCCGCGCCGCCGGTCGAGGAGATCAAGGTCGGCATCCAGATCCTGGAGTCGCTGAACCTGCGCCAGCGCCGCCTGGAGATCGTCTCCTGCCCGTCCTGCGGCCGCGCCCAGGTCGACGTCTACAAGCTCGCCGAGGAGGTCACCGCCGGCCTCGACGGCATGACCGTCCCGCTGCGCGTCGCCGTCATGGGCTGCGTCGTCAACGGCCCCGGCGAGGCCCGCGAGGCCGACCTCGGCGTCGCCTCCGGCAACGGCAAGGGCCAGATCTTCGTGAAGGGCGAGGTCATCAAGACCGTCCCCGAGTCCAAGATCGTCGAGACCCTGATCGAAGAGGCCCTGAAGATCGCCGAGCAGATGGAGAAGGACGGCGTGGCCAGCGGCGAACCCTCGGTCGCCATCGCCGGCTGAGCGCACGGACCACCCCGAAGCCCCTCCACCCCACCGGGCGGAGGGGCTTCGCACGCATGAAGGGCCGGGCCACAGGCGAGAAGGGTAAAGTGCCAAGACCAGCAGAACCGCACGGTGAGGCCCCCTCGTGTTGACACAACCCGCCACCCGGGTCCTCGAACCCGCCGACCTCGGCGCCGCACTCGCCGTCCTGGAGAGCGCCCCCGTCGAGAACGCCTTCGTCGCCGCCCGCGTCCAGGTCGCCGGGCTCGACCCCTGGCGTCTCGGCGGCGAGATGTGGGGCTGGTACAGCGAGGGCCGGCTGCGTTCCCTCTGCTACTCCGGCGCCAACCTCGTGCCCCTGTGCGCCACCCCCGAGGCCGTCCGCGCCTTCGCCGACCGGGCCCGCCGGACCGGCCGCCGCTGCTCCTCGATCGTCGGCCCCGCCGAGGCCACCTCCGAACTGTGGCGGCTCCTGGAACCCAGCTGGGGCCCCGCGCGGGACGTCCGCGCCCGCCAGCCGCTGATGGTCGCCGAGGAACCCTCCACCACGGTCACGCCCGACCCGCTGGTGCGCCGCGTCCGCAAGGACGAGATGGACGTGATCATGCCCGCCTGCGTGGCCATGTTCACCGAGGAGGTCGGCATCTCCCCGCTCGCCAACGACGGCGGCCTGCTCTACCAGGCCCGGGTCGCCGAACTCGTCGGCATGGGCCGCTCCTTCGCCCGGATCGAGGACGGCAAGGTCGTCTTCAAGGCCGAGATCGGCGCCGCCACCCGCCTGGCCTGCCAGGTCCAGGGCGTCTGGGTCGCCCCCGAGCACCGCGGCAAGGGCCTCTCGGAGACGGGCATGGCCGCCGTCCTCCAGCAGGCCCTGGCCGATGTCGCACCCGTCGTCAGCCTGTACGTGAACGACTACAACGCCCCCGCGAGGGCCGCGTACCGCAGGGTCGGCTTCCAGGAGACCGGCGCCTTCATGAGCGTGCTCTTCTGAACGTGGCGTTCCGATCGTGCTGTCCCGGGAAGGGCGGCCGCTTGTAGGGTGCGCCGCATGGATGACGCAGAGGTCGTGATCGGGCCAGTCAATCTCGCCGCCCGGGTGGACGAGGCCCTCGCCGTGCAGGCGCTCGCCTTCGGCCTCGACGACGACGAGATCGCCGTACGCCGCCACATCGTGCTGCGCCACCTGCTCAGCCCTGGCGCCCTCGCCTACGGCGCCACCACCCCCGACGGGGCGCTGGTCGGATTCGTGTACGGGATGCCCAACGACCGCACCCACTGGTGGTCCACCGTCGTCGAGACGTACCTCCGCGCCACCGGCTCCGCCGACTGGCTCGACGACTCCTTCGTCATCACCGAACTCCACGTCCACCCGGCCCACCAGGGGCGGGGCGTGGGCCGCGACCTGATCACCACCATCACCGACGAGGCCGTCGAGCCGCGCTCCATCCTCTCCGCCATCGACACCGAAAGCCCCGCCCGCGGCCTCTACCGCTCCCTCGGCTACACCGACCTCGCCCGCCAGGTCCACTTCCCGAGCGCCGCCCGCCCGTACGCGGTGATGGGCGCGCCCCTGCCGCTCAGGCGCCGGAACTGATTTCACCTGCCAGGGGCCGCCCGGCTAACCTCCTAGCCATCACCCTTTGTCCCGGCAGGAGTACGAGAACCATGGCCAACGCACCGGTCCAGCGCATGTCCCAGTTGATGGCGAAGACGCTGCGCGACGACCCGGCCGACGCCGAGGTCCTCAGCCACAAACTGCTCGTCCGCGCGGGTTACGTGCGCCGTACCGCCGCCGGCATCTGGAGCTGGCTGCCCCTCGGCAAGAAGGTCCTCTCCAACGTCGAGCGCATCGTCCGCGAGGAGATGGACGCCATCGGCGCGCAGGAGGTCTCCCTGCCCGCGCTGCTGCCGCGCGAGCCGTACGAGGCGACGGGCCGCTGGGAGGAGTACGGCGCCGAGCTCTTCCGTCTCCAGGACCGCAAGGGTGGCGACTACCTCCTCGGCCCGACCCACGAGGAGATCTTCACCCTCCTGGTCAAGGACCAGTGCTCGTCCTACAAGGACCTGCCCGTCATCCTCTACCAGATCCAGAACAAGTTCCGTGACGAGGCCCGCCCCCGGGCCGGCATCCTGCGCGGCCGTGAGTTCCTGATGAAGGACTCGTACTCCTTCGACACGGAGGACGAGGGCCTCGCCCACTCCTACGCCCTGCACCGCCAGGCCTACCAGCGCGTCTTCGAGCGCCTCGGCCTCGACTACCGCATCTGCGCCGCCACGGCGGGCGCGATGGGCGGCTCGAAGTCCGAGGAGTTCCTCGCCCCGGCCGAGGCCGGCGAGGACACCTTCGCCGACTGCCCGAACTGCGACTTCGCCGCGAACACCGAGGCGGTCTCGTACGAGCTGAAGACGGTCGACGGCTCCGGCGTCGCGGCGGCCGAGGAGATCCCCACCCCGGACACCCCGACCATCGAGACCCTCGCCGCCTCCCTCGGCGTCCCGGCCTCCGCCACCCTGAAGAACCTCCTGGTGAAGGTCGACGGCGAGATCGTCGCCGTCGGCGTCCCCGGCGACCGCGAGGTCGACCTGGGCAAGGTCGAGGCGCACTTCGCGCCGGCCACCGTCGAGATGGTCACCGAGACGGACTTCGCCTCGCGCGCGGACCTCGTCCGGGGCTACGTCGGCCCGCAGGGCCTGGAGAAGGTCACCTACATCGCCGACCCGCGCGTGGCGCCGGGCACGGCGTGGATCACGGGCGCCAACAAGGACGGCATGCACGCGAAGAACGTGGTCGCGGGCCGTGACTTCGAGGTCTCCGAGTACGTCGACGTCGTCGTCGTCCAGGACGGCGACCCGTGCCCGAAGTGCGGCACCGGCCTGAAGCTGGACCGTGCCATCGAGATCGGCCACATCTTCCAGCTGGGCCGCAAGTACGCCGACGCCCTCAAGCTCGACGTCCTCGGCCGGCAGGGCAAGCCGGTCCGCGTGACCATGGGCTCGTACGGCATCGGTGTCTCCCGCGCGGTCGCGGCGCTCGCCGAGCAGACCGCCGACGAGAAGGGCCTGTGCTGGCCGGCCGAGGTCGCCCCGGCGGATGTCCACGTGGTGGCGGCGGGCAAGGCGCTCCAGACGGAACTGGCCCTCGAGGTCTCCGACAAGCTGGCCGCCGCCGGCCTCCGCGTCCTGGTCGACGACCGCGCGGGCGTCTCCCCGGGCGTCAAGTTCACCGACGCGGAGCTGATGGGCGTCCCGAAGATCCTGGTGGCGGGCCGCCGCGCGGGCGAGGGCGTCGTGGAACTGAAGGACCGCCGCACGGGCGAGCGCGAGGAGCTCCCGGTCGCGGAAGCGATCACCCGCCTGACCGCGTGAGCCGAGCGGGTGCGGGGGCCGTGGCCCCCGCACCCCGCGCTGCCGGGCGCCGGGCCCCGCCGCCCCGCTGTGGGCCCGGGGTCAGGCCTCGTCCTCGCGGTGCGTCGACGGTTCCACCGACGTCCCCGTCAGGTCCTCGATCGCATCCGCCGCATCCGCCCGCCCCGCCAGATACGCGTCCGGCCGCGGCGGCACCGCACCCGGCCCCGGCCCCTGCATCGAATGCGTCCACGGATGCGTCATCGTCTCGGCATGACCGTCGGCAGAGCCCGGCGTCGCCCGCTCCAGGAACCTGAGCAGCTCCACCGGGAACGGCAGCACGAGCGTCGAGTTCTTCTCCGCCGCCACCGCCACCACCGTCTGCAGCAGCCGCAGCTGAAGCGCGGCCGGCTGGTCGGACATGACCTCCGCCGCCTCCGCCAGCTTCCTCGACGCCTGGAGCTCCGCGTCCGCGTTGATCACCCGCGCCCGCCGCTCCCGGTCCGCCTCCGCCTGCCGCGCCATCGAACGCTTCATGGTCTCCGGCAGGGACACGTCCTTGATCTCGACCCGGTCGATCTGCACGCCCCAGCCGATCGCGGGGGAGTCCAGCATCAGCTCCAGCCCCTGGTTGAGCTTCTCCCGGTTCGACAGCAGGTCGTCGAGGTCGCTCTTGCCGATGATCGACCGCAGCGAGGTCTGCGCCATCTGCGAGACCGCGAACTTGTAGTCCTCGACCCGGACGAGCGCCTCCGCCGCGTCGACGACCTTGAAGTACACCACCGCGTCGACCCGGACGGTCACGTTGTCCCGGGTGATGCCCTCCTGCGCGGGCACGGGCATCGTGACGATCTGCATGTTCACCTTGTGCAGACGGTCCACGCCCGGAACGATCATCGTGAATCCGGGCGCGCGCACATCGTCCCGCAGCCGGCCGAAGCGGAAGACCACGCCTCTCTCGTACTGCTTCACGACCCGTGCCGCGACGCCCGCGTACACCGCGACCGCCGCACCCACACCGGCCGCCGCCATCAGCAGCTCTTCGATCATCACGGCCCCCAGGCATCGAGCCGAACAGTACAAAAAGGGTATTCCCCTACAGCCAGCTCGCGAACTCCAGGAGCAGCTCGGCGTCCTGCCGCCGCCCCGCCGTCAGCGCCCGCGTCCCCGATTCGACCGCGCGGAACAGGGTCCAGCCCCGCAGCCGCTCCCGGTCCAGGTCCAGCGAGTCCGCCAGCTTGTTGACCCGCCGCCGGGCCACCGAGGCGCCCGAGGACGCGGCCACCAGATCCTCGACCCGGTCCCGTACGAGCCGGGCCAGGTCGTACGCCCGCTCGCCCACCAGCGGCTCGGGGCCGACGGCCAGCCAGGGCGCCCGGTCCCCGGCGAGCACCTTGCCCTGCCGGAAGTTCCCGTGCAGCAGCAGGCACTCGGAGTCGCCGGCCGTCACCAGCTCCTCGCGCGCCGCGAGCGCCGCCGCCGTCAGCTCGCCGGCCGCGGCATCGGCGACGTACGGACCCATCGCCTCCGCCTGCCGGGCCGTCCGCTCGGTCACCGTCTCGAAACCGTGCTCCGCCGAAGGCTCCACCCACAGCTTGCGTACGGTTCCCGCCGCCTCCAGGAGCGCCTTCGCCTCCGGCAGGGAGCGCAGCGAGACCTCGGGATGCAGCCGTTCGAGGACGAGCGCGCCCTCCCCGGCGTCGTCGAGGAGCTGCACGGCACCCCAGCCGTTCCAGTGCGCCAGCGCCTCCCGCTCCCGGTCGGGCCGGGTGAACGGAGGTGCGATCTTGAGCGCCGCGGGGGAGCCGTCGGACCGCCGGACGAGGACGACCAGGCTGCTCCGCCCGCCGGGCGCCATCACGCGTTCGGCGACCAGGGACGCACGGTCGAGCGCCTGGTCGGCCAGCGCGGGCAGCGTCTCGAGCCACGCGGCCGCGGTGGCGTCCCCGTACGTCTCACCGAGCGTCCTCGTCAGTCGCTGCGGCGGTTCGAAACCCATGCGTACGTTGTTCCTTCGGTCGGGGCGGGCTCACACCCGCTCGGCGAGCCCAGGAAAGGTTACGTCGCTGCCGCGCCAGCGGACGGCCCGTACCGCTGCCTCCCTGAGCGCGGCGGCCGCCTCACGCCGCTGCGGGCCCTGGGAGGCCCGCACCAGGTCGGAGTAGACCCAGGCCACCCGGTCCTCGAGGACGGCCGCGAGCCGCACGGCGCCGGCCGGATCCGCGACCGGGAACGGCAGCGCGTACGCGGCCTCCGCCACCACCGGCGCCCCGCCGAGGTCGCCCACGGTCCTGCGCAGCGCGTCCCGGCGTGCCCGGTGGGCCTCGTACGCGGCGATGGCCTCGGCCCGGCGCTCGCCGCCGATCCGGCCGCCGACGACTCCGTACCCGTACACCGCCGCGTGCTCGGCGGCCAGCGCGGCCTGGGTCGCGTCGAGGGCGCTCATGCCCGTGCTCCTTCGGTCAGCAGATAGGCGTGCGCGGCGCCGGCCGCGGCCACGGAGGCGAGCAGCCGGGCGTACTCGGGCGGGGCGGTGAGCAGGGCGGCGGTGTGCGCGTCGGAGGCTGTCCGCTCGGCCGCCGCGAGTTCCACGAGCACCGCCCGGGGGTCCGCCGTGACGGGTACGGGAGAGGGGGACGGGGCCACAGAGGTCGCGGCGGCGGTCGGCGAGGCCGTCGCCGGTCGTACCGTCGTGCCTCCCTCGCCGAGGGCCTGCGCGTGCGCCGCCACCGAGCGCCGCAGCGGGGTCAGCCGGGGCGCCAGGGCGGGGTGGGCGGCGAGCACCGCGTCGTACCGTTCGAGGAGGGTCCGGGAGGCGGTCACGGAGCGGAGCCGCAGCGCCGTCTCGGCGCGCGCCACCCGTTCGGCCTCCAGTTCGGCCGCGCTCGGCTTCCGGGGGCCCGGAGCCTCGGAGGTACAGCCCGCCAGGGCCACCGTGGCGGCGGCCGAAACCCCCGCCGTCAGGAGTGCGCGCCTGCCCGTCGTCGTCACGCTCTCTCCCTCAGCCGTGGTATGTCGTCGAAGATCGTCGGATCACCGCAGGCGAGCGTACCCGCGGGCCCCGGGCCGGTGGACGGCAACACCCTCCGGGACCGGATACCCTTTGGTCTGACACGCGACGAACACACAACAGCACACGCGGCCGAGGAGTCACCCGGATGAGCACCACCCAGAGCGACAGGCTGCGCGGACTCGTGGAGCCGCTGGTCCACGCGAAGGGCCTGGATCTGGAAGAGATCGAGGTCTCCCGGGCCGGCCGCCGCGGACTGCTGCGGATCGTCGTGGATTCGGACGAGGGCGTGGAGCTGGACGCCTGTGCCGAGCTGAGCCGCGCGATCTCCGAGAAGCTCGACGAGACCGACGCGATGGGCGAGGGCGAGTACGTCCTCGAAGTCAGCTCGCCCGGCGCCGACCGCCCCCTGACGCAGGCCCGCCACTACGAGCGTGCCACCGGCCGGCTGGTCAAGCTCCAGCTGACCGCCGACGGCGCCTCCGAAGAGCTGGTCGCGCGGATCCTGGCCGTGGACGAGAGCGGCCTCGACCTCGAAGTGCCGGGCGTGAAGGGGCGCAAGCCCACCGCCCGCCGGGTCGAGTTCGCCGATGTGGTCAAGGCGCGTGTCGAGATCGAGTTCAGCCGCAAGGACAAGAAGGAAGAGGAGGCGTAGCCGTGGACATCGACGTGAAGCTGCTCAAGGGCTTGGCGAATGAGAAGGAGATCTCCTTCGACCTGCTGGTCGAGGCGATCGAGTCGGCCCTCCTCATCGCCTACCACCGCACCCCCGACGCCCGCCGCCACGCGCGCGTGGAGCTGGACCGGGCCTCCGGTCACGTGACGGTGTGGGCGAAGGAAGACCCCTCCGATCTGGAGGAGGGCCAGGAGCCCAAGGACTTCGACGACACCCCGTCCGACTTCGGCCGGATCGCGGCGAGCACCGCCCGCCAGGTGATCCAGCAGCGGCTGCGGGACGCCGAGAACGACGTGACGTTCGGTGAGTACGCGCGCCGCGAGGGCGATGTCGTCGCCGGTGTGGTGCAGCAGGGCAAGGACCCGAAGAACGTCCTGGTCCGCCTGGACGACAAGCTGGAGGCCATCCTCCCGGTGCAGGAGCAGGTGCCGGGCGAGGACTACACGCACGGTCTGCGGCTGCGGACGTACGTCGTCCGGGTGGCGAAGGGTGTCCGCGGTCCGTCCGTCACCCTTTCGCGCACGCATCCCAATCTGGTCAAGAAGCTCTTCGCCCTCGAGGTGCCGGAGATCGCCGACGGCTCGGTCGAGATCTCGGCCATCGCCCGTGAGGCCGGTCACCGCACCAAGATCGCCGTCCGCTCCACCCGTTCGGGCCTCAACCCCAAGGGCGCCTGCATCGGCCCGATGGGCAGCCGCGTCCGTAACGTGATGGCGGAGCTGCTCGGCGAGAAGATCGACATCGTCGACTGGTCGGACGACCCGGCCGAGATGGTGGCGAACGCGCTCTCCCCGGCGCGGGTCTCCAGGGTCGAGATCGTCGACATGGCCGCCCGCTCCGCGCGGGTGACGGTGCCGGACTACCAGCTGTCGCTCGCGATCGGCAAGGAGGGGCAGAACGCCCGCCTGGCCGCCCGTCTGACCGGCTGGCGGATCGACATCCGGCCGGACACGGAGCCGGACGGTCCGGAGGACTGAGACCGTTTTTGGCCAACAACTGTTCGATTCTTGCCCCAAACAGGTGAGGTCGGTACGGGGAGGTAGACTTAAGCGTGTCTGGCCGGACGCAGGCCCGCGCGTGCCCTGAGCGAACCTGTCTGGGTTGCCGGGAGCGAGCGGCCAAGAGCGATCTACTGCGGATCGTGGTGAGTAAGGACGAGTGCGTTCCCGATCATCGCGGTACGCTGCCCGGCCGGGGTGCGTACCTGCACCCCGCCGTGGTCTGTCTCGACCTGGCGGTCCGCCGCCGGGCGTTTCCGAGGGCCTTCAGGGCCCAGGGCCCGCTCGACACGGCGGTACTGCGTCAGCACGTCGAGCGGTCGGCACAGCAGTGAAGAAGTACGGCACGGAACACCGTGCGGTCAGGTACCTCGCGAGTTGGAAGTAGGTCGAGATTGCGATGAGCACTCGATGAGTACGCGATGAGTACGCCCATGAAGTAGCGACGGTCCGGCGGTAACCGGACCTCACAAAGGAGCAAAGTGGCTAAGGTCCGGGTATACGAACTCGCCAAGGAGTTCGGTGTGGAGAGCAAGGTCGTCATGGCCAAGCTCCAAGAACTCGGTGAATTCGTCCGTTCGGCGTCCTCGACGATCGAGGCGCCGGTCGTGCGCAAGTTGACTGACGCTTTGCAGGGCCCCGGTGGCAACGCCGGCAAGTCCCCTGCCAAGCCCGGCGCGCCCCGCAAGGCGGCGCCCTCCCCCGCGGCGCCGTCTCCGGCCGCCGCGGCACGTCCCGCTGCTCCGAAGCCCGGCGCCCCGGCCCCCAAGCCGGCCCCCGCCGCGCCTGCGGCGCCGGCCCCGGTCACTCCGGCCGCGCCCGCCGCGAGCAGCACCCCCTCCACGGCTCCGGCCGCCTCGGGCCCCCGCCCGGGCCCGAAGCCCGCGCCGAAGCCGGTCACGCCGGCTCCGGCCGCCCCGGAGTTCACCGCGCCCCCGGCGGCTCCCGCCGCCGGTCAGCGTCCCGGTGGCGCCGCCGCGGGTCCTCGCCCCACCGGCGAGCGTCCCGAGCGTCCCGCCCGTCCGGGTCAGGGCGCGCCGCGTCCGCAGGGCCAGGGTGCCCCGCGTCCGCAGGGTCAGGGTGCCCCCCGTCCGGGCGGTGCCCGTCCGGCCGGTCCCCGTCCCGGCAACAACCCCTTCACCTCGGGTGGCTCCACCGGCATGGCGCGTCCGCAGACGCCCCGTCCCGGTGGCGGCGCTCCCCGTCCCGGCGGCCCCGGTGCCGCTCCGGGCGCCCCGCGTCCGCAGGGTGGCCCCGGCGGCGCTCCGCGTCCGCAGGGTCAGGGCGGCGCTCGTCCGACCCCCGGTGGCATGCCTCGTCCGCAGTCTCCCCGTCCGGGCGGCGCGCCCGGCGGTAACCGTCCCAACCCGGGCATGATGCCGCAGCGTCCCGCTGCCGGCCCGCGTCCCGGTCCTGGCGGCGGTGGCCGTGGCCCCGGTGGCCCCGGTGGCCGTCCGAGCGGTCCCGGCGGTGGCGGCGGCGGTCGTCCCGGCTTCGCCGGTCGTCCGGCCGGTCCCGGCGGTGGCGGTGGCGGCTTCGCCGGCCGTCCCGGTGGTCCCGGTGGTGGCGGCGGCGGTCGTCCGGGTGGTCCCGGCGGCGGTGGCGGCGGCTTCGGCGGTCGTCCCGGTGGCTTCGGTGGCCGTCCCGGCGGTCCGGGTGGACGTGGTGGCACGCAGGGCGCCTTCGGTCGCCCCGGCGGTCCCGCGCGTCGCGGTCGCAAGTCGAAGCGTCAGAGGCGCCAGGAGTACGAGGCCATGCAGGCCCCGTCCGTGGGCGGCGTGATGCTTCCCCGCGGTGGCGGCGAGGTCATTCGCCTGTCGCGCGGTGCGTCCCTCACCGACTTCGCCGAGAAGATCGGCGCCAACCCGGCGTCGCTCGTCGCGGTGATGATGAACCTCGGCGAGATGGTCACGGCGACGCAGTCCGTCTCCGACGACACGCTGACGATGCTCGGCGAGGAGATGAACTACGCCGTTCAGATCGTCTCGCCGGAGGAAGAGGACCGCGAGCTCCTCGAGTCCTTCGACATCGAGTTCGGCGAGGACGAGGGCGGCGAAGAGGCTCTGGTCTCCCGTCCGCCGGTCGTCACCGTCATGGGTCACGTCGACCACGGTAAGACCCGACTGCTCGACGCGATCCGCAAGACGAACGTCGTCGCGGGCGAGGCCGGTGGCATCACCCAGCACATCGGTGCCTACCAGGTGGGTACCGAGGTCAACGGCGAAGAGCGTCGCATCACCTTCATCGACACCCCGGGTCACGAGGCGTTCACCGCCATGCGTGCCCGTGGTGCGAAGTCGACCGACATCGCGATCCTCGTGGTCGCGGCCAACGACGGCGTCATGCCGCAGACGATCGAGGCGCTCAACCACGCCAAGGCCGCCGGCGTCCCGATCGTCGTCGCGGTCAACAAGATCGACGTCGAGGGCGCGGACCCGACCAAGGTCCGTGGTCAGCTGACCGAGTTCGGTCTGGTGGCCGAGGAGTACGGCGGCGACACGATGTTCGTCGACATCTCCGCCAAGCAGGGTCTGCACATCGACTCCCTGCTGGAGGCCGTGGTCCTCACCGCGGACGCCTCGCTCGACCTGCGGGCCAACCCGAACCAGGACGCGCAGGGTATTGCGATCGAGTCCCACCTCGACCGTGGTCGTGGTGCCGTCTCGACCGTCCTGGTCCAGCGCGGAACGCTGCGCATCGGCGACACCGTGGTGGTCGGCGACGCGTACGGCCGTGTCCGGGCGATGCTCGACGACAAGGGCAACAACGTCGAGGAGGCGACCCCGTCGACTCCCGTCCTGGTGCTCGGTCTCACCAACGTGCCGGGTGCCGGCGACAACCTCCTGGTTGTCGACGAGGACCGTACGGCCCGTCAGATCGCCGAGAAGCGCGCTGCGCGTGAGCGCAACGCCGCCTTCGCCAAGCGCGTCCGCCGGGTGTCCCTCGAGGACCTCGACAAGGTGCTCAAGGCCGGTCTGGTCCAGGAACTCAACCTCATCATCAAGGGCGACGCGTCCGGTGCGGTCGAGGCCCTCGAAGCCTCGCTGCTCCAGCTCGACGTCGGCGAAGAGGTCGACATCCGTGTCCTGCACCGCGGTGTGGGTGCGGTCACCGAGTCGGACATCGACCTGGCCATGGGCTCCGACGCCATCGTCATCGGCTACAACGTCCGTGCGGCCGGCCGTGCCGCGCAGATGGCGGAGCGCGAGGGCGTCGACGTCCGGTACTACTCGGTGATCTACCAGGCCATCGAGGAGATCGAGGCGGCCCTGAAGGGTCTCCTCAAGCCGGAGTACGAAGAGGTCGAGCTCGGTACGGCGGAGATCCGCGAGGTCTTCCGCTCGTCCAAGCTGGGCAACATCGCCGGTGTCCTCATCCGCTCCGGCGAGGTCAAGCGCAACACCAAGGCGCGCCTCGTCCGCGACGGCAAGGTCATCGCCGAGGACCTCACGATCCACGGTCTGCGCCGCTTCAAGGACGACGTCACCGAGATCCGCGAAGGCTTCGAGGGCGGTATCAACCTCGGAAACTTCAACGACATCAAGATCGACGACGTCATCGCGACGTACGAGATGCGCGAGAAGCCGCGCGCCTGATCGGTTCGATCGCAGCAGTGAGCCGGGGCCGGTCGGCGGAAAGTATTCCGTCGATCGGCCCCGGCCGTTGCGTGTACGGTTTCCGGTGTCCCCGCCGAGTCGTCGGCGGGCACACCGAACCCGAACCGGCGGGACATCCGGACACACATGTATGTGGGGACACTGTCCTTCGATCTGCTCCTCGGCGACGTACGTTCGTTGAAGGAGAAGCGCTCCGTCGTCAAGCCGATCGTGGCCGAGCTCCAGCGGAAGTTCGCGGTGAGCGTGGCGGAGGTCAGCGGCCAGAACCTCCATCGGCGGGCCGAGATCGGCGTCGCGATGGTGTCGGGGGACTCGGGGCACCTCAGCGACGTACTGGACCGGTGCGAACGGCTCGTCGCAGCCCGCCCCGAGGTGGAGCTGCTGTCGGTGCGACGCAGGCTCCACACTGATGAAGACTGATTTGAGCAAGGCGAAGAAGGAGAAGGACCAGTGGCCGACAACGCGCGGGCGAAGAAGCTGGCAGACCTCATCCGGGAGGTGGTCGCCGAGAAGCTGCAGCGCGGCATCAAGGACCCCCGCCTGGGTACGCACGTGACCATCACGGACACCCGCGTCACCGGCGACCTGCGGGAGGCCACGGTCTTCTACACGGTCTACGGCGACGACGAGGAGCGGGCGAGCGCCGCGGCGGGCCTGGAGAGCGCCAAGGGCATCCTCCGTTCGGCCGTCGGCCGGGCGGCCGGGACCAAGTTCACCCCGACGCTGGCCTTCGTGGCCGACGCCCTCCCGGAGAACGCGAAGACGATCGAGAACCTCCTCGACAAGGCGCGGGCCATCGACGCCCAGGTGCGGGAGGCGTCCTCGGGCGCCACCTTCGCGGGCGAGGCCGACCCCTACAAGAAGCCGGGCGAGGACGAAGCCGCCGAATGAGCAACGCAGCAAAGACTCCCGACGGACTTGTCATCGTCGACAAGCCGTCGGGCTTCACCTCGCACGACGTCGTGGCCAAGATGCGCGGGATCGCGAAGACCCGCCGCGTCGGCCACGCCGGCACGCTCGACCCCATGGCCACCGGCGTCCTCGTCCTCGGCGTGGAGCGGGCGACCAAGCTCCTCGGTCACCTCGCGCTGACCGAGAAGGAGTACCTGGGCACCATCCGCCTGGGCCAGACGACGATCACCGATGACGCGGAGGGCGAGATCACGGCGTCGGTCGACGCTTCGAAGGTCACCCGCGAAGGAATCGACGCGGGCGTCGCCGAGCTGACCGGCGCGATCATGCAGGTGCCGTCGAAGGTCTCCGCGATCAAGATCGACGGCAAGCGGTCGTACGCGCGCGTACGCGGCGGCGAGGAGTTCGAGATCCCGGCCCGTCCGGTCACCGTCTCCTCCTTCCGGGTGTACGACGTCCGTGAGGCCACCGCCGAGGACGGCACCCCCGTCGTCGACCTGGTCGTCTCCGTCGTCTGCTCCTCCGGTACGTACATCCGGGCGCTCGCCCGGGACCTCGGCGCCGGACTCGGCGTGGGCGGGCACCTGACCGCGCTGCGCCGCACCCGGGTCGGCCCGTACAAGCTGGACTCGGCGAAGACGCTCGACCAGCTCCAGGAGGAGCTCACGGTCATGCCGGTCGCCGACGCGGCCACGGCGGCGTTCCCCCGGTGGGACGTCGACGAGAAGCGGGCCGGGCTGCTGCTCAACGGCGTCCGTCTGGAGATGCCGGCGTACCCGGCGGGACCGGTCGCCGTCTTCGGCCCTGAAGGGAAGCTGCTCGCGCTGGTCGAGGACCAGCGGGGCAAGGCCAAGAGCCTCGCCGTCTTCGGCTGAACCGACCGGCTTCGACGCTTCTGTGGGGCGGGCACGCGCGCGTGCCCGCCCCACGTCGTTCCCCCGGCAGAGCATGTCCGGCGGAACTCCGAAGAATCACCCCTTCGGGGAGGCGCTCGGAGTGAACGGGGGAGCGCCAGGGGGCGTGTTCGGCCCTCCTGCGCCTCCGAGTGATCACGGCCACCTACCGTCGTCACCATGGGACGCGGGGACCTGGCGACGCTGGTACGGATCTGCGATCTGGCGGGCCGGGCGCGCGGCACCGGTTTCCTCGCCGACCACCACGGAACGGTCGTCACCAGTCACGAAGCCGTCGACGGGCTCAGCCGTGTCCTCCTGCACGCCCCCGGCGACCGGAGCTGGCTCGCCGAGGCCGAGGCCGTCACAGCCCTGCCGGAGAGCGGCCTCGCCCTCGTACGGACCGAAGGACTCGGTGTCCGCCCGCTGCCGCTCGCGACCCGCCCCGAGATCGAACCCGGCACGTACGTACGGATCGCCGCCCACGGCTGGCGCGAGGCGCGGGTGCTCGGTCCCGCCACCGTCACGTACGCCGCCGCGGACCGCTTCCACGCCCTCGCCGACGCCCTCGAACTCGCCATCGGCACCGAGGGCGCGGAGGCCCTCAGGCTCGGCGGAGACGCCGCCGGCGGCCCCGTCCTCGACACCACCACCGGCACCGTCCTCGCCGTCCTCGGCACCGCCCTGCACGGCCACCGGAAAGCCGCCGGATACGCGGTGCCCCTCGTGGCATCGCTCCGGCCCGAAGGCCCCCTGACCGCCCTCCTCCAGCGCAACGCGGCGACCGTCCCCGCCTACGGGCCCGACCTCAACCTCGCCGGGATCCTGGAGCTCACCGCCACCTCCACCGGACCCGTACGGGAGGCCGAGCACTGGCCCGAGCCGGTCGAACGCCCCGAGTGCGTCCGTGAGTTCGCCCGGTTCACCGCAGGAGACGCCCCGGTCCTCGCGCTCGTCGGCGCCCCCGGCACCGGCCGCACCACGGCCCTCGCCGCCCTCTGCGCCCGCCGCGCCCAGGGCGTCGCACCGGCCCCCACCGTGCGGCTGCGCGGCGCCGACCTGCGCGACGAGGACCGCTCGGTGGCCGACGCAGTCGGCCGCGCCCTGCACCAGGCGGGCCGTATCGTCGCCGCCTCCGGGGCGCTCGGCGACACCACGGCCGCCACCCCGGAACGGGCCGCCGCCCTCGCCCACGAGGCGGGCCGCCCGCTCCTCGTCGTCCTCGACGGCCCCGAGGAGATGCCGCCGCTCCTCGCCCACCGGCTCGCCGACTGGACGGCGGCCACCGAGGACTGGCTCCGCGCCCACCACGTCCGGCTCGTCACCGCCTGCCGGCCCGAGCACTGGGAACTGGCCGGCGCCCTCTACACCCCGGGCGCGCCGCACCGGCCCGCGACCGGTGCCGAGGACGGAACACCCGCCGCCCTCGTCCTCGGCCCGTACACCGCGACGGAGGCACGGGCCGTACGCGAGGGGTACGGCCTCCGGGAGAAGGACCTCGCCGAGGCCGACGCCCGCCACCCGCTCGCGCTGCGGCTGCTCGCGGAGGTACGGGCCGCGCTGCCCGGCGACGTGCCGGGGCGGCCCGGCCGCGAGGAGATCTTCACCGCCTACCTGGACCTCCTGTGCCTGCGGATCGCCGTCCGGATCGCGGCGGGCTCCCGGCCACTCGTCCGGGGGGCCGCCGTACGCCGGCTCGCCGCGCGCGTCACCGGCCAGGTCCACGAGGCGGCCCGGCGGTGCCTCGGCCCGGGGCACGGCGTCCTCGACCGGCCCTCCTTCGAGGAGCTCTTCCCCTGGCGGGACGGCTGGGCCTCGGCCGTCCTCACCGAGGGCCTGCTCGTCCCCGCGGGCTCCGGCTACCGCTTCGCCCACGAGGAACTCGCGGACTGGGTGCAGGCGGCGCACCTGGACCTGGACGGGGCCCTGCACGCGCTTCTCCTCCCCGGCCCCGCCGCCCCGGCGCCGGAAGGGCCGGGCAACCCGACCGCGCCCGCCCCCGTCGCGCCCGGCACGGGCCGGCACCGCGCGCTCGCCGCCGTTCCCCCGCAGCGGACCCACGACGGGGCGACGTCCCCGCGCCCGCCGGCCGCGGCGCCGCCGGTGCCGCGTCACCGCATCGGCCCGGTGCTCCAGTCGCTGCTGCTGCTCCACCACGAGCGCGGCCCGGCCGCCCTCGCCCCCCGCCTCGCCGTGCTCGTGGAGGCCCTGGGCCGGTTCGCGGAGGAGGACCGAGGCGCCCGGGACGACGGGCCCTGGTGGGCCTCGCGGTTGTTCAGGGAGAGCGTGCGTCGGTTGCCCGACCCCCGGCCGTATCTGCCCGCTCTGCGGCTGCTCGCCGACCGGATCGGGGGCCTGGCCGAGCGGCACGTCGTGTTCGCCGCGTTCGGGCCGGAGTTCTGGCAGGGGCTTCCGCTCGGGGAGGACGAGCGGATCGACCTGCTGCGGCGGCTCGTGCCCGCCGACCCGCCGCCCGCCCGGGAGACCGGCGGCGAGCGGAGTCTCGACGCCGTCGCGGGGATGCTCGCCGCCGACCCCCGGGGCGTCCAGCCGCTCCTCTGCCGCTGGTTCGGCGACGACCGCCCTCTTCCCGCCGCCCCGCACGCGACCGTCGCCACCGCCGCCCAGGCCCTGCTGCACACCCATCGGGCCCTCGCCGTCGACGACCTGTGCGAGGCGCTCGTCGCCACCGCCCACCCCCTCGCCGAGGGCCTCCTCGCCGCCCTCGCCGAGGACGAGCCCGCCGCCGTCTGCCGGGCCGTCGACCGGTGGGCCCACGACGACGGACGCCCGGAGCGGCGCGTCGCCGCCGCCACGTACGGCCACCTCGTCGCCGGTCACGCCACCACATCCGCCGACCGCGAACTCCTCCGCTACGCCGCCCTCGCCCTGCTCGCCCGCCCCGGCGACCAGGCCCTCCACGGCGCCGCCCTCGCCCTCCTGATCCGCGACCCGCACACCCGCGCCCGCCATCTGCCCCGCGCCCTCGCCGAACCCCGGGTGCCCGCCGCCGCCCTCGTCGAAGCGCTGGCGGCCGACCCCGGGCCCGTGCTCGCCGCCCTCCGGGACCGGCTGCACGGCACGGGCGAGGCCCCGGCCGCCGTGCTGCGCGCCCTCGCGGAGGTCGACACGCCCGCACTCGCCCGCCGGGTCGCCGCCCTCGTCCGCGACTACGTCGCCCGCCACCCCGAGGGCGCCGGGCACGTCGCCGACTTCGTCGACCGCCGCTTCGAGGACGGCCCGGCGGCGCGAGCAGTCCTCTTCCCGCTGGTCGCCGGGCTCATCCGGGGCCGCCCCGCCCCGGTCCGCCGCGCCCTCGCGCCCGTCCTCGCCGCCCCCGGCACCGGCGCCTCCCGCCATCTGCGGGCCGAGCTGCTCGACGTACTCCTCGAACACGAGCGGTACGAGGCCGAGACGGGGGAGTTCACCGTCCTGGACGCCCTCCTGACGGCCGCGGCCGAGGGCGCGGAGCGCCGCAGCGAGCCGCGTACAAGGGAGCTCACGCACCGGGTCGGCGCCCTGTGGGCCCGTACCCCCGAAGGCGCGCGGCGGCTCGACGCGGCCCTCGCGGGACTCGCCCGGGCCCGGCCACCGTTCGCCGTGCTGATCGCCCGGTGGACGGTCGCCGCCCCCGCCGACTGGGTGCCGCTGCTCGGTCCCGACAGCCTCCAGGCGCTGCGGGACCACGGCACTTCCATGCCGATGCGAGCCGACGGCCGTGGGCATGGCAGTCTTAGACCTGCGTAATCGGCGAACAGGCGGACGAGGAGCGGTCACAGTGCAGCGCTGGCGTGGCTTGGAGGACATTCCCCAGGACTGGGGACGCAGCGTCGTCACCATCGGCTCCTACGACGGTGTGCACCGCGGGCACCAGCTGATCATCGGGCGGGCCGTCGAGCGCGCCCGTGAGCTCGGCGTGCCGTCCGTCGTGGTCACCTTCGACCCGCACCCCTCCGAGGTCGTACGGCCGGGCAGCCATCCGCCGCTGCTCGCCCCGCACCACCGGCGTGCCGAGCTGATGGCCGGCCTCGGTGTGGACGCGGTGCTCGTGCTGCCGTTCACCGCCGAGTTCTCCCAGCTGTCCCCGGCCGACTTCATCGTCAAGGTCCTCGTCGACAAGCTGCACGCCAAGGCCGTCATCGAGGGCCCCAACTTCCGCTTCGGGCACCGCGCCGCCGGGAACGTCGCCTTCCTGACCGAGCTCGGCGCCACCTACGACTACGAGGTCGAGGTCATCGACCTGTACGTCAGCGGCACCGCAGGCGGCGGGCAGCCCTTCTCCTCGACCCTCACCCGCCGGCTCGTCGGCGAGGGCGACCTGACCGGGGCGGCCGAGATCCTGGGCCGACCGCACCGGGTCGAGGGCATCGTGGTCCGCGGCGCGCAGCGCGGCCGCGAGCTCGGCTTCCCCACGGCCAACGTCGAGACCCTCCCGCACACCGCGATCCCGGCGGACGGCGTCTACGCGGGCTGGCTGACGGCCGCGGGGGAGCGGATGCCGGCGGCCATCTCGGTCGGCACGAACCCGCAGTTCGACGGCACGGAGCGGACGGTGGAGGCGTACGCGATCGACCGCGAGGGCCTCGACCTGTACGGGCTGCACGTGGCCGTGGACTTCCTGGAGTACGTACGCGGGATGCTCAAGTTCGACACCCTGGACGACCTGCTCCAGGCGATGGCGGGCGACGTGAAGCGCTGCCGGGAGCTGACCGAGGCGTACGACCGGGAGCACCACCCGACGGTCTGAGACTCACGCGACCGAGCGGGCGCCCTCCGGCCGGAGGGCGCCCGCTCGGCGGTACCGCCCTTCACCAGGTGACGAGGAGTTCCTTCGGGCCGCGGATCAGCCCCTTCGACTGCCACACCACGTCCTCGGGGCTCCCCGCGAGACGCAGCCCCGGATAGCGCCGCAGCAGCGTCGACAGCATGACCTCGGACTCCATGCGGGTGAGCATCGCGCCCATGCAGTGGTGCGGCCCGTGCCCGAAGGACACGTGCCCGATGCCCTCGCGGTCGAAGTCGAGGGTGTGCGGGTCCTCGAAGGCCTCCGGGTCGCGGTTGGCCGCGAGGTAGGAGGCGTACACCGCCTCACCCGCCCGGATGGTCACCCCGCCGATCTCGACGTCCTCCGTCGCGATCCGCGGCAGCCCGACGCCGTTGCGGTGCGGGATCCAGCGCAGCAGCTCGTCCACGGCCTGCGGGAGCAGCTCCGGCTCGGCGCGCAGCCGGTCCGCGAGCTCCGGCCGGGTGAGGAGCACGTACACCATGTTGGCGCTGTTGTTCCGTACCGCGTGGGCGCCGCTGATCAGGATCGCCATGGCCAGCGAGACGGCCTCGTCGGCGTTGATCCTGCCCTCCGCGAGGGACTCCGCGAGCGCCCCCGCCAGATCGTCCTGCGGCTCGGCGCGCCGCCGGTCGAGCAGCCGGGTGATGTAGCCGTGGATCTGGGCCTTCGCGGCCCGGCTGCTCTCGGGGCCGGGGCCCGACGACAGGATGAGGTCGGGCCAGGAGGCAAGCTCCGCCCGGTCCTCCTCGGGGACGCCGAGCAGGTCGCACACCACCGCCATCGGCAGCGGGCCGTGCAGGTGCTTCATCAGGTCGGCGGGCCGGCCGGCCGCCTCCATCGCGTCCAGGAAGCGGTCGGCGCTCGCCTGGGCCAGCGGCCGCAGCCGTTTGGTGCTCTGTCCGGTGAAGGCCTTGGTCACCGCCTTGCGCAGCTGGGTGTGGTACGGCGGATCGGCGTAGTTGAGGGCGGCCTTCGAGGCCACCATGTGGCCGGTCATCTTGGTGACCTGCTGGTCGAGCAGCGCCGTCCGGCTGAACCGGGGGTCGGAGGTCACCGCGCGCACGTCCTCGTACCGCGTCACCAGCCAGGCCTCGTTCTCCGCGGTGAACGGCAGCCGGATGCGGGCGACGGGCTCCTTGTCGAGGAGCTCGGTGAGCAGCGGGTCGAAGGCGAGGGCGGGGAGGTCGTCGACGGCCCAGGTACGGGCGGGCGGGGGCGGCGCGGGTTCGGTGGTCGTCTCGGGGGTCATGTGGTGGCTGTTCCCGGCGGTGGACGGCAGCGATACGCCGAGCGTCGACTGCCCCCCGGACGGAGCACCCCACAGCGGCCCGGACCCTCACTCAGCGTAAACGTCCGGTCGCGTTCGCGGTTGCGGGGTCGCGATCACCGGGTGAGTGTGGGCGCAGTTCACGCGAACGAGACGAAGGAGCGAGTGTCGTGGTGACTTTGTGCAAGCCCGCAGTGTCCGTGCCCGAGCACGTGATCACGATGGAGGAAACCCTCGACCTCGCCCGCTCACACCATGAGGGGCATCCCCAACTGGCCCTGGCGCTGCGCCTGATCGGCAACACCGGGGTGACCCGGCGGCACATCGTCCAGCCCATCGAGGAGACCCTGAAGCACCCCGGCTTCGAGGAACGCAACATCCGCTACGAGCGGGAGGCCAAGGCGCGGGTCCCCGCGGTCGTCCGGGAGGCACTGGACAACGCGGCGCTGCGCCCGGCGGACATCGACATGATCGTCTACGTGTCGTGCACGGGCTTCATGATGCCCTCGCTGACCGCCTGGCTGATCAACACCATGGGCTTCCCCAGCCACACCCGCCAGGTCCCCATCGCACAGCTCGGCTGCGCCGCCGGTGGAGCGGCGATCAACCGGGCGCACGACTTCTGCACCGCCTACCCCGACGCCAACGTCCTCATCGTGGCCTGCGAGTTCTGCTCGCTCTGCTACCAGCCCACCGACCTCGGGGTCGGCTCGCTGCTCTCCAACGGCCTCTTCGGAGACGCCGTCGCCGCCGCCGTGGTGCGCGGCCGGGGCGGCACCGGGATCGCCCTGGAGCGCAACAGCTCCCACCTCGTGCCCGACACCGAGGACTGGATCGCCTACAGCGTCCGCGCCACCGGCTTCCACTTCCTCCTCGACAAGCGGGTGCCCACCACGATGGAGCCGCTGGCCCCGGCGCTCCGCGAGATCGCGGGAGCACACGGCTGGGACGCCGGAGAGCTGGACTTCTACATCATCCACGCCGGCGGGCCGCGCATCCTCGACGACCTGAGCCGCTTCCTCGAAGTGCCCCCGGAGGCCTTCCGGTTCAGCCGCGCCACGCTGACGGAGTACGGCAACATCGCCAGCGCCGTGGTCCTCGACGCCGTCCGCCGCCTCTTCGACGAGGGCGGGCAGCCCGAGGGCGCGCGGGGCATCCTCGCCGGTTTCGGCCCCGGGATCACCGCCGAGATGTGCCTCGGCCGGTGGACGAACGCCCCGGTCTCGCCCCAGCCGAGCCTCGGCACCCGCCGCATCGTGGGCTATTCGCCGCCGTTCCAGCCCGCCCGCACGGCCGCCTGAGCGCCGACCACCACCGCCCCTGTGCACCGAACACCACCGACCCCTGTGCACCGACCACCACGTATGACGACGGGCGCGACGACCCGTCCGCGTACGAGCACCCCGGACGCCGTGTCCACAGAACCGCCCCAGCAGAGGAGAGCCGTATGTCCGCCACGCCACCGCCCCGCCGCAGCAAGCGCCACAAGGCCCTGCGAGGCTCCGCCGCGTTCACCGCGCTGCTCGCCGGAGCGGCCGCCGCCACGCTCGCCGGCGCGCCCGCCGAGGCGTCCGCACCGCCAGCCGTCCGGGTACCGATGCACCAGTGCTGGGTGAACGGCGTCTCCGCCCCGCCCGGTGAGATCGTGAACGGCACCAAGGGCGACGACCACATCTTCTGCGACAGCGACCTGGAGAACGTCACCGTCTGGGGCGGCGACGGGAACGACATGATCGAGGTACGCGGCCTGGTCATCGACTCGGCCGTGATGGGCGGCGAGGGCGACGACGTCATCCGCGCCAAGCACCTCGTGCCCCAGAACGCCTCCAGCATGGTCCGGGGCAACAGGGGCAACGACATCATCAAGGTCGCCACCGTCGCCGGCGACGGCGCGACGCACGGCGCGGTCGTCCACGGCGACGACGGCAACGACAAGATCACCACCGGTTCGGTCACCGGCGCGCCCGGCAAGTTCAACCGGGGCGGTGGCATCGTCACCGGCAACGACGGCATCGACACCATCAAGGTCGGCACGATCGACTTCTCCGGCCGGGTCCTCGGCGGCAGCGAGGACGACGAGATCGAGGCGGCGGGCCTCGGCCCCGAGTCCGGCGGCCTCATCCAGGCCGGACCCGGGAACGACCGGATCAGCGGCCCCGGCGGCGCGGTCCTGACCGTCGGCCCGCACTGGGGCTCCGTGGACGCCGGTGTCGGCAAGGACACCTGCACGGTGAAGTCGGTCTCCACCCGGACGTCCATCAGCTCCTGCGAGATCCTGCCGAAGGCGCCGCCCACGAACGGCGGGGCGAAGCCCGCGAAGCCGGCTGACGCTGCGGACCCGGCGGGCTCGGCTGACCCGGCGGGCCCGGCGGACTCGGCAGGCCCGGCGGGCCCGGCGGACTCGGCAGGCCCGGCTGACCCGGCGGACATGGCCGACGCGGCCGACACGGCGGACTCGGCGGCCTGGCCCGCCGCGAAGCCCGGCGGCCACTGAGCCGGACGGCTCAGACCACGGCCTGCCGCCGCACCCAGTGGCAGGCCACCTCCTGTGCCCCGCCGCCACCCAGGACCGGCAGCCCCTCACCCCGGCAGCTGTCCGCGACCGCCGCCGCCTCGCCCGACGCGAGGACCTGACAGCGGACGTGGAAGCGGCAGCCGGAAGGGATGCGGGACGGGTCCGGGGGCTCACCGGTCAGCACCACCGGCGCGCCCCCGGACTCCGGGAGCACCGAAAGCAGCGCCCGGGTGTACGGGTGCTGCGGCCGGGTCAGTACGGACTCCACCGTGCCGGTCTCCACGACCCGGCCCAGGTACATCACCGCCACCCGGTCCGCGATGTTCCACGCGAGCCCCAGATCGTGCGTCACCATCAGGGCCGACAGGCCGAGTTCGTCCCGCAGGCGCAGCAGCAGCGCCAGGATCTCGCCCCGCACGGACGCGTCGAGGGAGGCCACCGGCTCGTCCGCGACGATGAGCTCGGGCTCCAGGACCAGCGCGCCCGCGATGACCACCCGCTGCCGCTGCCCGCCGGACAGCTCGTGCGGATAACGCAGGAAGAACCGCTCAGGCGGGCGAAGCCCGGCCCGCGCGAGGGCCCCAGCGACCGCCTCCCGCTCGTCGAGCCCCGATCGGTGGACCCCGTGGATCCGCAGCCCCTCCGCCACCGCGTCGTACACGGTGTGCCGGGGGTTCAGCGAACCGCTCGGGTCCTGGAGGACCAGCTGCGCCCGCCGCCGGTAGGCCTTGAGGGCCCCGGACGAATACCCGAGCGGCTGCCCGTCGAAGGCGACCGTCCCCGACGTGGGCCGGACAAGGCCGAGCAACGAGCGCGCGAGCGTCGTCTTTCCGCAGCCCGACTCCCCGACGAGGGCCACGATCTCGCCCGCGCCGATGTCCAGGTCCACCCCGTCGACCGCGCGCGCGGTCGGCGCGCCCCGCCGCCCCGGGAAGGCGACGTGCAGCCCGCGCGCCGACAGCAGCGGCCTCGCGGATGTCTCCGTACTCATGACGTGCTCCCCACATGGACGCAGGCGGCCCGGTGACCGGCGCCCGCCTGCCGCAGTTCCTGGTCGAGCTCCCCGCAGCCGGCCACCGCCACCGGGCAGCGCGGATGGAAGGCGCAGCCGCCGGGCAGGTCCGCCGGATCCGGCGGGTCACCCGGCAGGCCGCGCGGCGCCCGCCGGGACGCGAGGTCCCCGACGCGCGGGAACGCCGAGGACAGCGCGCGTCCGTACGGGTGCTCGGCGGCCTCGTACACCGCCCGCGCCGGCCCCTCCTCGACGACCCGCCCCGCGTACATCACGGCCAGCCGGTCGCAGGTGTCGGCGAGGACCGCCAGGTCGTGGCTGATCATCAGGAGGCTGATGGACTGCTCGGCGACGAGCCGCTCGATCAGCCGCAGGATCTGCGCCTGGATCATCACGTCGAGCGCGGTCGTCGGCTCGTCCGCGACGATCAGCCGGGGATCGCAGGCCAGGGCCATCGCGATCATCACGCGCTGCCGCTGCCCGCCGGACAGCTCGTGCGGATAGGCGGCCGCCCGCGCGGCGGGCAGCCCGACGTGTTCGAGGAGTTCCCCGGCGCGCCTGCGGGCGGCCGCCGGGGTCGCGTGGCCGTGGACGAGCAGCGGCTCCGCGATCTGGTCCCCGACCCGGTGCACCGCGTTGAGCGAGTGCATCGCGCCCTGGAAGACGATCGACGTGCCCGCCCAGCGCACGGCCCGGAGCCGCCCCCACGTCATGGTGAGGACGTCGTCGCCGTCGAGCAGGATCCGGCCCTCGATCCGCGCCGAGGCCGGCAGGAGCCGCAGCAGCGCGAGCGCCAGCGTGGACTTGCCGCAGCCGGACTCGCCCGCCACCCCCAGCTTGCTGCCCGCCTCCAGGGTCAGGTCGACCCCGCGTACGGCAGGCACGGCGGACGCGCCCGAGCCGTACGTCACCCACAGGTCCCGTACGTCGAGGAGGCTCATCGCCCCACCCCCAGCTTCGGGTTGAGCACGGACTCGACCGCGCGGCCGCACAGGGTGAACGCCAGCGCGACCAGGGCGATGGCGATGCCGGGCGGGGCCAGGTACCACCAGTGCCCGGAGGAGACCGCGCCCGCCTCGCGCGCGTCCTGGAGCATCCCGCCCCAGGAGACCACCGTCGGATCACCGAGCCCGAGGAAGGCGAGGGTCGCCTCGGTGAGGATGGCGGTGGAGATGCCGAGCGTGGTCTGGGCGAGCACCAGCGGCATCACGTTCGGCAGCACATGCCGGCTCATGACGTGCCCGTGGCCGCCGCCGAGCGCGGTCGCCCGCTCGATGTACGGGCGGGACTCGACCGCGATCGTCTGCGCCCGCACCAGGCGGGCGGTGGTCGGCCAGGAGGTCACGCCGATCGCCAGGACCACCGTCCACATCGAACGGGACATGACGGTGGCGAGCACGATCGCGAGGACCAGGGTCGGCATCACCAGGAACCAGTCGGTGATCCGCATGACGACGGTCGAGAACCAGCCGCCGTAATGTCCGGCGACGATCCCCACCAGGGTGCCGATGGCGACCGAGAGGGCCGCCGCGAGCAGACCGACGAGCAGCGAGATCCGTGCTCCCCAGATCAGCAGACCGAGCAGCGAACGCCCGAACTGGTCGGTGCCCAGGGGGAATTCCATGCTCGGAGCCTCCAGGGCCGCGCCGGTGGCCTTCGTCACCGACTGCACGTCGGCGCCGACGAGCAGCGGGGCGGTGAGGGCGAGCAGCACGATCAGCGTGAGGGCGGCGAGGCCGTAGAGGCCGGCGCGGTGGGTGCGGTACGCCTTCCAGAAGCGGGTCACCGAGCGCCGGCGGCGTTCCCATACCAGTGATGACGCCGACGGGGCCGTCGGTTGCGTGGAGGTCATCGGCCCACCCGGGGGTCGAGCAGCGGATAGAGCAGGTCGGCGATCAGGTTCATCAGGATCATCGCTCCGGCGAACACCACGAACAGGCCCTGCACGAGCGGCAGGTCCGGCACGCTGAGCGCCTGGTAGAACAGCCCGCCGAGCCCCGGCCAGGAGAACACCGTCTCCACCAGGATCGACCCGGCCGCCACATGGCCCAGATTGATGAAGATCATGGTGACGGTCGGCAGGAGCGCGTTCGGCACGGCGTGCCGGCGCCGCACGGCGTCGTCGCGCAGCCCCTTCGCCCGCGCGGTGGTCAGATAGTCGCCGCCCATCTCGTCGAGCAGCGAGGAACGCATCACGAGCAGGGTCTGCGCGTAGCCGACCGCCACGAGCGTGACGACGGGCAGCACCAGATGGTGGGCGACGTCGAGGACGTACGCGAAACCGGTCTCGCCGGTCCCCGACTCCATGCCGCCGGTCGGGAAGAGCCCCGGGATCGGCCCCATGCCGACGGAGAACACGATGATGAGCAGCAGCCCGAGCCAGAACGAGGGCACCGACCACAGGGTCAGCGCGATCCCGGTGTTCAGCTTGTCGCCGAGTCCGCCGTGGCGCCAGGCCGAGCGGGTGCCGAGCCAGAGCCCGAGCGCCGAGTAGATCACCACGGCGACGCCGGTGAGCAGCAGGGTCGCCGGAAGCTTCTCCGCGATCAGCTCCCCGACGGGGGTGCGGAACTGGAACGAGGTGCCGAGGTCACCGCTCAGCGCCTTGGCGCAGTAGTCGGTGAACTGCTGCCACAACGGCAGATCGAGGCCGAACTGACGCCGGAGCGTCGCGAGTTGTTCGGCCGTGGTGGGCACGCCGTGCGTCATCGCCTTCACCGGGTCACCGGGGATGATCCGGAAGAGGAAGAAGCTGGTGACGAGAACGGCGAAGAGCGAGACGAGCGCGCCGCCCAGCTTCCCCGCCGCGTGGCGGAGGTAGCCGAGGGAGGAACCGGTGCGGGGTGCGCCGTCCGTGACGCGGGCCTTCTCGGCCCGCGGCACGTCGGCGGCGGTGCTTGCCGTCGTCACGTCCTACTCGCGGTCGTCGGCGGTGGAGCGGCGGCGCAGACCGAGGACGATGCCGACGCCGACCACGACCACCACGGCGGCGCCGATGCCGACGATCACCCCGGTGGACGAGCCGCTGTCGGAGCCGGCGGCCCTGGCCGCGGGCGTGGCCGACCACCAGCTCCAGTAGCCGTCCTGCCCCCACAGGTTTCCGGCGGCCTCGGGCATGGTCGTGATGGACGCGATCTGGTCCGTGCGGTACGCCTCGAGGGCGTTCGGATAGGCCATGACGTTCATGTACCCCGTGTCGTACAGCCGGGACTGCATCCGCTTCACCAGATCCGCCCGCTTGGCGGCGTCGTACTCCACCGACTGCTGCGCGTAGAGCCCGTCGAACTCCTTGTCGCAGATGAAGTTGTCGGTGGCCCCGGAGTCCTTCGGCGTCGCGGGGAGCGTGCCGCAGGTGTGGATCGACAGGACGTAGTCCGGGTCGGGGTTGACCGACCAGCCGTCGAAGGCGAGGTCGTAGTCGCCCTTGACCCAAGGATCGGAGACGCTGTCCAGGCACTCGACCTTCAGACCGATGCCGAGCTTGCCCCACCACTCCTGGAGGTACTTGCCGATCGCCTTGTCGTTCGGGTCGGTGGCGTGGCACAGGATGCGGAAGTCCAGCGGCTTGCCGTCCTTGCCGACCCGCTTGCCCTCGGCGTTCTTCCGGTAGCCGGCCGCGTCGAGGACCTTCGCCGCCTCGACGGGGTCGTAGGCCCGCTTCTGTGCGCCCTCCGGCTTCCAGAAGTACGAGCCGAAGCGCGGCGGGATGTAGCCCTCGCCCTCGACGGCGTGGCCCTGGAAGACCTTGTCGACGATGGTCGTCCGGTCGACGGCGAGGAAGAGCGCCCTGCGCACCGCCGGGTCGAGCAGCGCCTTGTGGCCGTTGCCGAACGTCTTCCCGTCCTTGGCCCTCGCGCCCGGGTTGGTGGCGATGGCGAAGAAGCGGCGGCCGGGGGCGTCGTTGACCTTGATGTCCTTCTGCGTCTTGAGCGCGGCGGCCTGGGCGGGCGTCAGGTTCGGTACGAAGGACACCTCGCCCTTCTGGAGGGCGGCGACGGCGGCGTCACCGTCCTTGTAGTACTTGAACACCAGCTCGTCGAACTTCGGTGCGCCCCGCCAGAACTTCTTGTTCGGTTCGAGCTTGATGTACTGGTCGACCTTGAAGTCCGTGACGACGAACGGCCCGTTGCCCACGATGGGGAACTGCTTGTCGTTGTTGAACTTCGAGAAGTCGCCGACCTTCTCCCAGACGTGCTTGGGCACGATCGGCACGTCGAGCGCCGTCATCGTCGCCTGGGGCTTCTTCAGGCGGATGACGAGCGTCCGCGGGTCGGGCGCGGTGACCTCGGCGAAGTTGGCCGTGAAGCTGCCGTTGGCGGTGGCGGCGTTCGGGTCGGTCATCATCTTGTTGAAGGTCCAGGCCGCGTCCTCCGCGGTGGCCGGCTTCCCGTCGGACCAGGTCGAGTCCTCGCGGATCGTGTACGTCCACGTCAGCTTGTCCGGCGAGGAGGTCCACGCGGTCGCCAGGCCCGGGATCGGACGGGCGTCCTTCGCGTCGTAGTTGGTGAGGTACTCGTAGGCCAGCCGGTGGATGCTGGTCGAGGTGAGCTTCTGCGCGAGGAACGGGCTCAGCGAGTCGATGCTCTGCGAGACGGCGACGGTGAGCGTGTTCCTCGCGGGCCGCTTGTCGTCCGCCGCGGCGGCGGTACCGGGGACGGCCACGAGCGAGACGGCGGTGACACCGGAGGCGAGCAGCAGGTGGAGCGCTCTGCGGGCGGGGGCGGGACGGGGTGGAGCCTTCGTGACCATGACCATGGGACGTGACCTCGCGTCGGGGGATCTGTCGTGGATCTTGGGCTGACGATGGGTGAAGCGAAGGTGTATCAGCGGTGGTCTGCCGTCGTCAACGATCCCTCAAACCCCGTGTGGGCTGCGGGAATGCCAAGAGGCCCCGTACCGGGGGACCGGTACGGGGCCTCATTGGTCTACTCCTGTGACGCCTTACTGCTGAGGGGCTGGCGGAGCCTGCGGGGGCTGCTGCTGGTGCCAGTGCGGCGGCGGGACCTGGGGCTGTCCCTGGTCCTGCCCCGGCGCGGGACCGGTGCCGTGATCCTGCGGATCGGCCTGCGGGGGCAGCGGCTGACCGGGCGTCGGCTGCTGCCAGCCCTGGGGCATGCCGGGCTGCCCGGGGGGCGCGCCGAACGGCTGTCCGGGCGCGGGCTGTGCTCCGTACGGCTGACCCGGGGCCGGCGGAGCTCCGTACGGCTGACCGGGGGCGGGCGCGGCTCCGTACGGCTGACCGGGCATCGGCTGCGCGCCGTAGGGCTGACCGGGCGCCGGCGGCTGTCCGTAGGGCTGCTGGGGCGGGTACGGCTGGCCGGGCACGGGCTGTCCGGGCGCCGGCGGGCCACCGTACGGCTGACCCGGTACGGGCTGTCCGGGCGCGAACTGCCCCGGCACCTGCTGCCCCGGCACCTGCTGTCCGGGCATCGGCTGCCCCGGCATGGGCTGCCCCGGCATGGGCTGCCCCGGCATGGGCTGCCCCGGCATCGGGTGGCCCGGCATCGGGTGGCCCGGCATCGGCGGGGCCATGTGCGGAGGCATCGCGCCCTGGTTGTCACCCGTCCACAGCCCCTGCGCCTGCTGGGCCCGTACGAAGTCCTCGGCCACCATCGCCGAGAGGTGGAAGTACGCCTCCCGGGTCTTCGGCCGCATCATGTCGAGGTCCACCTCGGCACCGGCCGACAGGTGTTCGTCGAAGGGGACGACCACGACACCGCGGCAGCGCGTCTGGAAGTGCTGCACGATGTCCTCGACCTTGATCATCTTGCCGGTCTCGCGGACTCCGGAGATGACCGTGATCGAGCGCTGCACCAGGTCCGCGTAACCGTGCGCGGAGAGCCAGTCCAGCGTCGTCGACGCGCTGGAGGCGCCGTCCACGGAGGGCGTGGAGATGATGATCAGCTGATCGGCGAGGTCGAGCACCCCGCGCATGGCGCTGTACAGCAGACCCGTACCCGAGTCCGTGAGGATGATCGGGTACTGCTTGCCGAGGACGTCGATCGCCCGCCGGTAGTCCTCGTCGTTGAAGGTCGTCGAGACGGCCGGGTCCACGTCGTTGGCGAGGATCTCGAGACCGGACGGCGCCTGCGAGGTGAAGCGGCGGATGTCCATGTACGAGTGGAGGTACGGGATCGCCTGCACCAGGTCGCGGATGGTCGCCCCGGTCTCGCGCCGCACTCGGCGGCCCAGGGTGCCGGCGTCCGGGTTGGCGTCGATCGCCAGGATCTTGTCCTGCCGCTCGGTCGCCAGGGTCGCGCCGAGCGCGGTCGTCGTCGTGGTCTTGCCGACACCGCCCTTGAGCGAGATGACCGCGATCCGGTAGCAGGAGAGGACCGGCGTACGGATCAGCTCCAGCTTGCGCTGCCGCTCCGCCTCCTCCTTCTTCCCGCCGAGCTTGAAACGGGCGGCGGCACCGCTCGGGTTCCGGCTGGACTTGGGCTTCTGCTTGTTGTTGCGAAGAAGCCGGTCGGAGGAGAGCTCCACGGCCGCGTTGTACCCGAGGGGCGCGCCCGGCACGGACCGCTCGCGCTGATCGTGCGTCACGGGCGAGGGCCAGGCGGCCCCGGTCCGCGGGTCGACCGGCGGGTGCGTGTCGTGCGGCGGCTGGGGGGCGGGGGGCTGCGGGGGTACGGCGGCGGGGTGCGGGTAGCCGTAACCGCCGCCCGGCACCTGGGCCTGCGGCGGTACGCCACCGGGGGGCGCGGACTGTCCGCCTGGGCCCTGCGGGTAGCCGTAACCGCCCTGCTGCGGAGGCGTCCCGGGCTGCGGGAAGCCGTAGCCGCCCTGGGGCGCGGGCTGCTGGGGGGCCTGCGGAGCCTGCGGGTAGCCGTAGGAGCCGGGCGGCTGGGGCTGCGGCTGGGCCTGCGGCGGTACGGTGCCGGGCGCGCCGGGGGCCGCGGGCGGCGGCCAGGCGGCGGCGGGCGGCAACGGCGCGGCCTGGGGGGCCGGCTGAGCACCCGGCGCAGGCTGCGCGGGCCACTGCTGGGCGGGCCCGGGGGCGGCCGGCTGGAACGACGGCGGCAGCGGCGGCAACCCGGCACCGGCCTGCGGGCCGGCCTGCGGTCCTGCGGCGGGGAGGGGCCCGGGGGCCGCGCCGGGACCGAAGCCCTGCGGCGCTTCGGCCTGCGGGTAGGGGGCGGGAGCGACGGGCGGGGCGGGCTGGGCGTCCGCGACTGCGGGGCCGCCGGCGGCCTCGGCGTCGGTGACCGGAGCCGGGTCCGCGTCGGCGCCTCCGGCCTCCGGGGGCGCCACGGCATCGGCGGCCGCTTCGGAGGCGGTCTCGTCGTGGGCGTCGGAGGAGACGGCCGGGGCCGCGCCTTCCGCGCTGGCCCCGGTCTCGTCCGACGAGTCGGCCGACTCGGCGGGATCGTTGCTCGTGGCGGCGGGTTCGGACTCGGCCGAGGCGCCGCCGGCCGTGGCCTCCGCGGCGCTGTCCTCGACGGTGCCGACGGGAGCCGAGCCGGGCTCCTGGGCCTCGCCCGGCGTCCGACCCGTGTCGCTCGCGCCCTCCGTGGCGTCCGGCGTCGCGGACGCGGCGGAGGCCTCCGCCGCACGCTCGGCCATCTCGCGCTGGAGCGCGGCGGGGGAGAAGCGCACGGTCGCACCGCTCTCGACGTCCCCGAGGGACGCGTCGGGCGCGGGCACGGCGACAGGCTCGGGAACGGCGGCAGGCGCCGGAGCACCGGGCAGCGAGGGGGGCGGCACCGGAGCGCCGGGCATCGAGGCGCTGGCCCCAGCCACGGGAACGGCACCAACGGGAGGCACACCCGCACCGACAGGAGCCGCACCACCAGCAGGCACCCCGCCACCCGACGAAGCCGCACCGACAGGAGCCGCACCTACTGGAGGCACACCCGCACCGGCCGGAGGCGCACCCGCGCCCGCCGGAGGCATGCCCGTCCCCGCCGCCGGAGCCCCCGCGTTCCAGCCGGGCTCGAAGCCGCTGCCCGCCGGGAGGCCCGGTACGGGGAGCGGTACGCCGCTGGGCGGCGGGGGAGTGGCACCGCCCGCCCCCGCACCGCCCGACGCGTTCTGCGTGTACCAGGCGGGCGGGGTGTAGTCGATGGTGAACTCACCCGTCATCTCGGCGGGATCCGCGTCGGACTGATCGTCGGCGGGCGGATTCCAACCCCCGTGGATCTCGTCGCGATCGCCGTTCACTTTGCCTCCTGGTGTGGTCGAGCACCCTTGTGCCGTTGTGGGCGGGGCCCTTCCAGCCTAATCGGCGCGGGCAGCCCCCGGGCAGGCCCGACAGCCCCTCCGTGCCGCTCTCCGTGACCCGGTTCGGTCCCCAAGTGACCTGGCCGCGCCACAGAGTGAAAACCCCGACTGTCCAAAACGATGCATAAATGGACGTACTTGAACAACTTCATGGCGTTCGGTCGCCGTTCAGTCCATCCGGCGCGCGCCGCCCAACAATCCGGTCTCGGCGTCGGTCGCCTGGGTCATGACGAACTGGCGGTCGCTCGTCGTGCACCAGAGGGTCACCCCGTCCGCGAGCGTGGACAGCGCCTCGTACTCGTGGCGGGGCAGGCTCATGATGCGGCCGATCTGCGCGGCCTCGTCGGGAGAGACCCGCTGCACGCCGACCAGCGACGACTTCTCGAGGAGCCGGGGCGCGACCGGGCTCAGATACGGCAGCAGCGTCACCACCGACTGCCAGGGCGCCGACACGACCCGGCCGCGCGGCGGCCGCATGCCGCAGTCGCGCACCACGACCACCGGACTGCCCGCGGACGCGCCCTGCGGCGGCACCCGCCCCACGTCGTGCAGTGAGATGCACGGCTGTCCGCCGCCCGCGGCCTGCGCGAGCGCCGTCCACGCCTGCGCGCGGCCGGTCTCGACCGCCACCCGGGCGCCCGTCGCGGCGGCCCGGAGGGCCAGCACCTGCGCGGTCCAGAGCCCGCCGATGAGGGTGACGTCGTAGGGGACGGGCCGGTTGATGCCGAGCACCGCGGGGCGGCTCTCGGCGTCGACGCCGATCACCATGCCGTCGTCGCCGACCGGCAGGGACAGCGCGTCGAGTTGGTCGAGGGGTACGGAGTGCTTGTCGCGGCGCGGCCCGACGAGCCCGAAACCGAACCGGGGCCGCGAGCCCCGACCCGTACCACCCGCACCCCTGGAGTCCGTACCCCTGGAATCCGTACCCCGGGAGCCACGGGAAGCCGATCTGTGGGAGCCGCCGGGGCCGCCGGAGCGGCCCTGCGTACCGAAGGAAGCGGTCGACATCAGCGCGCACCCCCCAGCGGAAGCGTCGCGAGGATGCCCGGCACCTGTTCCCGGTCGAGCCGCACCAGACCCGTCCTCACCCCACGCGCCGCACGCTCCAGTTCGTGTCGCGCGGCCACCAGTTCCTCGTCGCTGCGCCCGGTGATCCGCACGTGTCCGGCCACCGTCACCTCCTGTCGGTCCCCGCCGCTCAGCGTCAGGCTGAACGTCGTCGCGAGCGCGGGCAGCGAGGTCAGCAGGGCCACCAGCTGCGGCATCGAGGCCCCCGCGCCGCCCTGGCCGCCCAGCTGGGGCCAGCGCCCCACCCAGTACGTCGTGTGCCGCCGGTCGTCCACCCGCCAGGTCCGCGCGGTCTCCTGCGTCCGCCGCCCCTGCGGCTGCCCCCGGCCCGCCTGCGCTATCGCCATCGGGCTCGCGCAGGTCGAGGTGGCGAGCGCCGACGTGAGCTCCTGCTCCGTCAGCACGCTCGCCCGGAACCCGGCGCCCGCGAGCCGGCTCGCCAGCTGGTCCGCAGCCCGCACCACGCACTTCTGCGCGCCCGTCACGCCGCCGCCGCGCGCGGCGACCGCCTCCGGGCACAGTTCGGGGTCGAGCTTGAGCGCGATCCAGGTGATCCGTACGGCGGGCGAACCCGTCTGCGCCTGGAGCGGCCCGTAGTTGCGCGCGGCCATGGACTGCGCGGGCAGGTGCGGTGCGGGCGCCGGCTGGGTGTGCTGCACGATCTGCGCCGACTCCAGCCGGATGCCGTCCACGCTCAGCACGTCCCGGACGAGCCCGACGGGCAGCGGCCGCGCCGCACGGTCCGGACGCAGAGCGGTGCCGTCCGACTCCACCCGCAGGACGGCGGTCAGGAAGGTGCCGTCGCCGACCATGCCGACCGGACGCCGGTCACGGTCGCTGTAGGCGTAGGTCCGCAGCGCCGGGTCGCACTCGACGACCGGCGCGAACCCCGGCTCGGTGCCCTCCGGCACCGTGAACGAGGCAGCCCGGCGGCTGCGGGCCCGCAGCGCCAGGAAGGTGCCGAGCCACTCGGGCAGGGAGCGCCGGTGGCGGCGTACGACGGCAAGCAGCAGCAGTACGACGGCGACCACGCCCGCGGGCACGAGCAGCATCGGCTCCACGACCCAGGCGACGACGAGCAGAGCCGCCGCCACCTCGATCAGTACGAGCTGTTGCAATTGGAACGAACCGAAGTGTCCCGGGCGCGCCTGGAGCCTCGGTGAGACCGAGGAGACGGGTCCCGTGGACGGGGGTTCGGAGGCGGTGGCCGCTGCGGGCCGCGTCCGCGTCGCGGAAGCCATGATGGAGAATCCCCCTCAATTCGTCCCGATCACCCTGGCCTGCCAGGGCTTTGGCGGCCGGATCACCCTACCCGCCCCACGAACACCACGGGACAGCAGGCATAGTAGGGGGCCGGTCCGACGGCCGGAGCCCGGGTGTCACCTCCCCGGCTCCCGCGCGAAGATCGCGTCTGACGAGAATGGGGACTCATGGCATCGCGGCGGGACGAGCTCAACGCGTACACCTTTGCGAAGAAGCGCACGGTGGCGGCATTCCTCCAACCCTCGCCCTCCGGCACGGAGGAGGGGGCGCCGAAGCCGCTGCGCGCGATCGTCCCCGGTCTCATCGTCGCCGCGCTCGTCGTCGCGGGCTTCGGCGCCTGGGGCATGTTCAGCCCCCAGGCCCCCAAGGGCTGGGACACCCCCGGGACCCGCGTGATCGTCGGCAAGCAGTCGACGACCCGGTACGTGGTCCTGGAGACCGGCAAGGGCAAGGACAAGAAGACCCTGCTCCACCCCGTCCTCAACCTCGCCTCCGCGCGACTCCTCCTCAACCCGGACCAGTTCCAGGTCGTCCAGGTCGCCGACAAGAAGCTCGACGAGGGCAAGCCGCCGCGCGGCCCGATCCTCGGCATCCCGTACGCCCCCGACCGGCTGCCCACCGCGGACGACGCGGGCAAGGCCAAGCGCTGGGCCGTCTGCGAACAGCCCGGCGGCGGTACGGGCGCCAGCGTCCAGAAGGCGACCTTCCTCTTCGCCGAGCGGGACCTCGGGCGCACCGAGGACGCGGGCCGGCTCAAGGACGGGCAGATCCTGTACGTCAAGGGCCAGAAGGGCTCCGCCCAGTTCCTCGTCGACCACACGGGCACCAAGTACCCGGTGAACGCCGACTCCCGCGGACTGCTCACCGCCCTCGTCGGCCTCCACAAGGAACCGCAGGCCGTCACCGACGACTGGCTCGCCACCCTGAACACCGGCGACCCGGTGGACTTCCCGGACGTCCCGGGAGAGGTCGGCGCGCCCGCCAACGTCCCGGGCACCCTGAAGGACCCCGAGAACCGCATCGGCATGGTCCTGCTCGCCCAGACCGGCTCGGGACCCCAGTACTACGTCGTGCTCGCCGGGAAGGTCCAGCCGGTCAGCTGGTTCACCGCCTGGCTGCTCATCAGCTCCCCGGAGACCGGCGTCCTCGACATGGACGGCCAGGCCACCACCGTCGACGCCTCCTCGTTCACGCCGGACGCCACCGTCTTCCACGACGGGGCCCGCTGGCCGCGCCTGAAGTCCTCCCTCGTCAACGACTCCACCCGCGCGAACGCCCCCGACACCGTGTGCAGCGTCCTCACCGGCGTCGACGAGAAGGGCGGGACGACCCTCGCCACCTGGGCCGGCACCAAGTACCCCGCCGACATCACGGCGGGCGGCACCAGCACGTACGTCACCCCGGGCACCGGGCTGCTCTACACCCAGATCCAGGGCAACCAGAAGACGCCCGACGGCTCGCTGTTCCTCGTCACCGACACCGGCCTGCGCTACGCCGTCCAGGCCAACGGCGACAGCGACTCCGCCCGCTCCGAGATCGGCGCGGGCGACAAGGAGAAGCCGACCGACGGACGCCCGGAACCCAGCGAGGCCCAGAAGCGTCTCGGCTACGAGAAGGTCGTACCGGCTCTCGTCCCGATCGCATGGTCGGAGTTCCTGTCGAAGGGCCCGCGACTCGACACCAACAGCGCGCGTCAGCCGCAGGGCTCCTAGGGGTGGCACCGGTGACGACCACGTACCGCACGACCGCCCAGCATCGCCGCACGACCGCCCTGTACGGCCCCACGGCCGCCCCGTACCGCACGACGGCCCTGCACCGCACGACCGCCGCCCTGCTCGCCGCGGGCACCCTCACCGCCCTCCTGGCGTCGCCGGCGGCGGCCGCCGCGCCGCGCCGGGACGGCCCCGTCCTCGACGGCAGCGGTGAGTGCACCTTCCCCATGAAGAAGCAGATCGAGGGCATCCCCTGGCCGCTCCAGCGGGTCCTCCTCGACGAGTTGTGGCAGGACACCAAGGGCAAGGGCGTCCGGGTCGCCGTCATCGACACGGGCGTCGACGACGTGAACCCGCAGCTGCGGGACGCCGTCGACGCCAAGGCGGGCAAGGACTACCTGAAGCCCGACCCGAAGAACCCCGGCTTCGGCGACGAGCTGCGCGGCAAGACCGACGGCACCGTCGACGACGTCGGCCACGGCACCAAGGTCGCCGGCATCATCGCCGCCCGCCCTCGCCCCGGCACCGGCTTCGTCGGTCTCGCCCCCGAGGCGAAGATCATCCCGATCCGGCAGAACGACGAGAAGAACAGCGGCAAGTCCGACACGATGGCGCTCGCGATCGACCACGCCGTCGCCAAGGGCGCCCACGTCATCAACATCTCGCAGGACACCACCCAGGCCCTCGACGCCGACTCGGCCATGGCCAAGTCCGTGGCCAACGCGCTCAAAAGGAACGTCGTCGTCGTCGCGTCCGCGGGCAACGACGGCATGGACGGCAAGCTCAAGAAGACGTACCCGGCCGCCTTCCCCGGCGTCCTCGCCGTCGCCTCCTCCGACCGGAACAACGAACGCGCCGCGTTCTCCCAGTCCGGCACCTTCGTGGGCGTCGCCGCCCCCGGCGTCGACATCGTCTCCACCGTCCCCGGCGGCGGCCAGTGCGTCGACAACGGCACCAGCTTCTCCGCGCCGTACGTCGCCGGTGTCGCCGCCCTGCTCCGCGCCGAGCACCCGAAGTGGACCGCGGCCCAGATCGTCGCCCGGATCGAGCAGACCGCCGTCCGCTCCGTCAACGGCCGCGACAACCACGTCGGTTGGGGCGTGGTCGACCCGGTACGGGCGCTCGCCGACATCCCGGGGACGCCCGCGTCCTCGCCCACGGCCGACCCCGCACCGCCCAAGCCGCCGGCCCCCGAGCCGGCCCGACTCGCGCTGTCGGAGACACCACAGGAGCGCTCCGAACGGCTCGCCACCTACGCGTTGGGGATCGGCGCCGTCCTGGTGGCCGTGGTCGCAGGAACGGCCGTCGTGATCCGCGACAGCCGCCGTCGGAGGGGGGCCCGTTGACCCGCGTACCGGTCAAATATCCGGACTCTCCTTTGCAGTTGGAACTGCCGCCGTCAATGGCTAAAGTGACCGCTGGGCGTACGGAAGTACGAGCCCAGCACGGGGGCGGCATCAGAAGATTCCCGTCCGCATCACAACCGGATGGCCCGACGGCCGAGCCGTCGACGCCACCGAAGGAAGAAGGGGCAAGATGTCGAAAGACCTGAACGTAACCAGTGCCGAACAAGTCAAGCTCGCCGGCCGGATCCAGGACTTCTCCGACGAGCTCCAGTCCCGCATCACCAACCTCAACGGCGTGGTCGACCGCGTCCAGGCGGGCTGGCAGGGCGCTGCGAGCAAGGAGTACGACCGGGTCCAGAACGACCTGAACCAGCGTCTGCGCAGCATGCGCCAGGAGCTCTCGAAGCTCGAAGAGATGATGCGCATGAGCGCCGACGGGTTCTCGCGCGAGGAGGAGGACCGTCTGCGGTCCTTCCGCACGATGGACGCCAGCGGCGGCGCCGGTGCCGGCGGCGGCAACCAGAGCGCCATCCTCGGCGTCTGAGCCACTCGACCAGTCCTCGCGCCACTCTCACTCCAGGAGTCAACACCATGACCACTGCGGTCAATTACGACACCGTGACGCAGGCGGCGGCCGACACCCGCCTGACCTCCACCACCCTCACCCAGAAGCTGGACGACCTCATGGCCGAGGTCAACCGCGTCGCCAGCAACTGGGAGGGTGAGGCCAAGATCGCGTACCGCGAGACCCAGGACCGCCTGACCCGCGACATGGCCGGCATGAACCAGGACCTGGCGCGCATCGCCACGCTCCTCGACGAGTCGGTCGTCGGCTACCAGGACACCGACCGCGGCAACGCGGCCCGCTTCCGCATGTGACATCCCGCGGACGCACGTGAGGGGGTGGCCCGTCCGACGGGCCACCCCCTCACGCGTGTCCTGGCCGGACGACAGGACCTACCGCAGGTCGAACTCGCCGTCCCGGGCGCCGAGGACGAACGCGTCCCACTCGGCCTTCGTGTAACGCAGCACCGTCTCCTTGTCGAGGGACGAACGCATCGCCACCGCCCCCTCCGGGAGCCGCGCGATCTCCACCCGCTCCTCGTCCGGGCTCGTCCCCGGGGCGCCCTCCCACTCGACGCCGGAGATGTCCAACGCGTACAGCTCGTCCTTCTGGCGCTGCTTCTCGGCGGCCAGGGCTGCGTCCGCGCTCTCGGCGGTGGCGGTGGCGGTCTCGTGGGCGTCGGTCATCGGCGCGGTCCCTTCGCGGTGGTACGGCGGTCCCTCCCACAGTAGTGGGAGGGACCGCTCCGCTCAGTGCTGTTCCGGCAACCAGCCCAGCTGCACCAGCGGCGTGCCACGCTTCCGCGACACGAACGTGCCCCGGCCCTGCGGCATCGGCCTGGCGCGGACGCTGCCCAGGATGTCGCCCTCCTGCGGGTCGCCGGAGAGGATCACGCCCTGCGCGCCCAACTCCTTCATCCGCTGCATGAACGGCTCGTACATCGCCCGCGAGGCACCCGCCTGGCTGCGCGCCACGATGAAGCGGATACCGACGTCCCGCGCGAACGGCAGGTTCTCCACCAGGACCGCCAGCGGGTTGCCCGAGTTGGTCGCCACCAGCTCGAAGTCGTCGATGAGGACGAACAGTTGCGGACCCGACCACCAGCTGCGGTCCCGCAGCTGCTGCGGTGTGATGTCGGGCTTCGGCGCCCGCTTCGTCATCACCGTGTTGATCGCCTCCATGTGCATCTGCATGGCGGAGGCCATCGGCGCGTACTCCAGGAGGTGCGAGGGCGCCACAGCCTCCAGCATCGTCCGCCTGTAGTCGCCCACCACGATCCGTGCCTGCTCCGGCGTGTACCGCTCGCACAGCTGCTTCGCGATGAGCCGGAGCAGAGCCGTCTTGCCGGACTCGCTCTCACCGAAGACCAGGAAGAACGGATCCGACTCGAAGTCGACGAACACCGGCTCCAGGTTCGTCTCGTCGATGCCGATCGCGATGCCGTGCTGCGGGTACTCGAAGCCCTTCGGCAGCCGCTCCGCCGGCAGCTTGCGCGGCAGCAGCCGGACGGCGGGCGCGGGCGCCCCGGTCCAGCTCGCCTTCACCGCCTGCACGAACGCCGACGTGCCCTCCGACAGGTCGGCGGACGAACTCGACCCGTCGATCCGCGGCAGTGCCCCCATGAAGTGCAGCTTCTCCTGCACCTGGCCGCGCCCCGGCACCCCGGCCGGCACGTTCGCCGCGACCTTCCGGTCGAACTCGGAGTCCATGACGTCACCGAGCCGCAGCTCCAGACGGCCCAGCATCTGGTCCTTGAGCGCCGCCCGCACCTCCATGTACCGGGAGGCGGTGATCACCACATGGATGCCGTAGCCCAGGCCGCGGGCCGCGATGTCGGAGACGATCGGCTCCAGCATGTCGTAGTCGTTGCGGAAGCTGCCCCAGCCGTCCACGACCAGGAAGACGTCACCCCAGGCCTCACCCGGCAGCTCGCCCGCGGCCCGCTTGCGCCGGTAGGTCGTCATCGAGTCGATGGAGTGCGAACGGAAGAACTCCTCCCGCCGGTTGAGCACCCCCAGCACCTCGGCGACCGTCCGGCGCACCCGCTCCGGGTCGAGCCGTGACGCCACCCCGCCGACATGCGGCAGGTCGGCGAGCGCCACCATGCCGCCGCCACCGAAGTCCAGGCAGTAGAACTGCACCTCGGCCGGGGTGTGGGTGAGCGCAAACGACGAGACCAGCGTCCGCATGATCGTCGACTTCCCGGACTGCGGACCGCCGACCACCATCATGTGGCCGGCCGCACCGGAGAAGTCCCGGTACAGCACCTCACGCCGCTGCTCGAACGGCTTGTCGATGAGGCCGAGCGGCACCGTGAGCCCGCCCTGCCGCGTGTACTCCGTTGCCGTGAGCCCCCGGTCGGCCGTCTGCGCGAGCCCCGGAAGGAGCTGGTCGAGCGACGGCGCCTGGTCGAGCGGCGGCAGCCACACCTGGTGCGCCGGCACGCCCTGGCCCTCGAGCCGCCGCACGATCACGTCGAGGACCGTGTCCGCGAGCGCCTCGTCCTCCTCGGCACGCTGAGCCGTGAGGTACGCCGGGTCCGGCGCCGCGTACACCACCGGCACCGGCGCCGCCGTGAACAGCGCGGGACGCCGCTCCACCGGCATCTGACCGATCTCCAGGCGCGGCCCGCCCGTCCGGTACGTCCCCGAGACGTACGCCGCCTTGAAGCGGGTCATCTCGTCCGTACCGAACTTCAGATAGCCCGAACCCGGCACCGAGGGCAGGTGATAGGCGTCCGGCACGCCGATCGCCGTCCGCGACTCCGCAGCCGAGAAGGTCCGCAGACCGATCCGGTACGACAGATACGTGTCGAGACCCCGCAGCTTGCCCTCCTCCAGGCGCTGCGAGGCGAGCAGCAGGTGCACACCCAGCGAGCGGCCGATGCGGCCGATCTGGATGAACATGTCGATGAAGTCCGGCTTGGCGGTGAGGAGTTCGGAGAACTCGTCGATCACGAGGACCAGCGACGCCAGCGGTTCGAGCGGGGCGCCGGCGGCCCGTGCCTTCTCGTAGTCGTGGATGTTGGCGTAGTTGCCCGCGGAGCGCAGCAGCTCCTGGCGCCGCTGGAGCTCACCGCGGATCGCGTCGCCCATGCGGTCGACCAGGGTCAGGTCGTCCGACAGGTTGGTGATGACCGCCGCCACGTGCGGCATCTGCGACATGCCCGCGAAGGTCGCGCCGCCCTTGAAGTCCGCGAGGACGAAGTTCAGCGTCTCCGAGGAGTGCGTCACCGCGAGCCCGAGCACCAGCGTCCGCAGCAGTTCCGACTTGCCGGAACCCGTCGCGCCGACGCACAGACCGTGCGGACCCATGCCCTCCTGCGCGGCCTCCTTCAGGTCCAGCATGACCGGCTGGCCGTCCTCGCCGACACCGATCGGCACCCGCAGCCGCTCGGCCACCGACCGCGGCCGCCAGGTCCGCGCCACGTCCACCGAACCCGCGTCCCCCAGGTTCAGCAGATCCGTGAAGTCCAGATTGGCGAGCAGCGGCTCGTCGTCGTCCCCGCCGCCCATCCGCAGCGGCGCCAGCTGCCGGGCCAGGGCCTCGGCCGCCGCCAGCGAGATGCCGTCGGGCAGCCCCTCGTACGCGAAACCGCCGCCGAACTCCAGCGACAGCCGCCCGGGCCGTACCACCACCGACAGACCACCGCGCGGCTCGTCGAGCTCGCCCGAGACGACCTCCACGATCGTCACGCCCTGAAGGCCCTCGGCCGCCGCGAGCAGCGAGTCCGGCGGCACCATCCCGCCGTCGAGGACCACCACCACGTGCGGCTGGTCGAGCACCGGCTGGTTGTCCCGCGAGAACCGGGGCCGCCCGTCCAGCTTCGACCGGATCAGGTTCTCCAGCTCACCGAGGTCGTCGCCGAACAGCCGCTTCGTACCGGCCCCGTCGACCTGCCCGGGCACCTGCGTGTGCGGCAGCCACTTCGCCCAGTCCCACCGCTCCTGCGAAGCCCGCGCCGCGACCACCGCGACCACCAGGTCCTCGGGGGAGTGCAAGGTCACCAGCTGCGCCACGAGGGCGCGCGCCGCCGCCTGCGCCGACTCCGGCTCACCCGACACCGTCACGTGGTAGAAGGCCCGCATCGAGACCGCCATCGGCAGCCCGTCCAAGGTGGCGTGCACCGCGAGGAACTGCTGCATCGCCCCCGCGCACAGCGGCTCCAGCTCGTCCACCGGTGCCGTGTCCGGCGCCACGAGCGGTGTCGCCAACTGCTGCGACCCGAGCCCGATCCGCGCCTGCCCGAAGTCGTGGTCGCCGACCCGTCGCTCCCACACCCGCGAACCCTCGGCCACCACCGACCACAACTGCTCGGGGGAGGGGTGCAGATACAGCTGCGCGTCCCGCTGCTTGCGGGCCGTGCGCCGGACCGTACGCCGGGTCTGCGCGAGGTATTTGAGGTAGTCGCGGCGGACATCGGCCATTTGCCCCTGCGTACCGCGACGGAATCTGACGAACTGGGCGACCGCCATCGCGATCGTCGACGCCAGCATCAGGGTGCCCATGATCCGCATGATCGGAGACGGCGTCATGAAGAAGAACACCACGGACGAACCCATGCCGAGCATCGGCAGGAGCTGCATCAACGCCGACTCCTGTTGTCCCCGCGGCAGTTCCGGCGGAGACTCCAGGACCAGGTCCTCACCGGGCACTTCCGGCGGAAGAGACCTCGGCGGGCGTTTGACGACGATCTGGCTCACCGGCGCATCAATCCCTCGTTGGAGGCGGGCTCGTGGCGGGAGCATCCACACGGCACCCCTGTCGGCAGCCGGGCGCACGGACTTCCCCCATGGGACGGCGATCCTACTTGCAGCCCCCACCGGCCGTCCCCGGTAGGGTGGCGCGCGCATCGTGCGCAACCGCGAATCAGGGGGTCCACACACGTGAGTACGACCGCAGCGACCGGCTTCTGCCGGGTCACCGTCGTGGCGCCGGACAGCCGCATCGACGTCGCGCTCCCGGAGGACATCGCCGTCGCCGACGTCTACCCGGAGATCCTGCGGCTCACCGGACAGACCCAGGCCGCCGGCACGCCCGTCGGCTACCACCTGGTCCGCCGGGACGGATCCGTCCTCGACGGGGCCCGCACCCTCGCCGCCCAGCAGGTCCTCGACGGCGAGGTGCTCTCCCTGCGCCCGTTCGCCCAGTCCCTGCCGCCGGCCGTCTACGACGACGTCTCCGACGCCGTCGCCTCCGCCGTCACCCGTGACCGGCACCTGTGGAGCGACGAGCTGCTGCGCGGCGCCGGACTCCTCGGCGGCGTGCTGCTCCTCGTCCTCATGGGCTTCGTCCTCTGGTTCGCCGATCCGATCCGGCACGACATGCACAGCCTGCCCGGCATCATCGCGGGCGCCGCGGGACTCCTCCTCACCGCCTTCGCCGGGGTACGCGCCCGCGTGTACGGGGACCGGGCGACCGCCGTCGCCCTCGGCCTCGGCGCGCTGCCGCTGCTGCTCATCGCCGGATCCGGCATCGTCGGCCCCGACGCCGGCGACGGCCCCGGCCGGCTGCAGTTCCTGCTCGGCTGCGTCACCGTCCTCGTCGCCTCCGTGGCCCTCGTCGCGCTCACCCCCAGCGGCGACGCGCCCTTCGTCGCCGCCACCTTCCTCGCGGGCGTCGGCACCCTCGCCACCTTCCTGGCGATCCTCACCGAGACGACCGCCACCGAGACCGCCGCCGTCTGCGCGCCCGTCGCCATCGGCCTCGTCGCCTTCCTGCCCGGCCTCTCCGCCCGCTTCGCCCGGCTCCCCATCGGCTACGCCGCCCCGCGCAGCGCAGCCGACGACGAGTTCCACGGCGACCCGCAGCAGCAGGCCGGCGACGACGCCCAGCCCGTCGACGGCGAACGCATCGCGCTCCAGGCCCGCCGCGGCCACGAGATGCTCCTCGGCCTGGTCGGCGGCTGCGCGGCCGTCGTCGTCGGCTCCGCCGCCGTCCTCGGCTTCGCCGGAAACGTCTGGGGCCAGTTCCTCGCCCTCGCCGCCGGCCTGGCGATGCTGCTGCGCGCCCGTCTCTTCCGCTACACCTCGCAGGTCGCCTGCGTCCTCGTCGCCGGCATCGCCGCCATCGCGCTCCTCGTCCTCGGCCTCTCCCTCAACCCGCCGGCCGACCTGGTCAAGGACCTCCTGATGTACGGGGACCGGGGCGGCCTGGACATCCGTACGATCTGGCTCACCGCGGCCGTCGCCGCCGGCGCCGCGCTGATCACCGCGATCGGCCTGATCATCCCGAGGAAGGGCCTCTCCCCGTTCTGGGGCCGCCTCCTCGACCTGACGGAGGGCTTCGTCCTGCTCTCCCTCGTCCCGCTCTGCCTCGCCGTCCTCGACGTCTTCTCGGCGGTCCGCTCCCTGACCAGCAAGTAGGTCCCTCGCGCAAAGGGTGCCAGGCCCGCTCCGGCGAGCTGGTACGCTGTGTGACGGCCGTTTGTGTACGCGCTCCCGGAAGCCTTCCCAGGCCCTGGAAGCTGCGCCCATCGGACCTTCGCCCGCCGAGTCACGGAAGCTTCCCCTGAGATCTAGACCAGGGGCACTCGCGGACGCACGAACACCTAAGAGGAGATCAGCATGGCTCTCGACGCCGCTGTCAAGAAGCAGATCATGACCGAGTTCGGCCAGAAGGAGGGCGACACCGGCTCCCCCGAGGTCCAGGTCGCCATGCTCTCCCGTCGCATCTCGGACCTGACCGAGCACCTCAAGCAGCACAAGCACGACCACCACTCCCGCCGTGGTCTGCTGATCCTGGTCGGCCAGCGCCGCCGCCTGCTGCAGTACCTGGCCAAGAAGGACATCCAGCGCTTCCGTGCGCTGGTCGACCGCCTGGGCATCCGCCGCGGTGCGGCCGGCGGCGCCAAGTAAGACGCCACGGAGGGAGCGGTTCCCACTTTCAGGGGGCCGCTCCCTTTGCTGTACGTGCACAAAGTGCGCATCGGCACTTAGGCTGGTCGCACAACCCCATACGACGAGCGAGGAGCCGCCGGCTCGCCGCCGGTCCTCGGTAGTGGCCCCCGGAAACGAATTCCGGGTGCTTCGATCGAAGACCGGCCAGCACCCGAGGCGCTTCTCCGCCGCCGTCGCACACCGTCCCCGGCCACACGGGCCTCGGACGCAAAGACGAACACGTAGGAGAAACCCATAGTGGAGAACGAGACCCACTACACCGAGGCCGTCATCGACAACGGCACCTTCGGTACCCGCACCATCCGCTTCGAGACCGGCCGCCTCGCCAAGCAGGCCGCCGGTTCCGCCGTCGCCTACTTGGACGACGACACGATGGTCCTCTCGGCGACCACCGCCTCGAAGCGTCCCAAGGACCAGCTCGACTTCTTCCCCCTCACGGTGGACGTCGAGGAGCGGCAGTACGCGGCCGGCAAGATCCCCGGCTCCTTCTTCCGCCGGGAGGGCCGCCCCTCCGAGGACGCCGTCCTCACCTGCCGTCTGATCGACCGGCCGCTGCGCCCCTCCTTCAAGAAGGGCCTGCGCAACGAGATCCAGATCGTCGAGACGATCATGGCGCTCAACCCCGACCACCTGTACGACGTGGTCGCGATCAACGCCGCCTCCGCTTCCACGATCCTGGCGGGCCTGCCCTTCTCCGGCCCCATCGGCGCCACCCGCGTCGCCCTGATCAAGGGCCAGTGGGTCGCGTTCCCGACGCACACCGAGCTCGAGGACGCCGTCTTCGACATGGTCGTCGCCGGTCGCGTCCTCGATGACGGTGACGTCGCGATCATGATGGTCGAGGCCGAGGCCACCGAGAAGACGATCGAGCTCGTCAAGGGCGGCGCCGAGGCGCCGACCGAGGAGCTCGTCGCCGCCGGTCTCGAGGCCGCGAAGCCCTTCATCAAGGTCCTCTGCAAGGCCCAGTCGGACCTCGCCGCCAAGGCCGCCAAGCCCACCGGCGAGTTCCCGGTCTTCCTGGAGTACCAGGACGACGTCCTCGAGGCGCTCTCCGCCGCCGTCAAGGGTGACCTCGCCAAGGCGCTCACCATCGCCGGCAAGCAGGAGCGCGAGACCGAGCTCGACCGCATCAAGGAGCTCGCCGCCGAGAAGCTCCTCCCGGCCTTCGAAGGCCGCGAGAAGGAGATCTCGGGCGCCTACCGCGCGCTGACCAAGAAGCTGGTCCGCGAGCGGATCATCAAGGACAAGGTCCGCATCGACGGCCGCGGGCTCACGGACATCCGTACCCTCGCCGCCGAGGTCGAGGCCATCCCGCGCGTGCACGGCTCGGCGCTGTTCGAGCGTGGCGAGACCCAGATCCTGGGCGTCACCACCCTCAACATGCTCCGCATGGAGCAGCAGCTGGACACCCTCTCCCCGGTGACCCGCAAGCGCTACATGCACAACTACAACTTCCCGCCGTACTCCGTCGGCGAGACCGGTCGCGTGGGCTCGCCCAAGCGCCGTGAGATCGGCCACGGCGCGCTCGCCGAGCGGGCCATCGTGCCGGTCCTCCCGACCCGCGAGGAGTTCCCCTACGCGATCCGTCAGGTGTCCGAGGCCCTCGGCTCCAACGGCTCGACGTCCATGGGCTCGGTCTGCGCCTCGACCATGTCGCTGCTGAACGCCGGTGTGCCGCTGAAGGCCCCCGTCGCCGGTATCGCCATGGGTCTGATCTCCGAGGAGATCGACGGCAAGACGCACTACGTCGCCCTCACGGACATCCTCGGCGCCGAGGACGCGTTCGGCGACATGGACTTCAAGGTCGCCGGCACGAAGACCTTCGTCACCGCGCTCCAGCTCGACACCAAGCTCGACGGCATCCCCGCCTCGGTCCTGGCCGCCGCGCTGAAGCAGGCCCGTGACGCGCGTCTGCACATCCTCGACGTGATGAACGAGGCGATCGACGTTCCGGACGAGATGTCCCCGAACGCGCCGCGCATCATCACCGTCAAGATCCCGGTGGACAAGATCGGTGAGGTCATCGGCCCCAAGGGCAAGATGATCAACCAGATCCAGGAGGACACCGGCGCCGACATCACGATCGAGGACGACGGCACCATCTACATCGGTGCCGCCCAGGGCTCGCAGGCCGAGGCCGCCCGCGCCGTGATCAACGGCATCGCCAACCCGACCATGCCGGAGGTCGGCGAGCGCTACCTGGGTACGGTCGTCAAGACCACCACCTTCGGTGCCTTCGTCTCCCTGATGCCCGGCAAGGACGGTCTGCTGCACATCTCGCAGATCCGCAAGCTCGCCGGTGGCAAGCGCGTGGAGAACGTCGAGGACGTGCTGGCGATCGGCTCCAAGGTCCAGGTCGAGATCGCCGAGATCGACCAGCGCGGCAAGCTCTCCCTCGTCCCCGTGATGGCGGATGAGGACGGCGCTGCCGAGGACGCGAAGGACGACACCGACCAGTGACGTCCCGTAGTTTCCGCGCGACGGCCCGCCCCTCCTCGGAGGGGCGGGCCGTCGCCCGTACCCAAACGCTTCTCCCGGGCAGGGACGGCATCGGCACCGTCCGCCGCACGACCCTCCCCGGCGGCCTCCGGATCGTCACCGAGACCCTCCCCTCCGTACGCTCCGCCACCTTCGGCATCTGGGCGCACGTCGGATCCCGCGACGAGACCCCCGCGCTCAACGGCGCGACCCACTACCTGGAGCACCTCCTCTTCAAGGGCACCCACAAGCGGTCCGCCCTCGACATCTCCGCCGCGATCGACGCGGTCGGCGGCGAGATGAACGCCTTCACGGCGAAGGAGTACACCTGCTACTACGCCCGGGTCCTCGATACCAACCTGCCGCTGGCGATCGACGTCGTCTGCGACATGCTGACCGGCTCGCTGATCCTCGAAGAGGACGTGGACGCCGAGCGCGGTGTCATCCTCGAAGAGATCGCGATGACCGAGGACGACCCCGGTGACGTCGTGCACGAACTGTTCGCGCAGACGATGTTCGGCGACACCCCGCTGGGCCGACCGGTCCTCGGCACCGTCGACACCGTCAACGGGCTCACCCGAGACCAGATCGCCCGCTTCTACAAGAAGCACTACGACCCGACCCACCTGGTCGTCGCCGCCGCGGGCAACGTCGACCACGCCACGGTGGTACGCCAGGTCCGCCGCGCCTTCGAGAAGGCCGGCGCCCTCACCCGTACCGACGCCGTCCCCGTCGCCCCCCGCGACGGCCGGCGTGCCCTGCGCGCGGCGGGCCGCGTCGAGCTGCTCAACCGCAAGACCGAGCAGGCCCACGTGGTCCTCGGCATGCCGGGCCTGGCCCGCACCGACGAGCGCCGCTGGGCCCTCGGCGTGCTGAACACCGCCCTCGGCGGCGGCATGTCCTCCCGCCTCTTCCAGGAGGTCCGCGAGAAGCGCGGCCTGGCCTACAGCGTGTACTCGTACACCTCGGGCTTCGCCGACTGCGGTCTCTTCGGCGTGTACGCGGGCTGCCGGCCGGGCCAGGTCCACGACGTCCTGAAGATCTGCCGCGACGAGCTCGACAAGGTCGCCACCGACGGCCTCACGGACGACGAGATCGCCCGTGCCGTCGGCCAGCTCTCCGGTTCGACCGTGCTGGGCCTCGAGGACACCGGCGCGCTGATGAACCGCATCGGCAAGAGCGAGCTGTGCTGGGGCACCCAGATGTCGGTCGACGACATGCTGGACCGGATCGCGGCCGTCACCCCGGACGAGGTCCGGGAGGTCGCACGCGATGTACTGGCCCAGCGGCCCTCGCTCTCGGTGATCGGCCCGCTGAAGGACAAGCAGGCTGACCGTCTCCACCAAGCGGTCTCCTGACCCCGAGATCCCCTAAGGAATTCAGAGCAATGAGCAAGCTGCGCGTGGCGGTCCTCGGAGCACAGGGCCGTATCGGCTCCGAGGCCGTGAGGGCCGTCGAGGCCGCCGAGGACATGGAACTGGTCGCGGCCCTCGGTCGTGGCGACAAGCTGGAGACGCTCACCGAGGTGGGCGCCCAGGTCGTCGTCGAGCTGACCACTCCCGCCTCGGTGATGGAGAACCTCGACTTCTGCGTGCGCCACGGCATCCACGCGGTCGTCGGCACCACCGGCTGGACCGAGGAGCGCCTCGCGCAGCTGGAGACCTGGCTCGCCGCCTCCCCGGAGACCGGCGTCCTCATCGCTCCGAACTTCTCCATCGGCGCGGTCCTCACCATGAGGTTCGCCCAGCTCGCGGCCCCGTACTTCGAGTCGGTCGAGGTCGTCGAGCTGCACCACCCGAACAAGGTGGACGCCCCCTCCGGCACCGCGACCCGGACGGCCCAGCTGATCGCCGCCGCCCGCCGCGAGGCCGGCCTCGGCGCCCAGCCGGACGCCACCGCGACCGCCCTGGACGGGGCGCGCGGCGCCGACGTGGACGGCGTCCCGGTCCATGCCGTACGCCTCCGGGGCCTCCTGGCCCACCAGGAGGTGCTGCTCGGCGGCGAGGGCGAGACCCTCACCGTCCGGCACGACTCCCTGCACCACTCCAGCTTCATGCCGGGCATCCTCCTGGGCGCCCGCCGCGTGACCACCGCCCCGGGCCTCACCTTCGGCCTGGAGCACTTCCTGGATCTGGGCTGACGGCCATGGGCGGAAAGATCACGTACGTCTTCCTGGCCACCGTGCTCGTGCTCGTGTTCGGCGTGGTGGCCATGGAGGGCGTCCTGCTGCTCCTCACGGGCGAGCCCGCGGCCATGGGCATGGGCGTGGTGGCGTTCCTGCTGCCCGGCGTCGGCGGCTGGTTCCTCTGGAAGAACACCCGCTTCGCCCGCCGGGCGAACCACCTCGCCGCCGAACTGGAGGCGGAGGGCGGTCTGCCCGTCGACGAACTGAAGCGCACGGAGGGCGGCCGCATCGACCGCGACTCCGCCGACGAGGTCTTCGCCCGGCGCAAGGCCGAGACGGAGGACTCACCGGACGACTGGCGCTGCTGGTTCCGGCTCGCGGTCGCCTATCACGACGCCCGCGACACCCCCAGGGCCCGCAAGGCGATGCAGCGGGCCATCGCCCTCCACGAGGGGCGTCCGGTCAGCGCGTGACGGCCGGGGTCACGCCGTACTCGGCGTGCCAGGCCTCGACCGTGTCGGCCGCCCGGTCGAAGGCCTCGACCCGGGAGAGGAAGTCGGCGTTGTGGTCGGTGAGCAGCAGCAGCTGCTCACCACCCTGCCGGCCGAGCACCAGGGCCTGCCCCTGGACGGTGCGGGGGAGCCCCAGCCAGCGCACCGGCTGCTGGACGGTCCGTACGGACGTCACCTTCGCCCACGGCACGGTGGCGGTGGAGAAGAAGGCCACCCGGCGCACCCCGGCGCGGCTCACCCAGGTCCCCACGCGGAGCATCCGCAGGGCGGCCAGGATGACGAGCACGGCGATGGCCAGGGTGGCGGCTCCGCCGTCGAAGGCTCCGGCGGCGGAGATGATCACCGCGGCGAGGAGCACGAACGAGGCGAGCAGCAGCGCGAGCGCCGCAGACCCGACCCGCCAGGACCCCGGCCGGTACGGACGCCGCCACTGGTCGTGATCGTCGAACGGCAGGGCGACGTGGTCGGTCGTGTCAAAAGCACGGTCGGCCGTCAGAAAGGGCAGGGGCACGACAGGTCCTCACTCACAAGCACGCTCGAAGGGGCAGTGCCCGGTGAGGCTACCTCAGCGGTTGTCGGAGGCTTCGGACTGCTGCTGACGAGTGGCCGAGTCCCCCGACTGGAGGGACGGCATCCCGAAGATCAGCGATCCGACGAGACCGGCCACGACGGTCAGTCCGATCAGGGTACGGCCCACGATCTGCGAGGCGCCGAGGCGCTCCCGTGGCGGCGGAGTGACGTTACTGCGGAAGTGGTCGGCCTCCGAGACGAACGCGAACGGTACGGCCTCATCCCGGCGGAACATCAGAGCCACTCTCCTCGGTCGTTGTCATGCTTCACAGATACAGACGACGGATCCGACGCTTTGGTGCCCTTTTTCACCGAAGCAGCCCAATCTCATTCTCCGGTATGACCTCGGTACTTCCGGGGGCCGACCTGCACGACCCCCGTAGGAACGACCCTCTGACCTCCTGGGGCACAGATGTCCGAACACCCGACGCGAAGTGTCCGTATTGCGACGTTTCACGAAGTTCATCTAGGCTGATCAAACGGACCCGGCGCTGCCTGAACCCCCGAGCAGGCAGCGCCGGGCTCCTTTCTCCTGTCCCCCTAAGGGACACCCGGCGCTGAGCAGCGAGTAGCGTGTTACCCATGGCTCCGATCTCCACTCCGCAGACCCCCTTCGGGCGGGTCCTCACCGCCATGGTCACGCCGTTCACGGCGGACGGCGCACTCGACCTCGACGGTGCCCAGCGACTCGCCACCCACCTGGTGGACGCAGGCAACGACGGCCTCGTCATCAACGGCACCACCGGCGAGTCCCCCACCACCAGCGACGCGGAGAAATCGGAGCTGGTACGAGCGGTTCTGGCGGCGGTCGGCGATCGCGCCCACGTCGTGGCCGGCATCGGCACCAACGACACCCACCACTCCGTCGAGCTCGCCCGCACCGCCGAGCGCGACGGCGCCCACGGCCTGCTCGCCGTGACCCCGTACTACAACAAGCCCCCGCAAGAGGGCCTGTACCGGCACTTCTCGGCCATCGCCGACGCCACCGAGCTCCGGGTGATGCTCTACGACATCCCCGGCCGCAGCGGCGTCCCGATCGACACCGAGACGATCGTCCGGCTCGCCGAGCACCCGCGCATCGTCGCCAACAAGGACGCCAAGGGCGACCTCGGCCGCGCCAGCTGGGCCATCGCCCGCTCCGGCCTCGCCTGGTACTCCGGCGACGACATGCTCAACCTGCCCCTGCTCTCCGTCGGAGCCTGCGGCTTCGTCTCCGTCGTGGGCCACGTCGTCACCCCGGAACTCCGCGCCCTCCTCGACGCCCACCTGGGCGGCGAGGTCCAGAAGGCCACCGAGATCCACCAGAAGCTGCTGCCGGTCTACACCGGCATGTTCCGCACCCAGGGCGTCATGACCACCAAGGCCGCCCTCGCCCTCCAGGGCCTCCCGGCCGGACCGCTGCGCCCACCGCTCGTGGAGCTCTCCCCCCAGGAGACCGAACAGCTCAAGGTCGACCTGGCCGCCGGCGGGGTAGAGCTCTGACAACGGACTTCACAACTGAACACTGACAACAGCAAGTGCACGAATGTCATGCTCGCCACGTGCCAAGGGGTACGTGGCGTGCGTGGTGAGGAGAGTCTTTTGAGTCATCCGCATCCTGAACTCGGCGCCCCGCCGAAGCTGCCGAAGGGCGCCCTGCGCGTCATTCCCCTCGGCGGGCTCGGTGAGATCGGCCGCAACATGACGGTCTTCGAGTTCGACGGCCGTCTGCTCATCGTCGACTGCGGCGTCCTCTTCCCCGAGGAGGAGCAGCCCGGCGTCGACCTGATCCTGCCGGACTTCACCATCATCCGGGACCGCCTCGACGACATCGAGGGCATCGTGCTCACGCACGGCCACGAGGACCACATCGGTGCCGTCCCCTACCTGCTCCGGCTCAAGCCGGACATCCCGCTCATCGGCTCCAAGCTGACCCTCGCCCTGATCGAGGCCAAGCTCCAGGAGCACCGCATCCGCCCCTACACCCTTGAGGTGAAGGAGGGCGACCGGGAGGTCCTCGGGTCGTTCGACTGCGAGTTCATCGCGGTCAACCACTCCATCCCGGACGCGCTCGCGGTCGCGATCCGCACCCCCGCGGGCATGGCCGTCGCCACCGGCGACTTCAAGATGGACCAGCTCCCGCTGGACGGCCGCCTCACCGACCTGCACGCGTTCGCGCGTCTGAGCGAGGAAGGCATCGACCTCCTCCTCTCGGACTCCACGAACGCCGAGGTCCCGGGCTTCGTCCCGCCGGAGAAGGACATCTCCAACGTCCTGCGCACGGTCTTCGCGAACGCCCAGAAGCGGATCATCGTGGCGAGCTTCGCCAGCCACGTGCACCGCATCCAGCAGATCCTCGACGCCGCCCACGAGTACGGCCGCAGGGTCGCCTTCGTCGGCCGCTCGATGGTCCGCAACATGGGCATCGCCCGCGACCTGGGCTACCTCCGGGTCCCGGCCGGTCTCGTCGTGGACGTGAAGACCCTCGACGACCTGCCGGACGACGAGGTCGTGCTGGTCTGTACGGGTTCCCAGGGCGAGCCGATGGCGGCCCTGTCCCGCATGGCCAACCGGGACCACCAGATCCGGATCGTCCCCGGCGACACGGTCATCCTGGCCTCGTCCCTCATCCCGGGCAACGAGAACGCGGTCTACCGCGTGATCAACGGCCTGACCCGCTGGGGCGCGCACGTCGTCCACAAGGGCAACGCCAAGGTCCACGTCTCGGGCCACGCCTCGGCCGGTGAGCTGCTGTACTTCTACAACATCTGCCGCCCGAAGAACCTGATGCCGGTCCACGGCGAATGGCGCCACCTGCGCGCGAACGCCGAGCTCGGCGCGATGACGGGCATCCCCAAGGACCACATCGTCATCGCCGAGGACGGCGTCGTCGTCGACCTGGTCGACGGCCGCGCCCGGATCACCGGCAAGGTCCAGGCGGGTTACGTGTACGTCGACGGCCTCTCGGTCGGCGACGTCACGGAGGTCCACCTGAAGGACCGCCGCATCCTCGGGGACGAGGGCATCATCTCCGTCTTCGTGGTGGTGGACTCCTCGACCGGCAAGATCGTGGGCGGCCCGCACGTCCACGCCCGGGGCTCCGGCATCGACGACTCCGCGTTCGACGCGGTGCTCCCGAAGATCGACCAGGCTCTCAACAAGTCGTTCCAGGACGGCGTCGCCGAGCCCCACCAGCTCCAGCAGCTGATCCGCCGCAGCGTCGGCAAGTGGGTCTCCGACACCTACCGCCGGCGACCGATGATCCTCCCGGTCGTCGTCGAGGTCTGACCGTCTGACGTCTGACCAGCACTGCACCAGGAGCGGGGCGCCTCGATTTGCATCGGGGCGCCCCGCTCCAGTACGTTTACGGCTCCGCCAGATCGGGAACCACCCGGCGCCGCCGTGCGCCTGAACGGTTCTTCGGAAGGCGGGAATTCCGACTCAGATCTTCTGATAAAGTCGGAACCGCCGAAAGGCCCCCGGAGTGAAAACAAAAGGGACCGGAAAGCACCGAGGAAATCGGATCGGAAAGATCTGATAGAGTCGGAAACGCAAGACCGAAGGGAAGCCCGGAGGAAAGCCCGAGAG
>NZ_JBIWIO010000017.1:0-83516 GCF_044764665.1 Streptomyces sp. NPDC093795
TTCTTCGCCCTCACCGCCACCACCACCGTCCCCACCCAGCAGGGCCCGTCCAAGGAGACCGTCCGATGAGCTCGATCACCCTCGCCGTCCGCGACTCGACCACGATGCTGCGGCGCAACCTCCTCCACGCCCGCCGCTACCCCTCCCTCACCCTCAACCTGCTGCTCACCCCGATCATGCTGCTGCTGCTCTTCGTCTACATCTTCGGAGACGTCATGAGCACCGGCATGGGCGGCGCGGACCGCTCCGCCTACATCGCCTACCTCGTGCCCGGCCTGCTCCTGATGACCATCGGCTCCACCACCATCGGCACCGCCGTCTCCGTCTCCAACGACATGACCGAGGGCATCATCGCCCGCTTCCGCACCATGGCCATCCACCGCGGATCCGTCATCACCGGCCATGTCATCGGCAGCGTGCTCCAGTCCGTGATCAGCGTGGTCCTCGTCGGCGCCGTCGGCGCCGCCATCGGCTTCCGCTCCACCGACGCCACCGCCCTCGAATGGCTCGCCGCCCTCGGGCTCCTCACCCTCTTCGCCCTCGCCCTCACCTGGATAGCTGTCGGCATGGGCATGGTCAGCCCCAACGCCGAGGCCGCCAGCAACAACGCGATGCCGCTGATCTTCCTCCCGCTGATCTCCAGCACCTTCGTCCCGATCGACGCGATGCCGGGCTGGTTCCAGCCCATCGCCGAGTACCAGCCCTTCACCCCCGCCATCGAGACCCTCCGCGGCCTCCTCCTCGGCACCGAGATCGGCCACAACGGCTGGCTCGCCCTCGGCTGGTGCCTCGCCCTCACCGCCCTCGGCTACTTCTGGTCCAAGGCCGTCTACAACCGCGACCCGAAGTAGCCGGAACCCCCGCCCCACGCACGAGGGCGGCGTACCCCGACAGATGTCGGGTACGCCGCCCTCTCCGCGTCCCCGGGACGCGGCACGAAGCTCGCCTGCCGGTCAGTTCCCGGAGATCGACGCCAGGTAGGCGTTCGTCTTCTCCGGCTCGTAGAAGAAGTTCTCGAAGTCGGCCGGGTCGTTGAAGCCGTTCGCGAAGCGGTCGGCGGCCGGCTGGAGCTGGCCGGCCGCGCCGAGCAGGTTCAGGACGTGCTCCGGCGGCGGGGCCAGCATCGCGTTCGTCCACTTGGTGACGTGCTGGGCGGTCTGCCAGTAGCGGTCGAAGGCGCCCTGCATCCACTCCTCGTCGAAGGGCTGCTCGCCGCGCTCGACGATGGCGGCGAGGTACGCGGCGGCGCACTTGGACGCCGAGTTGGAGCCCTGGCCGGTGATCGGGTCGTTGGCGACGACGACGTCGGCGACACCGAGGACCAGACCGCCGGAGGGGAGACGGCCGATCGGGTTGCGGACCGTCGGGGCGTACCGGCCGGCGAGGGTGCCGCCCGCGTCGGTCAGCTCGACCTTGGTGGCGCGCGCGTACTCCCAGGGCGTGAACTTCTCCATCAGCTCCAGCGTCAGGGAGAGGTGTTCCGCCGGGTCCTTGACGCCCTGGAAGGCGTCGAGCGGGCCGCCGGGGACGCCCTCCCAGAAGAGGATGTCGGCGCGGCCGCCCGTCGTCAGGGTCGGCATGACGAAGAGCTCGCCGACGCCCGGGACGACGTTGCAGCGGACCGCGTCGAAGTCCGGGTGCTCGGGGCGGGGGCCGAGGCCGTGGACGTACGCGACGGCCAGCGCGCGCTGCGGCTCGCTGTACGGCGAGCGGGACGCGTCCCGGCCGAACATCGAGACCAGCTCGCCCTTGCCCGCCGCGACCATCACCAGGTCGTAGCTGCGGGAGAAGTAGTCGAGGTCGCCGACGGCCGCGCCGTGTATCACCAGCTGGCCGCCGCGCTGGGCGAAGGTCTCCATCCAGCCGGCCATCTTGACCCGCTGGTCGACGGACTGGGCGAACCCGTCGAGCCGGCCGACCCAGTCGATCACCCGGCTGGAGTCGGGGCCCGCGACGGAGACGCCGAGGCCCTCGATACGGGGGGCCTGGGACTCCCAGAAGTCGAGGCCGAGGTCCCGCTCGTGCTGGAGCGCGGTGTCGAACATGCACTGGGTGGACATGACCCGGCCGGACCGGATCTCGTCCGCGGTCCGGTTCGACATGAGGGTGACCTCGTACCCCCCGGACTGGAGTCCGAGGGCGAGCTGCAGGCCGGACTGGCCGGCGCCGACTATGAGTATCTTCCGCATGGGTGGTGCTCCTGGCGTGACGGGTCGTGACGGGGAGAGCTATTCGGGGGTGGCTTCGAGCGCGTGCGCGACCGTCGCGAGCAGGCTCTCGACGACGCTGTACCGCTTGCGCGCGTCCATGATCACCACGGGTACGTGCGGGGGCACGGTCAGGGCCTCCCTGACGTCCTCCGCCTCGAACAGCTCGGTGCCCTCGAAGTGGTTGACGGCCACGATGTACGGAAGTCCACAGCTCTCGAAGTAGTCGAGGGCCGGGAAGCAGTCCGTGAGCCGGCGGGTGTCGGCGAGCACGATCGCGCCGATCGCCCCGCGCACCAGGTCGTCCCACATGAACCAGAAGCGCTGCTGTCCCGGCGTACCGAAGACGTACAGCACCAGGTCGTTGTCGAGCGTGATCCGGCCGAAGTCCATCGCCACCGTGGTGGTGAGCTTGTCCGGGGTGGCGGTGAGGTCGTCGGTGTCCTCGCTCGCCCGGGTCATCAGCGCCTCGGTCTGGAGCGGGGTGATCTCCGAGACCGCGCGGACGAAGGTGGTCTTGCCGACGCCGAAGCCGCCCGCGACGACTATCTTCGTCGCGATCGGGGCCCGGGTGTGGTCGAGCTGCCAGTCCTGCGCGCCGTCCTCGGCCGTGGGGCCGGCGGTATCCCGTTCGAACAGGTCGACCTGGGGCTGCGCGGGGATGGTCGCGGCCGCCGCCGGTGTTTCGGAGACGGCGGAGGCGTCAGAGACGACGGAGTCCACTCAGCACCCTTTCGAGGAGCGCGCGGTCGGGCTGCCCGGTGCCGTGACCGGTCCCGTACACACGGATCTTTCCCTGGTCGGCCAGGTCGCTGAGCAGCACCCTGACGACTCCCAGCGGCATCTTCAGAAGCGCCGAGATCTCCGCGACGGTCCGCATGCGGCGGCAGATCTCGACGATGGCCCGCATCTCCGGCATCAGACCGCGGGCGCCGGGCCCGCCGTCCGTCAGGACCTTGCGCACGGCGGGCGCTTCGAGCGCCGCCACGAAGGTCTCGACGAGCAGGACATGGCCGAAGCGGGTACGACCGCCGGTCAGCGAGTACGGGCGTACGCGCGCGGGGCGCCGCCCGTCTCCGCGTACCGGCAGGCGATGGGCGTGGTACGCCGGGGATGCTGACGTCACTGGGTGCTCTCCATCGATTTGCGCAGCTCACTGCGGACTTCGGGGGTGAGTACGTGACCGGCGCGGCCCACGAAGAGCGCCATGTGGTACGCGACGACGCTCATGTCGCAGTCGGGCGTGGCGTGCACGCCGAGCAGCGAGCCGTCGCTGATCGACATGACGAAGACGCTGCCCTCCTCCATCGCCACCATGGTCTGCTTGACCCCGCCGCCGTCCATCAGCCGGGCCGCGCCGATGGTCAGGCTGCCGATGCCGGAGACGATGGTGGCCAGGTCGGCGCTGGAGCCGCGCGGTCCGTCGGGACGGCCGGCGTCGGCGGCGGCCGTCGTGCTCTGTTGGATGGCCGGGTCGGACGAGAGCAGCATCAGGCCGTCGGAGGACACGACGGCGACCGAGCGGACCCCGGGTACCTCCTCCACCAGGTTCCCCAGCAGCCATTGCAGGTTGCGGGCTTCCGTGCTCAGTCCGAACGTTCCCGTCGCAGTCAACTGCGTGCCTCCTCGACTGTGTCCCCCGTCATCTCCTCTGTACGTGCAGGCTTTACGTCTTCTATCCGCGCCGGGTCCAGTTCCGCCTCGACGTCACGGCGCCCGGCCTCGGCGCCCTTGTGGAAGCCGCCGAGCCGGCGGCGCAGGGCCTCCGCGTCCACGCCGCCCTGGCGGGGCGCGGTGGCGGGGCCGGCCGGGCGGACCACCTGGGGGGTGCGCTTGGGCAGGCCCTTGTCCGTGACCCGCTCCCACTGGGCGGAGCGCGGGCCGGGAACCGGCTGGTCGGTGACCGGCTCGTCGGTGACCGGCTCGGCGTGCGGGGCGGGGTCGGCAGGGGCCTGGGGCTCCGCGTGGACGGGCTCCGCGTGGACGGGCTCGGCGTGCGGGGCGGGGTCGGCGGCGCGCTCGTGGGTGTCCGGCTCCGGCGGCGGGTCGGGCAGCCGGACCTGGAGCGTGGTCTCGGAGACGGACTCACCGAGGCGGGTGGGCTCTTCGGGTGCGGTCCCGGGCTCGTCGTACGGGAGCTCCTCGGGTGCGCTCCCGGGCTCGTACGGAGCTTCCGGTGCCGGCTCCGGCTCCCGCTGCTCCTTCGCCGCGTTCACCTCCGCCGCCAGGAACGCCCGCTCCGCCGCCTCCACGAGCGGGTCCCGGTTCCGGGACGGCAGCGTGTTGGAGTTGGCCTCCGCGGCCGAACCGGGCAGCTGGAGCGCGGGCGCCGCGCCCGCCACCCGTACGGGCTCCGTCACGGTGGCCGGAGGCGCGGTGGGCAGCAGGGGCTCAGGCAGGACCACGACCGCCGCCGTGCCGCCCGGCTTCTGCTCCCGCAGCTCGACGCGGACGCCGTGGCGGGCGGCGAGCAGGGCGATGACCCGCATGCCGAGGCCCTCGCCCTCGAAGGCGGCCGGGTCGGCGTCGGCCAGGCGCGCGTTCAGCTCGGCGAGGCGGGACGCGGTCATGCCGATGCCCGCGTCCTGCACGGAGAGCATCACCTCGCCGGACTCCAGGAGCCAGCCGGAGAGCTGGACCTCGGCGTCGGGCGGCGAGAAGGAGGTCGCGTTCTCCAGGAGTTCCGCGATCAGGTGGCTCAGGTCGTCCGCCGCGAAGCCGGCGATCTGGGCGTGCGGCGGCAGGGCCTGGATGGTGACCCGCTCGTACCGCTCGATCTCGCTGACGGCGGCGCGCAGCACGTCGACGAGCGGGACGGGCCCGGCGTGGCCGTGGACGTGCTCGTGTCCGGCGAGGACGAGGAGGTTCTCGCTGTGGCGGCGCATGACGGTCGCCATGTGGTCGAGCTTGAAGAGGGTCGCGAGGCGGTCCGGGTCCTGCTCGCGCTCCTCCAGCTTCTCGATGACGCCGAGCTGCCGCTCGACCAGCCCGAGGCTGCGCAGCGAGAGGTTGACGAAGGTGTGGTGGACGGTGCTCCTGAGCCGTTCGAGGTCGGCGGTGAGGAGCGCGACCCGGCCCTGGAGTTCCGCGCGCTGGGTGGCGAGTTCGGCGCCGAGTGCGTCCTTGGCGGCGGCGAGGTCGGCCTGTCCCTCGGTGAGCCGCTCGGTGTGCGCGGCGAGGCCGGAGAGCTTGCCGTGCAGGGTGTTGAGGGAGCGGACGACCTGGGCGAACTCGTCGTTGCGGCCGGTGAAGCGGACCGGCTCCTCGGCGTGCGGCGCGGGGGCGCCGGCGAGCCGGGCGGCGCCGAGACGGAGCACGGCGAGCGGCCGGGTGAGGGTGCGGGCGACGTAGGTGGAGATGCCGATCGCGAGGAGCAGGCAGCCGCCGAGGAAGGCGATGCGCACTTCGAGGGCGGTGACGTCGTCGTCGCGGAGCGCGCCGAGCTGTTCGACCCGCTCGGCGGCGAGGGCGGACTCGACGCCCCGCATCTGCTCGATACGGGCGGAGAGGGCGGCTTCGAGGCCGGCCCGGTCGGTCTCGCGCTCGGCCTCCGTCAGACGGGGCTGGTCGGTGAGGGAGGCGAGGGAACGCTCCGCGCTCTTGACGTCGGGTCCCGCGACGGTGGCGGCGAGGGAGTCGCGGGCGGCGGAGCCCGCGGCCTGGTCGAAGTCGCCGAGGGCGGCGAGTTCGCGGACCCGGGCCTGCTGGGCGGCGGCGGTGAGGATGTCGCGGGTGCGGTCGGCCTCTGCGGTGCCCTCGGGCACCTCGGGGACGTAGGTGTCGGTCTCGGGGTCGTAGACGACGTCCCCGGTGGGCTCGGGCCGCGGTACGGAGAGCGCGGCGAGCAGCAGGCCGCGGGTGGCGGAGGCCTGTTCGACGGCGCGGCCGAGGGCGGCGGGGGCGCGGGTCGTCTCGGTGAGCGCGGTGTCGGCGGCGCGGGCCGGGGTCTGGTCGGCCAGCTCGTCGGCGAGGGCCTGGAGCTTGGTGATGACCTCCGAGTACGCCCGGTGGGCCTCCAGGGCCGTGCCCTTGCCGGTGAGGGCGGCGCGGCGGACGGAGGGGACGCCCGCGAGGTCGCGGCGGAGCTCGGCGGAGGCGGCGGGGCGGATCTCGTCGATCTGCCGGTCGACGCGGGTGGACCGGGTGCTGGTGATCTGGCGCTTGTCCTTGGCGTCGCCGCTCTGGACGTCGCGGCCCGCGGCGATGAACGCGACGACCTCGTCGCGCTCGTCGGCGAGCGAGTGGGCCAGGGTGACGGCCTGCCGGTCGAGTTCGGCGAGGGTGACCAGGCTCTGGGAGTCGGTGAGCGTGGTGGAGGCGGCGAGGACCGCGGGGGCTCCGGCGGCGAGGACCGTGATGCCGACGAGGGCGACGCCGGCGACCAGGCGGTTACGGACGCGCTTGGGACGGCCGGTGGGGGCGCTGCCGGCGGGGGTGCCGGTGCTGCCCGTGGGGGCGCCGGTCGTCGCTCCGGGCGCGGTGGTGCCCCCGGCGGGCGCCGTCGCGGCGCCGTCGTCCGGGGTCGGAGTCACACCGGGGGTCTGGCTCCGCGCGCCGTTCTTGCTCCGAGGCCGCTTCATCTGCACCGGTGCTCGCATTCTTGACTCGTCCGCCCACAAAGCAGAGGTGACGGCCGGTCACATGGAGCGCCCCCACCCCTGGTACGGCTTCCGACCATTCCAGCGCTTCTGGGAAGGGGGCGCGCATCGGCCGCTCCGCCACCCGAACGAGTGAACAACACTCCTGAGTTGGCGAACAACTTCTCCGGGCGGGGCCAGAGGCCCCTGACGGGCCCCCGGTTGGATCTTCCGCGCGGGCTTTGGCAGGATGCCCGCCCGCAGCTCCTCGGAGGGGGCCGTTCCGCCTCTCGGGCCGCTTCCGTCAGGTTGGTACAGGCCTTTTCCGGTCATTTGCAGGTCCGGTGAAGGAGTACGCCGGACGGTTCGCCGGGCCGGGCACACTGGTCGTCATGCGCAGCGATGTCGCCTCCCTCCCCGGCACCCCCGAACGCCCCAACGAGGACTGGGTGGCCGCCGTCCTGCCCGCCTCGGGCAGCGGCGGAACCGTGGTCCTCCTCGACGGCGTCACACCCCCCGTCGGTGATGTCGGTTGTGTGCACACCGTGCCGTGGTTCACCGCGCGACTGGGCGGAGCTTTGACCGAACTGTCCGCTTCCCGCCCGGACATGCCCCTGTCCGGGATCCTGGCGCGGGCAATCCGGCGCACCGCGGACGCCCACCGCGACACCTGTGACCTTTCTCACGTACGTACGCCCCAGGCGACGGTGGTGCTCGCCCGCTGGGGCGCGACCTCGGTCGAACACCTCGTCCTCTCCGACTCCACCCTTCTCCTGGAATCACCGGACGGGACGGTACGGGCGGTGCTCGACGACCGGCTCGACCGGGTGCCGGACGAGATCCTGCGGTCCCGGGCCGCCACGGACCGGCTCCGGAACCAGGAGGGCGGCTTCTTCACGGCGGCGGCCGATCCGGCGGTCGCGGAACGGGCGGTGACCGGGACGACCCCGCGCGCGGAGGTACGGTCCCTGGCCGCGCTCACGGACGGGGCGAGCCGCTGGGTGGACCTGTTCGCCGAGGGCACCTGGACGGAGTGCCTCGGCGTCCTGCGCAAGGAGGGCCCGGTCGGCCTGCTGCACCGGGTGCGGGCCCTGGAGACGGCGGCCGAACGGACGGGCGGGGTGCCTCGCGGGAAACTCCACGACGACGCGACGGCTGCCTACGTGGAACTGCCCAACCTCTGAGCGTCAGCCCTCGAACCGGACGTTGAAGTGGTTCAGGAGGCGGGCGAGTTCGGCGACCTCGGCGCGGTCCCAGTCGGCGAGCTTGCGGACGTACCGCCCGCGCCGGGCGTCCCGTACGTGCCGGAAGCGGTTCCGGCCCTCCTCGGTGAGCCGGACCAGGGAGGCGCGGCCGTCGGCGGGGTCGGGGTCGCGGGCGACGAGCCCGAGGTCCTCAAGGGCCCGGAGCTGCCGGCTCATCGTCGCCTTGCCGACCCCGAAGTACCCGGCGAGCTCGGTGGCCCGCTGCGGCCCGGCGTCGTCGAGCCGTACGAACAGCCCGTAGGCGGCGGGCTCCAGCTCGGGGTGGACCTCACGGGCCATCTCACCGGACTGGGCGCGGGCCCGGCGCAGGAAGACGGCCAGCTCGCGTTCGAGCGCGAGGAAGACCCGGTCGACGCCACCGGCGGGCGGGGCGCCGTGCTCGGCTGCGGCGTCGGGCGGGGTGCCTGGGTCGGCTGCGGCGTCGGGCTGGGGGTCTGACTCGGGTCCGGCCGCGGGCGGGGTGCCGTGGTCATCGGATCCGGCCGCGGGCCGGGTGCCGCGGTCATCGATGGCGGGCGTCGTGTCGCCGACGCCTGCCGCGGGCGGCGGGACCCGGCCTTCACTTCCCGTACCGCTTCCGTGCACGTCAGCACCTCCCACGCGTTCTCCGGTGACCCTCCGGCAGCTTTCCGGCCGCTGAAAGTTTCCTCCGGCCGAGGCCATCGCCGCAGCTTCTCCAGAGTTTCGCAGGCGTAGACCAACGGCGGTGCCCGGACCCCCTTCCGCGTGCCGGGTCTACGTGCGTAGCGTCGTCCCCGGCAGCCGACCCTGACATGTTCACACCAGGGGCCGCCGACCTCGCTCCCCCACCGATCCTTTCGGAGGCACGGAATGCGTGTGCACAGACCCGGAACGACCCTCGCCGGCGCCGCCCTCGCGGCGCTGGCCCTCCTCCTCCCCCTCGCCGGGCCCGCCGGCGCCGCCCAGGACCCGGGCGTCCGCCAGGTGCCCGCGCGGGGCTCCGCCAGCATGGGCATGGGCGTGCTCAAGCACGACGGGCGTGAGGGCGCGCCCGGCGGCATCTCGGTCCAGGCCACCCAGACGGAGGGCGTGGACGTCTCCAGCCACCAGGGGAACGTCGCCTGGTCCACCCTGTGGAACAGCGGCGTCAAGTGGGCCTACGTCAAGGCGACGGAGGGCACCTACTACAAGAACACCTACTTCAACCAGCAGTACACCGGCTCGTACAACGTCGGCATGATCCGCGGCACGTACCACTTCGCCACCCCGGACACGACGACCGGCGCGGCCCAGGCCGACTACTTCGTCAACAACGGCGGCGGCTGGTCGAAGGACGGCAGGACGCTGCCGGGCGTGCTCGACATCGAGTGGAACCCGTACGGGGCGACCTGCTACGGCAAGACCCAGGCCGGGATGGTGGCCTGGATCCGTGACTTCGTGAACCGCTACAAGTACCGGACCGGCCGGGACGCCGTGATCTACACGGCGACGAGCTGGTGGACCCAGTGCACCGGCAACTACTCGGGCTTCGGGTCGACCAACCCGCTGTGGGTCGCGCGCTACGCCTCCACGGTGGGCGAACTCCCCGCCGGCTGGCTGTACTACACGATGTGGCAGTACACCTCGTCCGGCCCGACGGTCGGCGACCACAACCACTTCAACGGCGATCTCTCGCGCGTGCAGGCGCTCGCGAACGGCTGATCCCCGTCCCAGCGCGGCGGTCCCCGGGTGTGCGGTGCGGCACCCCGGGGGCCGCCGCCGCTTTTTCCGTACGCCCTCTTGCCCATTGGTATGGACCAATGCGAGGCTCTACGGCGGATCGCACGGGATTCAACTTCCGTGCGTCCAGCGCGCGTTGCTCGTCCCGTCCTCCCCACGCACGAGAGAGAGCCCCCGCATGCCGTCCTCCCGCCGCACCGCCGCCGGCGTCGCCGCCCTGTCCGCCGCAGCCGCACTCGTCAGCCTCACCCCGACCACCGCGAGCGCCCACGGGGCCGTCTTCAACCCCGTCAGCCGGGTGGCCGCCTGTTACGCCGAAGGCCCCGAGACGCCCAGGTCGCAGGTGTGCAAGGACCTCGTCGCCGACTCCGGCACCCAGCCGCTCTACGACTGGAACGAGGTCAACATCGCGAACGCCGCCGGGCAGCACCAGACCCTCATCCCCGACGGCAAGCTCTGCTCCGCGAACCGTGAGAAGTACCGGGCCCTGGACTGGGCGCGCACCGACTGGCCGGCGACTGCGGTCGCCGCGGGCTCCTTCGACTTCAAGGTCCGGGCCACGGCCGCCCACTCCGGCACCATGACCGTCTACGTCACCAAGCCGGGCTTCGACCCCACGCAGCCCCTGAAGTGGTCGGACCTGGACCAGACCCCCGTCGCCGTGTACAACACCACCCGCACCGCCACCGACGGCTACTACACCTTCACCGGCAACCTGCCCGCCCGTACCGGCCGCCACATCGTCTACAAGGTGTGGCAGCGCAGCGACAGCCCCGAGGCCTTCTACAGCTGCTCGGACGTCACCTTCGGCGGGACGGCGGCGCAGACCCAGGCGCAGACCCAGGCCCAGCCCAAGGCGCAGGCCGGGGCGCAGACCCAGGCGCAGCCCAAGCCTCAGGCCGAGGCCCCGACCGAGGCGGAGATCGCGGCGGGTGCGGCGCTGTCCACCGTGAGCCACGCGGGCCACGGCGGCGACGAGCAGGCGCCGGCCCTCTCCGCCGACGCCGCCGCGGCCCCGTCCTCACCGCTCCCCCTGGCCCTCGCGGGCGCGGGCGGTCTCGCCGTCTTCGCGGCGGGCAGCCTGCTGCTCGGCCGCCGCCGGAACTCGTCCGCCTCCTAGGAGCCGGACGTCCCGACCGGGAAGAGGGCGGTGAGCCGGGGTATCGCCTCCCCCTCCGGGCGAGCCCCCCGGGGCTCGTCGTCCTCTTCCCACTCCGCCGAGAGCTCGTCCGCGAGCTCTTCGGCCGCCTCCTCCACCGCGTCGAGGAACTCCTCGCCGTCGTCGTCCTCCTGGCCGGTCAGTTCGTCGAACGCGTCCTGGGCGACATAGTCGAGCTCCTCCCACTCCGGCCACTCGTCGTCGTCCCACTCGTCCCGGTGGCGCCCCGCGAGGGCCCGTATCCCGGGCAGGTCGGCCAGTGCGTCGGGATCGGCGACGACCGACTCGTACACCTTGCGTCCCTGGCCCACCAGCCACAGCGTGAAGTCGTGGAATCCGTCGTCGGTGCAGGCGCCGCCCTCGACCCGGTTCGCCACCTGCCACACCGCGCGCGTGTCGGCGGCCCCGCACGCGTCCTCGAGCCGCACCTGGAAGACCACGCTCTCGGCCGCCGGTCGCCGGAGCAGCTCCGCCCGCAGCCACTCCAGCCGCTCGTCCCGGTCACCGGGGCGGCGGCTCAACTCGTCGATGAGAGCCCAGAAGGCGTCGTCGTTCATGCGTACGAGCATGCCAGCCCCGACTGACATCCGGGTGGCCAATTACTTCCGGGTACGCGTCTCCCCCCGGGCACGCCGGAGCGGGGCGTCCGCGAAGGACGTCCCGCTCCGGCGCCGGGGAGTCGTCCGGTCAGGCCGCGACCCCTACCGGCACCGCCGCCGGCGTCAGGGCGATCTCCAGGACCTGGCGGACGTCCGTCACCGGGTGGACCTCCAGCTTCTCCAGGATCTCGGCGGGGACGTCGTCCAGGTCGGCCTCGTTCCGCTTGGGGATCACTACCGTCGTGATGCCCGCCCGGTGCGCGGCGAGGAGCTTCTGCTTCACGCCTCCGATCGGGAGCACCCGGCCGGTGAGGGAGACCTCGCCGGTCATGGCCACGTCCGTGCGGACCTGACGGCCGCTCAGCAGGGAGGCGAGGGCGGTCGTCATGGTGACGCCCGCGCTCGGGCCGTCCTTGGGGACCGCGCCCGCCGGGAAGTGGATGTGCACGCCCCGGTCCTTCAGGCCGGTGACGGGCAGCTCCAGTTCGGCGCCGTGCGAGCGGAGGAAGGAGAGCGCGATCTGAGCCGACTCCTTCATCACGTCGCCCAGCTGGCCGGTGAGGGTAAGGCCCGCCGCGCCGGTCTCCGGGTCGGCGAGGGACGCCTCGACGAAGAGGACGTCACCGCCCGCGCCGGTCACGGCGAGGCCGGTGGCGACGCCCGGCACGGCGGTGCGGCGCTCGGCCGGGTCCTGGGCCGACTCCGGCACGTGGTGCGGCCGTCCGATGAGGTCCCGCAGGTCGTCCGGGGTGACCGTGAACGGCAGTGCGCGGTCGCCGAGTTCCGCCTGGGCCGCGACCTTGCGGAGCAGCCGGGAGACGGCCCGCTCCAGGGTGCGGACGCCCGCCTCGCGGGTGTACTCGCCGGCCAGCTTGCGCAGGCTCGCGTCCTCCAGGACGACCTCGCCGGGTTCGAGGCCGGCGCGCTCCAGCTGCCTGGGCAGCAGGTGGTCGCGGGCGATGACGACCTTCTCGTCCTCGGTGTAGCCGTCGAGCCTGACCAGCTCCATGCGGTCGAGGAGGGCTTCGGGGATGGCTTCGAGGACGTTGGCGGTGGCGAGGAAGACGACGTCGGAGAGGTCGAGTTCGACCTCCAGGTAGTGGTCGCGGAAGGTGTGGTTCTGCGCCGGGTCGAGGACTTCGAGGAGCGCCGCCGCGGGGTCGCCGCGGAAGTCGGAGCCGACCTTGTCGATCTCGTCGAGCAGGACCACCGGGTTCATGGACCCGGCTTCCTTGATGGCCCGGACGATCCGGCCGGGGAGGGCGCCGACGTAGGTCCTGCGGTGGCCGCGGATCTCCGCCTCGTCCCGTACGCCGCCGAGGGCGACCCGGACGAACTCGCGTCCCATCGCGTGCGCGACGGACTCGCCGAGGGAGGTCTTGCCGACGCCGGGCGGGCCGACGAGGGCGAGTACGGCTCCGCCGCGGCGGCCGCCGACGACGCCGAGGCCGCGCTCGGAGCGCCGCTTGCGGACGGCCAGGTACTCGGTGATCCGTTCCTTCACGTCGTCGAGGCCCGCGTGTTCGGCGTCGAGGACGGCGCGGGCGCCGCGGATGTCGAACCGGTCCTCCGTCCGCTCGTTCCAAGGGAGTTCGAGGACGGTGTCCAGCCAGGTGCGGATCCAGGAGCCCTCGGGGGACTGGTCGCTGGACCGCTCCAGCTTCTCGACCTCCTTGAGGGCGGCTTCGCGGACCTTCTCGGGCAGGTCGGCCGCCTCCACGCGGGCGCGGTAGTCGTCGGACTCGTCACCCTCGGCCTCGCCGTTGAGGTCGCGGAGTTCCTTGCGGACGGCTTCGAGCTGGCGGCGGAGCAGGAACTCGCGCTGCTGCTTGTCGACGCCCTCCTGGACGTCCTTGGCGATGGTCTCGGCGACGTCCTGCTCGGCGAGGTGCTCGCGGAGCTGGGCGGTGGCGAGCTTGAGGCGGGCGACGGGGTCGGCGGTCTCCAGGAGGGCGACCTTCTGCTCGACGGTGAGGAAGGGCGAGTAGCCGGCGTTGTCGGCGAGGGCGCCGACGCCGTCGATCTGCTGGACGCGGTCGACGACCTGCCAGGCGCCGCGCTTCTTGAGCCAGCTGGTGGCGAGCGCCTTGTACTCCTTGACCAGGTCGGTGACCTGGCCGGGCAGCGGGTCGGGCAGCGTCTCCTCGACGGTGCCGCCCTCGACCCACAGGGCCGCGCCGGGCCCGGTCGTACCGGCGCCGATGCGTACGCGGCCGAGGGCGCGGATCAGTGCGCCGGGGTCGCCGTCGGAGAGCCGGCCGACCTGCTCGACGGTGCCCAGGACGCCGGTCGCGGCGTAGGTCCCGTCGACGCGGGGCACGAGCAGGACCCGCGGCTTGCCCGCTCCGGGCCGCGCGGCGGCCTGGGCGGCCTCCACGGCGGCCCGTACGTCGTTGTCGGAGAGGTCCAGCGGCACCACCATTCCGGGCAGCACGACCTCGTCGTCGAGCGGCAGGACGGGCAGAGTGAGCGGCACGGACGCCTTGGACTCAGAAGCCATGATCTCCCCTTCGGCAGTCAAGTTGAGCTATGTCGACTCAATGCATGTGAGCCCGTGGATGTTCCCGGACGCGCGTTCGCTCTGAGCGATCACCCCTCCCGCCTGCGGGACTCAGCCGCTGTAATGCCTCCATGGATATGGCGTCTATTACATCTGCGTGGGTGGCGGGGTGGACGGTCTCCCGGGGGACCCCGGCCGCCGTCGCCCAGCCCTGGGGGTACCGGATCGACGTGGGCCTCCCCCGGCATGTCGTACGGCACGTCCTGCCCGCCCCGGACGCGGCCTCCGTCGGGGCGCTCTGCACCCGGCTCACCGCCCCGTACAGCTGGCTCAAGGTCATGGCGGCGCCCGAGGACGTGGAGCCGTGGATCACCGAGGGGTGGACGGTCCCCGACGACCCGGGCTTCATGATGGTCAAGCCGCTCGACCCCGGGGCCCGGCCCGCGCCGCCCGAGGGGTACGCCAGGACCACCGAGGTCCGGGACGGTGTCATCCGGGTCCGGGTCCTCGCCCCCGACGGCACCCTCGCCGCGCGCGGCCAGATAGCCCCGACCGGCTCGACCGCCGTCGCCGACCAGATCGAGACCGACCCCGCGCACCGGCGGCGCGGCCTCGGCGCCAACGTCATGCTCACCCTTGAGGCCGCCGCCGCCCAGGCGGGCGCGGAGACCGGAGTGCTCTCCGCGACCACGGACGGCCTCGCGCTGTACGACTCGCTCGACTGGCGCTACCGGGGGCCGCTCACCGGCATCGTCCGCACGGAGCCCCCCACGGAGACCTGACCGCCGGACCCCGGAACCCTGGGCATCCGGCTGCGCGGGGCAGCCCGGACGGGGCATGCTCGGTCCATGGTGCGAGGCGTACGGAAGACTCGGCGAGGGGCACGGGACGCGGGGCGCGGCGTACGGACTCGGCGTGGGGCCCTGCTCCTCGCGGCCGCCCTCACCCTCGGCGCCGGCGGTGCCGTCGGCGCGACCGGCTGCGGGCCGGAGACATCTCCGGCGCCCGGCGGCCCGGCGTCGGCCACGAGCGCGCCGACCGGGCCCACCACCCCGGCCGCGTCCTCCGATCCGGCCACGAGCACGCCCCCCGCGCCCACCACTCCGCCCCGGACCGCCACCCCGCCCGGGACGATCGCGCCCACCGAGGAGCCGCGAGGCCAGGAGGTGCTCGTCGAGGTGGTCGTCAGCGGCGGGCTCGCCGGGGTCCGCAACCAGCTGATCGTCCACTACGACGGCACCTGGACCAGCCGCTCCGGCACGAAGCCGCCCCGGACCGGCCGGATGACGCCCGCCGAGGCCGCCGAACTGCGGGCGGCGCTCGAAGACCCCGCCTACGCGCGCGTGCCGACGCGTCCGACCGGCGACCCGGTCCCCGACGGTTTCCAGTACGTCCTCACCCACCGCCACCGGATCGTCGTCGCGGGCGACGGCGAGCGCCCGCCCGCGCTCCGGCGCGTCTTCGCCGCCCTCCCCGACGGCGGCCCGCCCACCCGTCCATGAGCGCGTGAACCGTACAAGACCCTCCCGGCGATAGAGAGGGCGTGAGACTGTCGCGCCCCACAGGGGGAGGCCCCTCCGGGGGCGACGAGGACGACTCCGCGCTGCTGCGCGCGGTCGCCCGGGGGGACACCGAGGCACTCGCCGTCCTCTACGACCGGCACGCCGGCTGGCTGCACGCCCGGCTCGCCCGGCGCTGCCCCGACGACGAGACCGTACGAGAGGTCCTCCAGGACACCTTCGTCACCGTGTGGCGCTCGGCCGGCGGCCACCGGGGCCGCGGTGAGGCCGGCGGCTGGCTCTGGGTGATCGCGGCCCGTCGCCTGGTGGACGCCCAGCGGGTCGGCGCCCGCGCCGACCGGGCCACCGCGCACGCCGCCGCCGTGCCCTCCGAGTCGCCGGGCACCGCGCCCTCCGCCGAGGAACGAGTGCTCGCGGGCCTGGAGTACGGGGAGGTGGGCGCCGCCCTCGACCGGATCTCGCCCGAGCTGGCGGAGGTCCTGCGGGCGACCGTCGTCGACGGCCTGACGACCCGTGAGACCGCCCGGCTCCTCGGCATACCCGAAGGCACCGTCAAGACCCGCGCCCTGCGCGCCCGCCGCGAGCTGCGTGCCGCCCTCGCGGCCGGGAACCCCGGGGGACCGCACGCCCTGGGAGGCACCGCATGAGGGAACCCCGATCCACACGCCGATCCACACCCGGATCGACACCCCGATACACACCCCCATCCACACCCGGATCCGCACCTCGATCCGCACCCGGCTCCACACCCCGTCTCTCCCGGCCGCCCTGGCACGTCACGGACGCCCTGGCGCTCCGGTACGCGGAGGGCACCGCCCCCGAGACGGACGCCTGGTCCCTGGAGAAGCACGTCGAGTCCTGCACGGTCTGCGCGGCCCGCGTCTCGGCCGCCGTCCGTGCCGGCGCCGCGGGGCCCGCCCTCGCGGCCGTCCGCGCCGAACTCCTGACCTCGCTCGGCCACCGGCCCGCCCCCGCTTCCGCCGACCCCGTACCCGCCGCCGCCATGTCCGCCGCCATGTCCGGTGCCGGAAGCCCCCTGGGGCGGTGGGCGCGGCTCTGGTGGGCCGTCGGGCCCGCCCTCCGCGGGTCCTGGCTGGTGGCCGTGCTCCTCGTCGTCGGCGGGGCCTTCGGCCTCGCCCACGGCGCCGGGTTCCGGGGCGCGGGCGGTCTGCTGCTCGCCGTCTCTCCGGTCCTCCCGCTCGCCGGTGTCGCCGTCTCCTACGGACGGCACGCCGACCCGCTGTACGAGATCACCGCCGCCACCCCCTCGGGCGGGCTGCGGCTGCTGCTCACCCGTACCGCCGCCGTACTCGCCGTGTGCGTACCGCTGCTCACCGCGGGCGGGGCGCTGCTGCCCCGGGCGGCCGGGGCCCCGGGGGCCGCCGCCTGGCTGCTTCCCGGCCTCGCGCTGACCCTGGCCGCCCTCGCGCTCGGCTCGTTCGTCGGCTGCCGGGCGGCGGCCGCGACGCTCGGCGGCGGATGGCTGCTCGCCGTCACGGGCCCTCTCCTGGGAGGGCCGGACGCGGGCGCGGGCCCCGGTTCGGGAGCCGCCGCGCTCGCCCCGTACTTCTCCGGTTCCGCCGCGCAAGGGGGGTGGGCCGCGGCGGCACTCGCCTGCGCGGCCCTCCTCGCGCTGCGACGCCGTTCCTTCGACCACCTGGAGCCCCGGTGAACCCCTCGACCGCCGTCGCGGTGACCGGACTGACCGTCCGTCACCGCCGTACCGTCGCCCTCGACCGGCTCGACCTGTCCCTCGGTCCCGGCGTCCACGGCCTGCTCGGCCCGAACGGAGCCGGGAAGACCTCCCTGATCCGGGTCCTCGCGACCGTCGCCGCGCCCACCTCCGGCCGGGTGGAGCTGCTCGGCGGGGACGCCACGAACCACCGCGACCGGACCGGCATCCGGCGCCGGCTCGGCTATCTGCCGCAGGAGTTCGGCTACTACCCGGCCTTCACCGTGCGCGAGTTCGTCGCGTACGTCGCCTGGCTCAAGGAGGTGCCGGCCGACCGGGTCCCGGCGGCGGTGGAGCGCGCGGTGCGGCGGGTCGGGCTCGCCGACCGGATCGACGCGAAGATGAAGACGCTGTCGGGCGGGATGGTCCGGCGCGCCGGGATCGCCCAGGCCCTCGTGAACGAGCCGGAGCTGCTGCTGCTCGACGAGCCGACCGCCGGGCTCGACCCGGAACAGCGGGTCGACTTCCGCGCGCTGCTGCGGGAGCTGGGCGCGGAGACGACGGTGGTGGTCTCCACGCACCTGGTGGAGGACGTGGCCGCCGCGTGCGGTGAGGTCACGCTCATCGAGGCGGGACGGCTCGCCTTCCAGGGCTCGACGGCCGAACTCACCGCGCTCGGCGGAAGGTCCGAAGGCCCGGACGACTCCACGACCCACGCCGTCGAACGCGGCTACACGGCGGCCCTGCGCGCCCACCGGACACCCGGGGCCCGGACCGGGACCGGGACCGGAACCGGGACCGGAACCGGGACCCGGGCCGGGACCGGGACCGGCACCGAGGCCGAGGCCGGGACTGAGGTCCGGACCGGCGCCCGGACCGGGACCAGGACCGGAACCGAGGCCGAGGCCGGGACTGAGGCCCGGACCGGGACCCGGGCCGAGACCGAGACCGGGACCCGGGCCGAGACCGAGACCGGGACCCGGGCCGAGACCGGGACCCGGGCCGAGACCGGCACCCGGGCCGAGACCGGCACCGACTCCCAGCCCGAGGGCCACTCCAAGGAGGCTCTCCGATGACCGCCACCCTCACCCCGCCCCGTACCGACGGAGCCACGCCCGCGCGTGGGCCCTCGCCGCTGCGGACCGAGCTGCGGCGCGGGCTCGGGCCCTGGGCCGGCGCCGCCGTCGCCCTCACCGTGCTGGTGACGATGTACGGCAAGGCTCCCGGCTGGCAGGGCCGCTGGGCCGACGCCACGAACCTGCTGCACGTCACCGCCGGGCTGCTCGCCGGGCCGCTCACGCTCGCGGCGGGCTGCTGGCAGGGAGGCCGGGACCGGCGGCGCGGCACGACGGACCTGTGGGAGTCCGTCCCTCGCTCGCCCCTGCGCCGTCTGCTGGTCACCGTGGCCCCGTCCGCGCTCTGGCCGGCCGCGGGCATGCTCCTCGCCTCCGCGATCTGTCTCCTCGCGACCTGGCCGTACGTCTCCGGTGGCCGCCCCTACCTGGAGCTCCTCGCCGCCGACGTGGTGGCCGTCGCCGCCCTCGGCGCGCTCGGCCATGTCGTCGGCCGGGTGGTCCACTGGCGGCTCGCCGCACCCCTCCTGGGGATCGTCGGATACGTGCTGCTGGGCTTCGGCGCCTATACGGAGGGCCCGGCGCGCTGGCTCGGTCCCGCGGGCGAGCACCAGTTCTTCTGGGACCGGCCGGTGTGGTGGTTCGGGCCGGTGTCGATGGCGTGGACGGCGGGGCTCGCGCTCACCGCGCTCCTCGCGTACGGGCTGCGCCCGGCCCGGCTGCGGCCGCTCGCCCTGGTCCCGTTGGCTGTCGCGGTCGCCGCAGCCGCCCTGATCCTGCGCCTGCCTGCGGACGAGGGGCCGTGGCGCCCGGACCCGGCCCTGGCCCGGCAGGTCTGCGACGACGGCACCCCGCAGGTGTGTCTGACGGCCGTCGACGCGGGACTCCTGCCGGACGTGTCGGCGGCGCTCGCCCCGCTGAACGCCCGCCTCAAGGGCCTCCCCGGCGCCCCGGTCCGCTGGGTGAGCGGCACGGGCGACACCCTTCCCGGCGACATCGGGCTGCCCGACGCCCGGCAGGACTCGGTGCGCGGCCGGCTCACCCGCCCCGACCTGTATCTGAACTCGGCCGTGAACTGGCTGTTCTCGGACAGCTGCCAACCGGGCGACGGCACGGGCCCGAACGCCGAGCGGGCGAGCGTCATCCACCTCGCCGTCGCCGAGTGGCTCGCGCCCACCCCGGACGACTACGGCCCCGACCCCACCGCCGCCAGGCCGTACATCGACCGGCTCGACGCCAAGTCCCCCGCCGCCCAGCGCGACTACCTGGCCCGTTATCTCGCGGCGAACAGCTGCCGTCCGGACGAGGTGCCGGTCCCGTGAGGCTGTATCTGCGCTCCCGCGCCCTGCCGGCCGCGCTCGCCGCCCTCGTGGGGACGGCGGCGGCCGCCGCCTGGGCGGCCCGGTGGCTGGTGTCGCTGCCCGACTTCGACCACACCGCCCGGCTGCCGGTCGTCGTCCTCGGCCCGCTGCTCGCGGCGGCCGCGGTCGGCGCGAGCCTGCACACCCCGAGCGACGAGCTGGACCGTACGGCGGTCCGCGCGTGGTGGCCGCGGCGGCTCGCCCACGTACTCGCCCCGACCGTGCTCGCCGCCGCCCTGTTCGCCCTGGCGCTGCCGGGCCACACGGAGGCGTACGGGGCGCCCGCCGCCGTACGGAACACGCTCGGGCTGGTGGGGGTGGCGGCCGCTTCCGCCGCGCTCGCCGGCGCCCGGCTGAGCTGGCTGCCGCCGACCTTCTTCGTGGGCGTGGTCTATCTCGCGGCCCCGTCCGAGGCGGGTGGTGCGGCGCAGTGGTGGGCCTGGGTGACGCAGCCGGGCCCGCAGGCCGGCGCGTGGACGGTGGCGGTGGTCGCGTTCGTGACGGGCGCGGGCGGGTACGCGTGGCGGGGCGCGCGGCACATGACCGGCGAGTCCTGAGGAACCGGGGAGTCGGCGACCCCTCCGCGTAACCCCGTGACTCCGTAACGTGTTTGTCCCCGCCGCCCCGCCCCGGGAGGATGGCGGGGACCGTCTGCCGAGCCGACGAAGAACGGAGTGACGAACGATGGCAGAATCCGTGACCCTCGACCGCCGTGTAGGACCGTACGGAGAGGTCGTGCTGCGCCGCCGCCACGAGCACTACGAGATCATCGCCAACGGCACCTTCCTGATGGACACCTCCGACGGGCGCTCCGAGCGGCTCCTGATCGACGCGGCGCGGGACGCCCTGCCCGAGGAGTCCCGGGTCGGGCCGTCCGTCCTGATCGGGGGTCTGGGGGTCGGCTTCTCCCTCGCGCATGCCGCGGCCGATCCCGGATGGAGCCGGATCGCGGTCGCCGAGCGTGAGGAGGCGATCATCGACTGGCACCGGCAGGGGCCGCTCGCCGCGATCTCCGGGAGGGCGCTGGCCGATCCGAGGACGGTGATCCTGCACACGGACCTCGTGGAGTACCTGCGTACCTCCACGGACACGTACGACGCCCTCTGTCTGGACATCGACAACGGGCCCGACTGGACGGTCACCGAGGACAACGAATCCCTGTACGCGGCCGGGGGTTTGGCGGCCTGCGCGGACCGCCTGAACCCGGGCGGAGTGCTCGCCGTATGGTCCGCCCGGCCCTCCGTCGATTTCGAAGGGTCCTTGCGGAATGCCGGATTCAGCGGGGTACGGACGGAAGAGGTCGCCGTTGCCCGGGGCGTCCCCGACGTGATCCACCTCGGCGTACGTCCCGGATAGCTCCTGAGCAGCTCCTGGATAGCCGGGACGCCACACGTACCTCTAGGCTGCTGCACCGACATCGGCGACGCGAGGCGGGGCAATGGAGCAGACACACACCACTCACCACGGTGCGGCGGCCACTCCGGGGGCTCAGCGACGTGTCCTGGTGGTCGAGGACGACGCGACGATCGTGGAGGCGATCTCCGCGCGGCTGCGCGCCGAGGGCTTCGTCGTGCAGACCGCGACCGACGGTCCCGCCGCCGTGGAGGCGGCGGAGGCCTGGCAGCCGGACCTGATGGTCCTGGACGTGATGCTGCCCGGTTTCGACGGCCTGGAGGTGTGCCGCCGGGTCCAGGCCCAGCGCCCCGTCCCGGTCCTCATGCTGACCGCCCGCGACGACGAGACCGACATGCTGGTCGGCCTCGGCGTCGGCGCGGACGACTACATGACCAAGCCGTTCTCGATGCGCGAGCTGGCGGCCCGGGTGCACGTACTGCTGCGCCGGGTGGAGCGGGCGGCGCTCGCCGCGGTCACCCCGCGCAGCGGCATCCTGCGCCTCGGCGAGCTGGAGATCGACCACGCGCAGCGCAGGGTCCGGGTGCGGTCCGAGGACGTGCACCTGACGCCGACCGAGTTCGACCTGCTCGTCTGTCTGGCGAGCACACCCCGGGCGGTCCTCTCCCGCGAGCAGCTCCTCGCCGAGGTGTGGGACTGGGCGGACGCCTCGGGCACCCGGACCGTGGACAGCCACATCAAGGCGCTGCGCCGGAAGATCGGGGCCGAGCGGATCCGCACGGTCCACGGCGTCGGTTACGCGCTGGAGACCCCGGCGCTGTGAGCCGGCGCGGGCCGGACGGCCGGGCGCGCAGGCCGCGCCGGATCGTGATCTCGATCAAGACCAAGCTGGGCGCGCTGGTCGTCGGCGCGGTGCTCCTGACCTCCTGCCTGGCCCTGGTCGCGATCCGGACGTCCACGGAGTTCCGGTACATCACGATCTTCGCGATGATCGCGACCCTGCTGATCACGCAGTTCGTGGCCCAGTCCCTGACGGCGCCGCTCGACGAGATGACGACGGTGGCCGGGACGATCTCGCGCGGGGACTTCAGCCGCCGGGTGCGGGGCGCGGACCGGCGGGACGAGCTGGGCGACCTCGCCTCGACGATCAACCGCATGGCGGACGACCTGGAGGCCGTGGACCGGCACCGCAAGGAGCTGGTCGCCAATGTGTCGCACGAGCTGCGCACCCCGATCGCCGCGCTCAGGGCCGTACTCGAGAACGTCGTGGACGGGGTGTCCGAGGCGGATCCGGAGACCATGCGGTCGGCGCTGAAGCAGACCGAGCGGCTCGGCCGCCTGGTGGAGACGCTGCTGGATCTGTCACGTCTTGACAACGGTGTCGTCGCGCTGAGGGCGAGCCGTTTCGAGGTCTGGCCGTATCTGTCGGGGGTGCTGCGGGAGGCGAACCTGGCCGCGTCGCAGCGCGGTCTCTCGTCGACCTCGGGGCTGCACAACCGTACGGACGTGCATCTGCATCTGGACGTGTCGCCGCCCGAACTGGTCGCGCACGCGGACGCGGAGCGGCTGCACCAGGTGATGGCGAACCTGATCGACAACGCGGTGAAGCACTCGCCGCCGCACGGCCGGGTCACGGTGCGGGCCCGGCGCGGCCCCTACCCGGACTCGCTGGAGCTGGAGGTCGAGGACGAGGGCCCCGGCATCCCGGAGTCGGAGCGGCACAAGGTCTTCGAGCGCTTCAACCGGGGCTCGACCCCGCACCGGCCGGGGCCGGGGAGCGACGGCGGCACGGGACTCGGTCTCGCGATCGCCCGCTGGGCGGTGGATCTGCACGGCGGCGGGATCGGTGTGGCCGAATCATCACGTGGATGCCGCATCAGAGTCACTCTTCCGGGCAGGCTTCCGGTGAGGGATTGACGTAGGGTTCGAACCGGAAGAGCTCGTTCTGCGTGTACGTGGGGGAGACCTCCGTGCAAGTGAGCGGGACGTGATCAGGGGTGCGGCCGAAGCGGGCCGTGCCTGCGCTTTTCCGTACCCTCACAGCAGCGGAACCACGCTTGTTTCCCGCCATTCACGGCTCCGAAACACGTCGTCAAGTGTGACTTGCGCGACGTTGGTGCGCCCGGCCTGCACCTCCCGGCCGGACAGGCGTAGCCTTTATTTCCGCTGTCCATCACCTTGTGAAGCGGAAGAGGGCGGTTGCCGCCGTGTCGTCTCAGTCCCCCAGTACCCCGAGCTCCCCGACCGACCAAGACGGGCAGGGCCAGAACCCTGCAACCGCCTTCGGTGCCAATGAGTGGCTCGTCGACGAGATCTACCAGCAGTACCTCCAGGACCCGAATTCGGTCGATCGTGCCTGGTGGGACTTCTTCGCCGACTACAAGCCCGGAGCGTCGGAGACCCCGACCGCCCCGGCACCCACCACTCAGCAGAGCGCGCCCGCCGCGCCGCAGGCGGGCCCCGCACAGGCCGCGCCTGCCGCTCCCGCGGCTGTTCCGGCTCCCGCGCCCGCTCCGGTAGCGGCCCCGGCTCCCGTGAAGCCCGCGGCGGCTCCTGCCGCCCCGGTCGCCGCGACGCCCGCCGCCGCCTCGCCGGCCCCGGCGAAGCCCGCCGCGGCCGCACCGGCCCCGGCCAAGGCCGCACCGGCCCCGGCGAAGGCCCAGGAGGCCACCACGGCCCCCGCCGGCCCGGAGCTGATCACGCTGCGCGGCCCCGCCGCCGCGGTCGCGAAGAACATGAACGCCTCCCTGGAGGTGCCGACGGCCACGTCCGTCCGCGCCGTCCCGGTGAAGCTGCTCTTCGACAACCGGATCGTGATCAACAACCACCTGAAGCGCGCCCGGGGCGGGAAGATCTCCTTCACGCACCTCATCGGCTACGCGATGGTGCAGGCGATCAAGGCCATGCCGTCGATGAACTACTCCTTCGCGGAGAAGGACGGCAAGCCGACCCTGGTCAAGCCGGAGCACGTGAACTTCGGTCTCGCGATCGACCTGGTGAAGCCCAACGGCGACCGCCAGCTCGTCGTCGCGGGCATCAAGAAGGCCGAGACGCTCAACTTCTTCGAGTTCTGGCAGGCGTACGAGGACATCGTCAAGCGCGCCCGCGTGGGCAAGCTGACGATGGAGGACTTCACCGGCGTCACGGTCTCCCTGACCAACCCCGGCGGCCTCGGCACCGTCCACTCCGTGCCGCGTCTGATGCCCGGACAGTCGGTCATCATGGGCGTCGGCTCGATGGACTACCCGGCCGAGTTCCAGGGCACCTCCCAGGACACCCTGAACAAGCTGGGCATCTCGAAGGTCATGACCCTGACCTCGACGTACGACCACCGGGTCATCCAGGGCGCCGCCTCCGGCGAGTTCCTGCGCGTCGTCGCGAACTACCTGCTCGGCGAGCAGGGCTTCTACGACGACATCTTCAAGGCCCTGCGCATCCCCTACGAGCCGGTCCGCTGGCTCAAGGACATCGACGCGTCGCACGACGACGACGTCACCAAGGCCGCGCGCGTCTTCGAGCTCATCCACTCCTACCGGGTCCGCGGCCACGTCATGGCCGACACCGACCCGCTGGAGTACAAGCAGCGCAAGCACCCCGACCTGGACATCACCGAGCACGGCCTCACCTTGTGGGACCTGGAGCGGGAGTTCGCGGTCGGTGGCTTCGCCGGCAAGTCGATGATGAAGCTCCGCGACATCCTCGGCGTGCTCCGCGACTCGTACTGCCGCACCACCGGCGTCGAGTTCATGCACATCCAGGACCCGAAGCAGCGCAAGTGGATCCAGGACCGCGTCGAGCGCCCGCACTCCCGCGTGGAGCGCGAGGAGCAGCTGCGGATCCTGCGCCGGCTGAACGCGGCGGAGGCCTTCGAGACCTTCCTGCAGACGAAGTACGTCGGCCAGAAGCGCTTCTCCCTGGAGGGCGGCGAGTCCGTCATCCCGCTGCTCGACGCGGTCATCGACTCGGCCGCCGAGTCGCGCCTCGACGAGGTCGTCATCGGCATGGCCCACCGCGGCCGGCTGAACGTCCTGGCGAACATCGTGGGCAAGTCGTACGCGCAGATCTTCCGCGAGTTCGAGGGCAACCTCGACCCGAAGTCGATGCACGGCTCCGGCGACGTCAAGTACCACCTGGGCGCCGAGGGCACCTTCACCGGTCTCGACGGCGAGCAGATCACGGTCTCCCTGGCCGCGAACCCCTCGCACCTCGAAGCGGTCGACCCGGTCCTCGAAGGCATCGTCCGCGCGAAGCAGGACGTCATCAACAAGGGCGGCACGGACTTCACCGTCCTGCCCGTCGCCCTGCACGGTGACGCGGCCTTCGCGGGCCAGGGTGTCGTCGCCGAGACGCTGAACATGTCGCAGCTGCGCGGCTACCGCACCGGCGGCACGGTCCACATCGTCATCAACAACCAGGTCGGCTTCACCGCCGCCCCGGAGTCCTCGCGTTCCTCGATGTACGCGACCGACGTGGCCCGCATGATCGAGGCGCCGATCTTCCACGTGAACGGCGACGACCCGGAGGCCGTGGTCCGCGTCGCGCGGCTCGCCTTCGAGTTCCGCCAGACGTTCAACAAGGACGTCGTGATCGACCTCATCTGCTACCGCCGCCGCGGTCACAACGAGGGCGACAACCCCTCGTTCACCAACCCGCAGATGTACAACCTGATCGACAAGAAGCGTTCGGTGCGCAAGCTGTACACCGAGTCGCTCATCGGTCGCGGCGACATCACCCTCGAAGAGGCGGAGCAGTCGCTCCAGGACTTCCAGGGCCAGCTGGAGAAGGTGTTCGCGGAGGTCCGCGAGGCCACCACCGCCCCGGCCCCGGCGCACGTCCCGGACGCCCGCGCCGAGTTCCCGGTGGGCGTCACCACCGCGGTCTCCGCCGAGGTCGTGAAGCGGATCGCCGAGTCGCAGGTCACCGTCCCGGAGCGGATCACGGTCCACCCGCGTCTGCTGCCGCAGATGCAGCGCCGTGCCGCGTCCATCGACGACGGCACCATCGACTGGGGCTTCGGCGAGACCCTCGCCATCGGCTCCCTGCTCATGGAGGGCACCCCGGTCCGGCTCTCCGGTCAGGACTCCCGCCGTGGCACCTTCGGCCAGCGTCACGCGGTCCTGGTGGACCAGGAGACCGGCGAGGACTACACCCCGCTGCTCTACCTGACCGACGACCAGGCCCACTACAACGTCTACGACTCGCTGCTCAGCGAGTACGCGGCGATGGGCTTCGAGTACGGCTACTCGCTGGCCCGCCCGGACTCCCTGGTCGTCTGGGAGGCCCAGTTCGGTGACTTCGTCAACGGCGCGCAGACCGTCGTCGACGAGTTCATCTCCTCGGCCGAGCAGAAGTGGGGCCAGACCTCCGGCGTCACGCTGCTCCTGCCGCACGGCTACGAGGGCCAGGGCCCGGACCACTCGTCCGCGCGTCCCGAGCGCTTCCTCCAGATGTGCGCGCAGGACAACATGACGGTCGCCATGCCGACGCTGCCGTCGAACTACTTCCACCTCCTGCGCTGGCAGGTGCACAACCCGCACCACAAGCCGCTCATCGTCTTCACCCCGAAGTCGATGCTGCGTCTGAAGGCCGCGGCGTCCAAGGTGGAGGAGTTCACCACCGGCGGCTTCCGTCCCGTGATCGGCGACACGACCGTGAACGCGGCCGATGTCCGCAAGGTCGTCTTCTGCGCCGGCAAGGTCTACTACGACCTGGAGGCCGAGCGTCAGAAGCGCGGTGACACGGAGACCGCGATCATCCGTCTGGAGCGTCTGTACCCGCTGCCGGGTGCCGAGGTCCAGGCCGAGATCGCCAAGTACCCGAACGCCGCGAAGTACATCTGGGCCCAGGAGGAGCCGGCGAACCAGGGTGCCTGGCCGTTCATCGCGCTCAACCTGATCGACCACCTGGACCTGGCGGTCGGCGCGGACATCCCGGCGGGCGAGCGCCTGCGCCGGATCTCGCGTCCGCACTCCTCCTCCCCGGCGGTCGGCTCGGCCAAGCGCCACCAGGCGGAGCAGCAGCAGCTGGTCAACGAGGTCTTCGACGCCTGACCTCGTACGGCCCGAGTTCCACGTACGGAGGCCCGGCACCCCACCAGGGGTGCCGGGCCTCCGGCGTTGCTCCTGACGCTCAGAGGTTGGCCTCGAAGTCCCAGTACGGGCGGTTGCGCTGACGGGCCGACAGGGTGTGGGGGTGCTGGGCGCCGAGGGTCCTGGTGAGGGTGTGCAGCGCGTCCTCCTCCAGTTTTCCGGCCTCGTCGGTCTCGCGCAGGCCACGCAGGTCGGTGGCGAGCGCGACCTGGCAGGAGAGGGTCAGCGGGTGCTCGTTCCCGAGGACGTGCCGGGCGCGGCGCAGGGTGTCGCGGCTGAGTTCGGCGGCTTCGACGACCCTGCCGTTGAAGTTGCGGGCGGCGGTGGCGTTGAGGGCGCAGCCGAGGACCCAGGGGTGGTCGGAGCCGAGGGTGGCGGTGAGTCCGGCGAGCGCCGACTCCAGCATGGTGAGGGCGGAGGCCCGGTCGCCGGATGCCTGCATGACGAGGGCGGTGTTGGCGAGGACGCCGGTGGAGACGGGGTGGGCGGGGCCGAGGAGGGAGCGGTAGCCGGCCTCGGCCTCGGTGATGAGTTCCCGTGCGAGGTCGAGGTCGCCGTGTTCGCGGAGGAAGTTGGCGTAGTTGGTGACGGCCGACAGGGTCACGTAGTGGTCGCGTCCGTAGGCCTGCTCCAGGTGGTCGAGGACGCCGGCCATCATCGTGCCGATGTCCTCCTTGAAGCCGCCTTCGCGGCGCCGGCAGAGCGCCAGCTGGCTGCGCGCGTACAGGGTGTGGAGGTGCTGCGGCCCGAGGATCTTGACGTGCAGCTTGACGTTGGCCTCCTGGCGGCCGAGCGCCTCGCGGTAGCGGCCGAGCAGCCGGAGGTCCTGGGCGACGGCGTTGTTGGAGTTGAGCGTGGAGGCGTGGTGGGGGCGCAGGACGCTCTCGCAGCGGGACAGGGTGTCGGTGTCCTGCTCGTACGCCTCCTGGTAGCGGCCCAGCATCCGCAGCACCACGCCGAGGTTGTGGCGGGCGACGAGGGTGAGGAACTGGGTCTCGCCGAGGAGGCCGCGGGCCTCTGCGAGGGCTTCCCGCTGGAGCTTCTCCGACTCCTGGTACTGGCCGAGGAAGCGCAGGTCGCGGGCGATGGAGACCTTGGTCTGGAGTTCGCCGAGCCGGTCCGTGCTGTCGGCGGCGGTCAGCCGCTCGCGCTGGGCGAGGTCGAGGTCGTACGCCTCACGGAACCGGCCGTAGCGGCGCAGGATGTCGCCTTCGAGGGTGGTGAGTTCCTGCATGTGCGGGGCGAGCGGTTCCATGAAGGAGGTCCACTCGTCGCGGATGCGTCCGGCGAGCCGGATGCCGGCCTTGTACTCGCCGCTGCGGTCGCAGAAGCGCAGGCAGTTGAGGACGGCGACCTGGATGCGCGGGTCGGTGCTGCGGAGGGCTCCGGACGGTTCCAGGTGCGGGAGGAGTTCGGAGTAGCGGGGCCAGTGCCTGCTGTCCGTGGGGTTGCCGGGGTCGGCCTCGGCGAGGAGGGTGCGGACGGCCTTGCGGTGGGCGTCGCGGTGCTCTCCGTCGGTGAGCCGGGCGACGATGTCGTGCACCAGGCGGTGCATGTGGATCGACTCCTGGTGCGGGCCGACCTCGTCGGTGGTCAGGGGGCCGCGGGTCTCGCGGGTGAGCACCGAGTAGTTGACGAGGGTGTCGAGGGCCCGGGTCCAGGCGGGCAGGTCGGTGGCCATCCAGCGGAGGTCCTCGGGCAGCTGGGCCTGGGGGTAGGCGCGGACGATGCCGAGGGGGATGCGGCCGGGGGCGAAGGAGGCGCACAGGCTGAGGATGTCGATGGCCTGCGGCTGGGCGCGGCGGAGTCGGTTGATCAGTATCGACCAGGAGGTGAGGGAGGCGTTGGGCATGCCGTCGCCCGCGGAGGGCTCGTCGACGGTGGAGAGCCGGCCGTCGCGGACCATGCGGAGGTATTCGGGGGCCTCCATGCCGGATTCGCCGAGCCAGGCTGCGGCCTGGACGAGCGGCAGGGGTACGTCTCCGAACTCGGCGGCGACCTCGTCGGCCTCGGCGGCGTTGATCTGGGGGGCCCGGCGCATCAGGTAACCGGTGGACTCGGCCCGGTCGAAGCTGGGGATCTCCAGGACGTCGGTGTGTTCCCGCCAGCCGCGGTTGCGGGAGGTGATGAGGACGTGGCCGGGTCCCTGCGGGAGCATGACGTCGATGCCGTCGGTGTCGTCCCAGCCGTCGAAGACGAGGAGCCAGCGTCCGTGCGGGTCGCCGCGGCGGAGGGCTTCCCGGACGGCGCGGATGCGTTCGCCGGGCTCGCTGCCGGTGGGCAGGGAGAGTTCGACGGCGAGTTCGCCGAAGCGGTCGCGCTGGATGTTCCGGTCGTCGGAGTTGACCCACCAGATGACGTCGTAGTCGGGGCTGAAGCGGTGGGCGTACTCGGCGGCGATCTGGGTCTTGCCGATGCCGGACATGCCGAGCAGGGTGCAGGCGGCGTTGCCGCGCTCGGCGTCCATGAGCCGTTCCTGGAGCTCGGTGAGGAGGTCGTCGCGGCCGGTGAACCGGGGGTTGCGGCGGGGGACGTCGCCCCAGATCTCCGGCGGGGTGTCGGGATAACAGACAGGTGTCCCGTCATCCAGCCGAATCCGAGCGATCCCGTGTGTCACAGCGCCCCCCGCTCCCCGAAACGATGATGGGGAAGGCTAGTCGGTGGGACTGACGGGCGACAGGGGACGGGAGAGGTACGGCCTATCCTTGGCGCATGTACTTCACCGACCGTGGCATCGAGGAACTGGAGAAGCGGCGAGGCGAGGAGGGGGTCACCTTCGAGTGGCTCGCCGAGCAGCTGCGGACGTTCGTCGACCTCAATCCCGACTTCGAGGTGCCGGTCGAGCGCCTCGCGACCTGGCTCGCGCGTCTGGACGACGACGAGGACGACGACGAGTAGGAGCGGGAAGCCGGGCCGCACGCGCGTGCGAGGGTCAGGCCTCCCGCACGCGCCTCCCGTCCCCGCGCGCGCGTCCCACCCGCCGGGTCACGCCTCCCGCAGCCGGTCGTAGGCGAGTCCGAGTGTTCCGTGCGCGACGAGCAGCGCCCCGGCCGTCGCCCAGCCGCCGCTGCGCCGGCCGCAGCCCCAGAGCAGCAGCGGCAGTCCCGCCGCGAGCTGCGCACCGCCGAGTACGCGCGCCTTGGGGCCGCGCAGGTACGGCCCGAGGGGACCGGCCTCCACCACGTCGAGTTCGGCGCGTACGGCGCTTCGCAGGCCGGACGGTTCGAGCTGCTCGGCGCCGTGGGCCAGGGCGACGGAACGGAGCCGGTCGGGGCTCTCGCCGGGGTGGAGTCCGGTCGGCAGGGTGAGCCCGGTGCGGCCGAGGACGGCGATGACGCCGAGGAGCCGACTGGGGGCGTCGGCGTCAGGATCGGGCACCGTGAGCGGTTCCAGGGCCTGTACGTCGAGGACGGGGTCGAGGGCGAGCCGGGCGGCGAAGGTGCGCATGGCCTCGTCCTCGCCGACGGGCGTGCCGTCCGCGAGCCAGGTGTAGCCGACCGCACGGCGGAAGCCAGTGGCGAGCGTGAGCCCGGCCCTGTCCCGGTCCCACCAGAGCGCGACGACGGGCCAGGTCGCGGCCGAGACGGCGAGGGCGGTGGCCCAGCCGGTGACGACCTGTTCGACGGCTTCGCCGCCGTGGAGCCAGGGCTTCCCCTCCGGGACGATCACGCTCCAGACGTCGCCCGCCGGGGCGAGGAGGAGCTGTTCCCCGAGCAGCTGGGCGGACGGGCGGACCGCGGGGGGATCGGCGCGGCAGAGCAGCAGCGCGCCGGCGGGGCTCGGTCCGGATGTCGCGTTCATGGGCCCCACGCTAGGGCAGTTTGTCCGCATTCGGTGGTGATTACGCACCCTGTCAGGGGGTCGGTCAGGGGAGAGTCAGGGTTGACTTCCCTTTGGCGCGATATATCGTGTCTATCGAGATACGCGATATGTTGCGTTGCCGAAACGGGAGGTCAGCACCATGACAGAGTGGTCCGTCACCGAGCCGACGAAGCTGGCACCGGCCGACCCCGTGACCCGCCTCCAGGTCCGCATCGTCAACGGCACGGTGAACGTGGTGGGGACGGACGAGAGTTCCGCCCGCGTGGAGATCTCGGAGATCGAGGGCCCGCCGCTGATCGTCTCGCAGGACGGCTCCACCCTGACCGTGAGCTACGAGGACCTGCAGTGGAAGAGCATCCTCAAGTGGCTGGACCGCAAGGAGTACCGGCGCCGGGCCGTCGTCTCCGTCGCCGTCCCCGCGGGCGTCGACGTCGAGGTGGGGGTGGTCGGCGCCGAGGCCGTCGTCACCGGCATCAGAGGGCGTACGGAGGTGCGCGGCGTCAGCGGCGACACCACCCTCCTCGGCCTCTCCGGCCCGGTCCGCGCCGAGAGCGTCTCGGGCAACCTGGAGGCCCAGTCGGTCACCGGCGCCCTCCGGGTCAACTCCGTGACCGGGGACGTGACGGTGATCGAGGGCGCGGGCGCCTCCGTGAAGGCGGAGACGGTCAGCGGCGACATGGTCATCGACCTGGACCCGGCCGACCTCGACGGGCCGCCGGCCGACATCCGGCTCGCCAGCGTCTCCGGCGAGGTCGCCATCCGGCTCCCGCACTCCGGAGACGCCCGGGTCGAGGCGAGCACCACGAGCGGCTCCCTGGCCAACGCCTTCGACGATCTGCGGGTCGGGGGACAGTGGGGCACCAAGTCCGTCACCGGCACCCTCGGTTCGGGCCGGGGCACCCTCAAGGCGACGACCGTCTCCGGCTCCATCGCCCTGCTCCGGCGCCCCGAGCCGGACGGCGACACCGACTCCACCTCCTCCCCCACCCCCTCCGCGACCGGAAAGGTGCTCTGACATGCCGCCCGTCTTCGCGCACGGCCGCCTCCGTCTCTATCTGCTCAAGCTGCTCGACGAGGCCCCGCGCCACGGCTACGAGGTGATCCGCCTCCTGGAGGAGCGCTTCCAGGGGCTCTACGCGCCCTCCGCGGGCACGGTCTACCCGCGCCTCGCCAAGCTGGAGGCCGAGGGCCTCGTCACCCACGCGAGCGAGGGGGGCCGGAAGGTCTACTCGATCACCGACGCGGGCCGCGCCGAGCTGGCCGGGCGCGGCGCCGAACTGGACGACCTGGAGCGGGAGATCCGCGAGTCGGTGTCGGAGCTCGCGGCGGAGATCCGCGACGACGTGCGCGGCGCGGCCGGCCGGGTGCGCAGTGAGATGCGCGCGGCGGCGGGCCGGACCCGGACGGCGGAGGCCTCCTCGTTCGCCGACGCCAAGGAGGAGCTGCGCCGGGTCGGGCAGGAGTGGAAGGAGCAGGCTCGCCAGGCCCGCGCCGAGGCGAAGTCCGCCCGCCACCAGGCGAAGGAGTTCCAGCGGATCGCCCAGCAGGTGCAGGAGGAGGTCCAGGACCGCTTCTCGCGGGGCGACTGGCCCAAGGGTGTCTGGGAGGGTCTCTCCGGCATCACGGCCCAGCTCGGCGACCTCGTGACGGGCACGACCCACCCGAAGGCCGCCGGTCAGGAGCCGCCGTTCACGACGGCCCCGGCCGGCGAGGTGCCGGAGTGGGCGCGGGAGACGGAGGGCTCGGGCGACCCGGCCCGTGACCTCGACCGGCTCCTCGACCGCTTCCGCGACGAGATCCGGGACGCGGCCCGCGACCACGGGGTGAGCCGGGACCAGCTGGCCGAGGCCCGCGACCAGCTGTCCACGGCGGCGATCAGAATCACCGGTCTGCTGGGGTCGCGCCGCCCCTCGGCGTAGCCCACGTGGCGGTCTCAGCCCCGGGTGGCCGTCACCGTCACCCGGGCGCCCGGGGCCGCGAGGACCAGGGCCCTGCCCGGGGACGTGCGGAGCACGAGCGCCCCGGTCCCGGCCGTCACCCGCCAGGTCCCGGGCGGCAGGGAGAGCTCGGTGACCCGGGGGCCGCGCCGCCCGGCGGAGTCGTACGACAGGCGGTAGGTCCCGGCCCCCGCGTCGTACGTGGCGGAGCGGACCGTCCCGGCGACCGCCTCGGCGTACGGCTCCGCGGTCAGCTCCTTGTTCGTACGGAAGGTCCCGGCGCCGTCCACCGCGCAGTAGCCGCCGCCGTAGCACCAGACGTAGCCCGCCCAGCCGGAGCCGTAGCGGCCGAGGGAGGCCATGGCCTCGCGGTAGAAGCGGTTCATGAGCGGCAGGGAGTTGTTCAGCGGCCCCCACTCCCCCACGACGACGGGCACCTTGTACTCCTGGGGGTACTGGGTGACGGCCTGCTCGTAGGTCTCGATCCAGCGGGCGGCGGGGTCGTAGTCGGCGCCCGCCTCCATGCCGGTGTTGTAGAAGTGCGGCGCGTAGACGATCTTCGGGTCGTCGATGCGCCCGAGTCCGGTGGGCACGCCCTCGCCCACGATCGGGGTCGGCTCGACGAAGACCCAGGTGGACGGGTCGACCGAACGGATCGCGTCCGCGAGGCGGTTGTACATGGGGGTGAGCTGGTCCCGTTCGATGCGCCGGGCCGCCGTCGCCAGGTCCTCGCCCTCCCGCACCTCACCCATCGGCTCGTTGATCAGGTCGTAGCCGATGACGGCCGGGTGGTCCTCGAAGCGGTCGGCGAGCAGCCGCCACATGCGGGCCTGGGCGCGCCGGAGGTCCTCGTCCTCGTAGAGGTGGGTGAAGGCGCGCTGGACGGCGGGTTCGAAGTACTCGGAGAACCAGTCGTCCGGGTGCGGGGTGAAGGGCAGCCCGTCGGTCCTGGTGGCCCACGCGGGCACGCCCCGGTGGCCGAACGCGGTCCCGAAGACGTCCTGGTGGGCGTCGATGAGGACCTTGACGTCGTGCTTCTCGGCCCAGTCCAGGATCCGTTCGATCTTCCGCAGATAGCCCTGGCTGTACTGGCCGGGGCGAGGCTCCAGATCGTCCCAGAAGACCAGGAGGCGGGCGAAGTTGAAGCCCTTGGCCCGCATGTCGCGGAAGTGCCGCTCGGTGATCGCGGAGAGTGCGGCGTCGCCGCGGTTCGCCTTGTCCTCGATGTTCCAGCCGCGCAGGGTGAGGGCGCGGCCGTGCTCGTCGGTGAGGACGGGAATCCCCCCGCCGTCGGGAGGACTCGCGACGGGACCCTCGGCGTGGGCGGCCGTCGGGGCGAGCAGCGCGGCCACCACCGCGCTCACGACCAGGGCGGTTCTCGATACTCGCAACATGCGCAACAAAGGGGACCTCCGGCACGACGAGGTGAGTGATGTTCACGTTTCGCGTTGCCGGAGATCCCATCAGTACTACTGACGAGTCATCAAGAGGTGTTTCAGGAGGTCTTCAGGACGATCTTTCCGAAGAGCTCGCCGGAGGCCATCTTCTGGAAGCCCTCCCGGGCCCGGTCGAGCGGCAGGATCTCGTCGACGACCGGCCGGACGCCCGTCGCCGCGCAGAAGGACAGCAGATCCTCCAGCTCGTCCTTGGAGCCCATGGTCGAGCCGACGACCTTCAGCTCCAGGAAGAAGATCCGGGTCAGCTCGGCGTGCGCGGGCCGGTCGCCGCTCGTGGCGCCCGAGATGACGAGCGTGCCGCCCGGCCGCAGCGACTTGACCGAGTGGGACCAGGTGGCGGCGCCGACGGTCTCGATGACCGCGTCCACCCGCTGCGGAAGCCGCGCGCCCGGCTCGTACGCCTCGACGGCGCCCAGCTCGACGGCCCGCTTGCGCTTGGCCTCGTCGCGGCTGGTGGCGAAGACCCGCAGACCCGCGGCCTTGCCGAGGGCGATCGCCGCGGTGGCGACACCGCCTCCCGCGCCCTGGACGAGCACCGAGTCCCCGGGCCGTACCCCGGCGTTGGTGAAGAGCATGCGGTACGCGGTCAGCCAGGCGGTGGGCAGACAGGCGGCCTCCTCGAAGGACAGCTCCTTCGGCTTGGGCAGCACGTTCCAGCGGGGCACGGTCACCCGCTCGGCGAAGGTGCCCTGGTAGCGCTCGGTGAGGATGGACCGGGGCTCGTCAGGACCGACGCCGTGACCCGTCTGGCCGATCACGGAGTGCAGGACGACCTCGTTGCCGTCCTCGTCGATGCCGGCGGCGTCGCAGCCGAGGATCATCGGCAGCTTCTCCTCGGGCAGCCCGACCCCGCGCAGCGACCACAGGTCGTGGTGGTTGAGCGAGGCGGCCTTGACGGTGACGGTGGTCCAGCCCGGGCGCGCCTCGGGTTCGGGGCGTTCGCCCAATTCGAGGCCGTTCAGCGGCTGGTCACGGTCGATTCGGGCAGCGTAGGCAGCGAACATGGCCCCGACCCTAGGGCGCCGCGGACGGCGAGGGGAACCACGCCCCGGTGTGACCCATGTCGCCCGGAGGCCGCCGCCGCCCCGCCCCACACGAAAGGGCCCCGTCCCGACGTACGGAACAGGGCCCTTCGACGTACCGGCAGACGCACCCACGCGAGCCACACCACCAGGCGCCGTGCCCGCACAAGGCACGCCACCAGGCGCCGCACCCGCACGAGCCACACCGCCAGGCGCCGTGCCCGCACAAGGCACAGCACCAGGCGCGTACCCGTATGAGGCACACCGCCGACCGCACGCGTCAGCGGCGGGCGACGCCCTCGGCGCGGGCCGCGGCGGCGACGGCGGCCGCGACGGCCGGGGCGACCCGCTCGTCGAACGGCGACGGGATGACGCAGTCGGCGGCGAGCTGGTCGGTGACGACGTCCGCGATCGCGTTGGCCGCGGCGATCTTCATGCCCTCGGTGATCCGGGAGGCCCGGACCTGGAGCGCGCCGGCGAAGATGCCGGGGAACGCGAGGACGTTGTTGATCTGGTTCGGGTAGTCCGAACGGCCGGTCGCCACGACGGCCGCGTACTTGTGCGCGACGTCGGGGTGGACCTCGGGGTTCGGGTTGGCCATGGCGAACACGAAGGCGTTCGGGGCCATGGAGGCGACGGCCGCCTCGGGGACCGTACCGCCGGAGACGCCGATGAAGACGTCCGCGCCGGCGAGGGCGCTCTCCAGGGAGCCGGTGAGGCCGGCCTTGTTGGTGAGCTCCGCGATCTCGCGCTTGACGTCCGTGAGGTCCTCACGGTCGCGGCTGACGATGCCCTTGCGGTCGGCGACGGCCACGTCTCCGAGGCCCGCCTCCAGGAGGAACTTGGCGATGGCGACGCCCGCCGCACCGGCGCCGGAGATGACCGCGCGCAGCTCGCCGAGGCCCCGGCCGGTCAGCTTCGCCGCGTTACGGAGGGCGGCGAGGGTGACGATCGCGGTGCCGTGCTGGTCGTCGTGGAAGACGGGGATGTCGAGGCGCTCCTGGAGCTTGCGCTCGATCTCGAAGCACCGCGGGGCCGAGATGTCCTCCAGGTTGACGCCGCCGAAGGACGGGGCGAGCCGGACGACGGTCTCGACGATCTCGTCGGTGTCGGTGGTGGCGAGCGCGATCGGGACCGCGTCCACGCCGCCGAACTGCTTGAAGAGGATGGCCTTCCCCTCCATGACCGGGAGGGAGGCCTCCGGGCCGATGTCACCGAGGCCGAGCACCGCCGTACCGTCGGTCACGACCGCGACGACCTGGGACTTCCAGGTGTAGTCGTTGACCAGCTCGGGCTGCTCGGCGATCGCGGTGCACACCTTGGCGACGCCGGGCGTGTACGCGAGGGACAGGTCGTCCTTGTCCCGCAGGGGGACGGTGGCCTGGATGGCCATCTTGCCGCCCCTGTGGAGGGCGAAGACAGGATCGAAGAGCTCCTCCGGAGCTCCTTCCGTACCACTGTCGTTGCGAGGATTGACGATCTCCGCTGCCATTGGGTTGAACCCCTTAAGTCTGCTTCATTTGAGGGTGGCCACTCCTGGTTGAGGAGGGGTGGGGAGGCACCGCGGCCGCCGTGTCTGGCAGCCGCTCGGGCGCGCCGCACAACGCGCCCTGAGCCCCGGATGAGGGGTGTAAGGATCCTTCTTACCGGACGGACGGCACCGCAGACGAGTCCATATCCGCTCGGTGACACGACTCATACCGAGCGCACCCGGACGGGGACGGAGAGCGACACGTCACCCGATGTCCCGATAGATGCTTTCCCCACCCGATTGGCGGTTTTCGGATCGTCCGAATGGCGAGATCAACAGAAGATTTTTCGGTGGCGGGGAAGGGATCCCGTAGAAGATCCGGCCCTGATGTACCGGCCTGTCGGCATTCGGCCGTCACCCGTTACCCGATTTTGACATCCGAGGCCGTCGGTTTGGGGCGGTCCGAATGGCAAGATGCCGTAATCACACGAGGTCACGACACTCGAAGAGATGTACGTGCCTGCTGGCAACTCCCTCACACGCCGGAGGAACCCGATCATGACCGCACGCTCCACGCGCTGTACGACCGCCAAGACCCGCACCTCCCGTCTTGCCGCGGTCGCCGCCGCCGCGGTCGTCGGCTCCGTGCTGCTGACCGCCTGCGGTGACCAGACCGAGGGCGGTTCCGCGACCCCGACGAAGGACGGCGGCTCCGCCAACGCGGCCCCGCTCTTCTCGAAGCTGCCCGCCGACATCCAGAAGGCCGGTGTCATCAAGGTCGGCACCGACGCCTCGTACGCTCCGATGGAGTTCACCGAGGGCGGCAAGATCGTCGGTGTCGACCCCGACATCGCCCAGGCCCTGAGCAAGCAGCTCGGCGTCGAGTTCAAGTTCACCTCGGGCACCTTCGACGGCCTGATCACCTCGATCTACACCGGTCGCCAGGACCTGATCATGTCCTCGATGACGGACAACAAGAAGCGCCAGGAGGGCCTGGACGACAGCGGGAAGAAGATCGGCAAGGGCATCGACTTCGTCGACTACTTCAGCTCCGGCGTCTCCCTCCTGGTCAAGAAGGGCAACCCGCAGGGCGTCAACTCCCTCGACGACCTCTGCGGCAAGACCGTCGCCGTCCAGCGCGGCACGATCTACGAGGACACCTTCAAGGCCCAGGCCACGAAGTGCGGCGCCAAGAAGCTGACGATCCAGGCCTTCGACAGCGACGCCGAGGCCCAGACCCGCGTCAAGGCCGGCGGCGCCGTGGCCGACCTGAACGACTACCCGGTGGCCGCGTACATCGCGAAGACCTCGGGCGGCGGCAACGACTTCGAGGTCGTCGGCAGCCAGAGCGACGTCGGCCTCTTCGGCATCGGCGTCTCGAAGGAGAACACCCAGCTCCGTGACGCCGTCAAGGAGGCGCTCGACGCCATCATCAAGGACGGCACCTACGCCGAGGCCCTGAAGAAGTGGGACGTCGAGGACAGCGCCGTCAAGTCGGCCACCGTCAACGCCGGCAAGTGACCTCCCCGCTCCACTGAAGGGCAGTCGTCGTGACTGACAAGATCAGCAAGGACCCGGCCGCCGCTCCGGCCGGGCCCGGCGCCTCGGGCAACCCGTACGAGGCGATCAAGGCCATCCCGGTGCGGCACTACGGGCGCTACATCAGCGCCGTCGTGGTCGTCGCACTGCTCGGCTGGCTCGTCTACGCCTTCTCCCAGGGCAACATCCTCTGGGACACGGTGTGGGACAAGGTGTTCGACACCTCGGTCATCAGCGGCCTGTGGAACACCATCATCATCAGCGTCGCGTCCATGGCCCTCGGCCTGGTCCTCGGCGTCGTCTTCGCGGTGATGCGGCTCTCCAAGAACCCGGTGACGGGCGCGGTCGCCTGGCTCTACATCTGGTTCTTCCGCGGCACACCGGTCTACGTGCAGCTGCTCGTCTGGTTCAACCTGTCGCTGATCTTCGAGTACATCGACCTCGGGCCGATCTACAAGAACGAGACCGTGGACGTCATGACGCCGTTCATGGTGGCGCTGCTCGGTCTCGGCCTCAACGAGGGCGCCTACATGGCGGAGATCGTCCGCGCGGGCATCCAGTCGGTCGACGAGGGCCAGACCGAGGCGGCGCACGCGCTCGGCATGTCCCAGACGAAGACCATGGGCCGCATCGTCCTTCCGCAGGCCATGCGGGTGATCGTGCCGCCGACGGGCAACGAGTTCATCAACATGTTGAAGACCTCGTCGCTGGTCTCGGCCGTGCAGTACACCGAGCTGCTCCGGGCCTCGTCGAACATCGGCAACACGGCCGGTGCCGTGATGGAGATGCTCTTCGTCGCCTCCATCTGGTACCTGGCGCTGACCAGCGTGTTCAGCGTCGGCCAGTACTACCTGGAGCGCCGCTTCGCCCGCGGTTCGATCCGTAACCTGCCGCCCACCCCGTGGCAGCGGGTCAAGACGAACATGACCACGTTCAAGCGTTCCCCGGAGGCATCGGCATGACCGGCCAGCCCATGGTCAAGGCGGAGGGCGTCCACAAGTCGTACGGCGCCGCCCACATCCTCCGTGGCATCGACCTCGAAGTGCAGAACGGCGAGGTCTTCTGCCTCGTCGGCCCGTCCGGCTCCGGCAAGTCGACCTTCCTCCGGTGCATCAACCACCTGGAGCGGATCGACGGCGGCCGGCTTTCGGTCGACGGCCGGCTGGTCGGCTACCGGCAGAAGGGCGACAAGCTCTACGAGCTGAAGGACAGCGAGGTCGCGGTCCAGCGCCGTGACATCGGCATGGTCTTCCAGCGCTTCAACCTCTTCCCGCACATGACGGCCCTCGGCAACGTCATGGAGGCGCCCATCCAGGTGAAGGGCGAGTCCAAGGCCGTGGCGCGCGAGCGGGCCGTGGGGCTGCTCGACCGGGTCGGCCTCGGGGACAAGATGGGCAACTACCCGTCCCAGCTCTCCGGCGGCCAGCAGCAGCGCGTCGCCATCGCCCGCGCGCTGGCGATGGAGCCGAAGCTGATGCTCTTCGACGAGCCGACCTCGGCGCTCGACCCGGAGCTGGTGGGTGACGTCCTCGACGTCATGCGCGACCTCGCCGAGTCGGGCATGACGATGATCGTCGTCACGCACGAGATGGGCTTCGCCCGCGAGGTCGGCGACTCGCTGGTCTTCATGGACGGCGGCGTGGTGGTCGAGTCCGGCAACCCGCGGGACGTCCTGGGCAACCCGCAGCACGACCGGACGAAGGCGTTCCTGTCGAAGGTGCTGTAGGCGGCGGTACGTGAGGAAGGGGCGGTACGGGATTCCCGTACCGCCCCTTCCCCGTGTCGGGCTACTTCACGGCGAGGAGCAGGGTGTCGGAGGGCGAGGCCCAGACGGCCCTGGCCTCGCCGAATCCGGCGGCGCGGAGGGTGTCGGCGTGCCAGCGCGGGGAGGGCATGTCGCCGTCGGCGTGCTCGCCGTAGATCTCGAAGCGGCGGGCGGTGGGCTCGGCGAGGACGGGGTCCTTGGCGGCGAGGGCCCACCACTCGGCCCAGTCGAGGACCCCGCCGGCCTTCGCGCGGTCCATGACGGCGTGGCGCCGCGCCCGCTCGGCGGCGTTGATACGGGGGGTGGTGCCGTCGATCATGTGGTCGGCGTTCATGAAGACGCCACCGTCGCGGACGAGACCGGCGACCTGCCCGTAGAGGGCGGTCAGGGGCTCGCTGTGGAGCCAGTGGAGCGCGGTGGCGGTCAGGACGGCGTCGTACGTGTCGTGGGGCAGCCGCTGGGCCCACGCGGGGTCCTTGAGGTCGGCGGTCACGAAGGTGACGCGCTCGTCGCCCTCGAAGTACCCCTCGGCGATGGCGAGCAGGGCGGGGTCGAGGTCGACGCCGACGCTGCTCGCCTCGGGGAACCTCTTGAGGACCCTGTCCGTGATACTTCCCGTACCGCACGCGAGGTCGAGGACGCGGGGCTTCGGCCCCACCACGGCCTCGACCATGTCGAGCATCACCCGGAACCGCTCCTCACGGTCCGGCATGTACCACTCCTGCTGACGGTCCCAGCTCTGCTGCCAGGCCGCCCAGTCGGTTCCGGTCATCGCCGCTCCTCCCCCTCACGTAATACCCTGATAGGGATAACAGTCGTTACCCCTTCCCGACCGAGACACTAGCCCGCCGGAGTAAGGACTACAAGTGGAACTGGCCTATTACTCGGATTACGCCGTGCGTCTGGTCAACACCGAGGAGCCGGCCCGCAGCAAGGACGCCCTCACCTCCGTCGACGTCATCCGGGAGCTCTTCGGCCCGGCGACCCAGATGGCCCGCCGGGCGACCGACTCCGACGTCACCCGCTTCCGCGCGGTACGCGCCCGGCTGCGGGCGGTCTTCACCGCGGCCGACGAGGGCGACCACACGGGCGCCGTGGACCTGCTGAACTCCCTGCTCCTGGAGTTCCCGGTCAGCCCGCAGATCTCGGGCCACGACATCCTCGACGAGGACGGCCGGCCGCGGTGGCACATGCACCTCGCCGACCACCCCTCGAACGCGACCGCGGGGTACGCGGCGATCGCCGCGATGGGCCTCGCCTTCCACCTGACGGAGTTCGGCGCGGACCGCCTCGGCCTCTGCCAGGCACCGCCCTGCCGCAACGCCTACCTGGACACCTCGACCAACCGCTCCCGCCGCTACTGCTCGGACCGCTGCGCGACCCGCGCCAACGTGGCCGCCTACCGGGCCCGCAAGCGCCTGGAGGCCGACCGGACGGACCGCACGGGCCGTACCGAGGAGACCAGCCAGGAGAGCATCACCCCGGCCGACCGCTGACGGCCCGGCGTCACCGGCCGGTACCGCGCCCGCACCCGCCCGAGAACCAGCTCGGGCGGTACGGCGCCGAAGACCCGGCTGTCCCCCTCGGCGTCCGGGTTGTCCCCCAGCACCCACCAGCCGCCGTCGCGTCGCTCGATCAGCCGCTTCACGATGAGCAGATCCTGCTGGAGCGGATGCCGCAGCACGGCCACGCAGCCGGCCCGCAGACGCCCTCCGTACTGCACGAGCAGCTGATCACCGTGCAGCAGCGTGGGCACCATCGACACCCCCGTGACCTCGGCGACCCCGAACGGAGCCCCGGCCTCCGCCCCCCGTTCCCGCCCCGATTCCGTCATCCGGCACCTCCCGATCCGCCCGCGCGTCCACTCGTCCACTCGTACACGAGTCCCATGGTGACCCTGGACTTTTGACCTAAGCCCCAGGGGGCGCCCGCGAAAACGCCCTTCTCACCGAGTAATGTCCCACCTGAGAAGACGATCACGAGGAAGGACGGCACAATGCTCTCCCGCCTGTTTGCCCCCAAGGTGAAGGTCAGCGCCCACTGCGACCTCCCGTGCGGCGTGTACGACCCGGCCCAGGCCCGCATCGAGGCCGAGTCGGTCAAGGCTGTCCAGGAGAAGTACCTGGCGAACGAGGACGCGCACTTCCGCGCCCGCGCCACGGTCATCAAGGAGCAGCGCGCGGAGCTCGCCAAGCACCACGTCTCGGTGCTCTGGAGCGACTACTTCAAGGCCCCGCACTTCGAGAAGTACCCCGAGCTCAACCAGCTGGTCAACGACACCCTGAAGGCCCTCTCGGCCGCCAAGGCGTCGACGGACCCGAAGACGGGCGAGAAGGCGCTGGAGCTCATCGCCGAGATCGACCGGATTTTCTGGGAGACCAAGAAGGCTTGATCTCCCTCTAGGCGGCCTGACCTGCACTTTCGCGGGTCGCGCCGCTTAGCTGTCCGCACCCGGTCCGCAGGCCGCCCAGCACGGCGTCCATGACGGCCCGGGTGCGGTCTTCTTCCCCCGGCCACAGGTGCGCGTAGATCCGCAGCGTGATGACGGCGGACGCATGCCCGAGGACCAGCTGCACCTGCTTGACGCTCGCGCCGCCGGCGATGAGCGCGGAGGCATAGAAGTGCCGCAGGTCGTGGGTGACCATGTGCGGCAGCTCGACGGCCTTACGGCCTTCCCGCTCGGCGGCCCCGTTCTCGGCCGCCTGGAGCGCCTTGCGAGCGCCATTCCACTCGGTCTTCCACCGCCGGTAGTTGAGCGGCTCCCCCTCCTCCATCGTGAACAGCCACTCCTTGGACGGACGTGCGGCGAGATGCGCGAGGAGCGCGTCGGTGACGACCTCGCCGGCCGGAACCGTACGCCGGGACTTGGCGGTCTTCGGCGGGCCGATCTTCCCGGACTGAAGCCGCTGCCGGTCGACCCGGATGGCGCCGGCCTTGAAGTCGACGTCCGACACCTTCAGGCCGAGCAGTTCGCCGATGCGCAGCCCTGATCCGGCGAGGGTGACGATCGCCGCGCGGATGTACGGCGGCATCACGCGCGCCATTGCCTGAACTTGCTCAACCGTGGGCGGGGTGACCTCTTCGTCCGGCATGGCCGGGAGGGTGATCCGGCGGCACGGGCTGGAGGCGATGACCTTGTCGTCCACGGCCGCCGTCATGACGCGAACGAGGACGTCATAGACGTTCCGCACGCTGCCGGGGCCGAGCTGGTCGGACAGGTGCTTGAAGAGCACCTGTATGTCGTTGCGGCGTATCGCCGCCATGGAGCGGGCGCCCAGCGCCGGTACGAGGTGGAGCCGGAGCGCATTGTCTGTGATGCGCTCGCCCGCCTGGCTGGCGATGAGCGAGCCTTCCCACTTCTCGGCGTACTTCTCGAACGTCACGCGGCCGGCGCGGGGATCAACGTACTGGCCTGTGACCATGCTGGCCGTGACCTCGTCGAGCCAGCGCTGAGCGTCGAGCTTCCGCTCGAAGTGGCGGGCGTGCTCCTTGCCGTCGAGGTCGCGGTAGCGGGCCCGCCATTTGCCGTTGGGGCGCTTCTGGATGTTGGCCAAGGGGCCTCTCCTTCGTGTCGGTTGTCAGTAGTGGCCGCCGTCCTCGATGTCGTTGCTGAGCGTGCGAGCGTCCCGCTCGTCGCCCATGAGGCGGAGGCACTGCTCGTGGATGGCCCGCGAGCTGTCGGGATGGGCCTTGATGTGGTCGGCGATGGCGACCACGGCCCGATGGAGGCGATCGCGCGCGTCTCGGGCCTCGTAGAACGCTTCGACGGCCTCCTGGACGAGGCGCCGACTGTCGATGTCGAGCCCCTCCAGGGGCGGGGACATCAGCTCTTCGAGAGGGAGCTCGAAGACGCGACTGAAGGCGAGAGCCTCATCGAGATTGATGCGCCGACGCGGCGTGCCGTTCTCGATGCGCCAGACCGCCGTCTGGTTCATCTTCACGCCGGCTCTGGTCACCCGATCCGCCAGCTCGGTCGTGCTCCACCCTCTGACCTCACGCTCCAGCGCCACGCGCGCGGCCACGTTCCCTTCGCTGTAGAGCAGCGGCACCTCGCCGCCCTCGGGCCTGTCGCCTGCCATCGAACCTCCATCGCCGCCATTGCTATCCCAATTGCAACATGGACTTCCCGATTTGGGTAACCGTCGATCCTGGGGTACAACTTTATGCAGATCGAATCGTCACCTAGCCGAATGGGAATGCATGCGATACCTGACCACCTCCGAGGTCGCCGAGCGCTACCGCACAGCCGAGAGCACCGTCCGCTACTGGCGCCACATCCAGAAGGGGCCGCGCGGCATCAAGGTCGGCAAGCGGGTGCTGTACCCCGAGGCCGAGCTGCTGCGGTACGAGCGCACGCTGATCGACGGCCAGGACGAATGGGGCCTGGCCTCCTGAGCCACCGACAGGCCCGGACACAGCAACGGCCCCCGGCGCGCCAACGCCGAGGGCCGGAGATTCCCCTGCACGTCGCCCATCCCTGAACGAACGAACTTGTGAAGGTCGGGACCTTGCCCGTCCCGTCCCTCACCTGAGAGGACCGTCGATGGAGGACTCTACGTCCCCCGCCACCTCGAACACATCCCACAAGGTCGTCTGGCCCACCCCCGCGGTCCCCGGCCAGGGCATCCCCTGGCACAACGGGGACCGAACGGAGTCACGGTCCCCGGCTGCAGCCACCAGCGGCGCTGCTTCGACGGGTGCTCCGGTCGGGAACCGAAACTCCGCCGGCGTGGAGCATGCGCAGGTCAGCGCCCCGGGGACCGGTCCCGCCGAACCGGAAGCCGGGGACCGGACGGAGACTTTCGGTCCGCCGGTCCCCGAACCCGGTCCCCGAATCCCGGACGAGCACAGCGCTCTCCGAGCTGATGGCGAGAGCCACGGTCTCCACATGTCTGCGGGGACCGTGGTCCCCAACGGCGGACCGGGGACCGGGGACCGCGTCGGTACGGGCGGCGAGATGGTCGAGGAAGGAGCCGCGCTGCTGGACGACCTACGTGCGGCGATCGGCCGGTACGTGGTGCTGCCGAGCGAGGAGATATTGACCGCAGTCACCCTCTGGGTGGCGGCCTCCCACATCCAGCCCGCCCTCCAGCACGCGCCGCGCCTGGCGGTGGTGGGGCCGACCAAGGGATGCGGCAAGTCCCGTGTCCTGGACGTGCTCCACGAGACCGTGTCCCGGCCGATGATGACGGTGAACACCTCGCCGGCGGTGGTCTTCCGGATCATCGGCGAGGACCCGCCGACGCTGCTGGTGGACGAGGCCGACACCATCTTCGGCCCGAAGGCAGGCGACAAGGAAGACCTTCGCGGCCTGCTGAACGCCGGACACCAGCGCAACCGCCCCGCCTGGCGGATCTCCGGCCCGGAGCACAAACCGACTGCGTTCCCGACCTTCGCCATGGCCGCGCTGGCGGGCATCGGCGACCTGCCGGACACGATCATGGACCGCGCCGTCGTGCTCCGCATGCAGAAGCGCAAGCCCGGCGAGAAGGTCGCACCCTTCCGCTCCCGGCACTCCGTCCCGGAACTGAACGCGCTGCGCGACCGACTGGCCGCGTGGCTGACACCACTGCGCGGGGCAGCGCACCGGCTAGTGCCACCGATGCCGGTCGAAGACCGAGCCGCGGACACCTGGGAGCCCCTGGTCATCGTCGCCGACCTGGCCGGCGGCCACTGGCCCGCCCAGGCCCGTGCCGCCTGCCTGGCGATGACCCGCAATGAGGTGGTCCAGGACGAGCAGACGACGCTGAAGACCCGGTTGCTCCGGGACATCCGCCGAGTCTTCGAGCAGCAGGGCAGCAGGGAGGCTCTGCGCAGCCAGGACCTGCTCGCCGCCCTGGTCCAGGACGCCGAGGCGCCGTGGGCCGAGTACGGGACGAAGGGCCTGAACGCCTACCACCTGGCCAACCTGCTGCGTGACTTCGGCATCAGCCCGGCCAACCACCGCTTCGAGAACGGCAGGCAGGCCAAGGCGTACGCCCGTAACCAGTTCCTAGACGCCTGGGCCCGCTACTGCCCCGACGCTGCCCAGCTGGCACCCGCAGCAGAGGAGACCGTGCCCGCACGTCGAGTCCCGGGCAAACCGCCGACCTTTCCGTCCGGGGCGCTGCCCATCGGCCCGCCCGGCGGGCCTTCCGGCCCCAGGCCCACTCGCTGACCCCAGCTCCGTATCAATCCGTCGCATCCGTCCCCGCGCAGGTCAGCGCGGGGACGGAGTTCCTCGCCGGTACGGATCACTCCGTACCTGCGACCGCCTCCGTACCTGTCCTGACCAGCTACGGGACGGATGCAACGGACGTGACGAAGCCCCACCCCCACACGACAACCGGAGCACCGCCATGCCCGAAACGAGCACCGACAACACCCCCACCCGCCGCCGCAAGGGATTCTTCGGCCTGACCCTCCGATCAGCAGCAAGCTGGAGCGAACGAGCCTCTAACGAGGCTTCGTCCGCGCTTGCCCCCGCCCCAGGGGTGGCGGAGGAGCAGGCCGAGCGCCAGGGGGCGCCCGAGCCGAAGGGGGTCATGGCCGACTCCGCCGCCTTCCGCCCCCAGCCACCGACCGATGTCCAACCGCCCGTCGAGCAGCTCTCCTGGCGGGATCTCGATGCCCCCGTCCTGCCCGCGCTGATGAACCGCAAGCGCACCGTGGAAAAGCGCGACCAGGAGAAGACCATCCGCTTCACGCGGACCGCGGTCGGCGTGATCAGCGCCGCCGCTCATCAGCGCGGTCAGAAGTTCGCCGGATTCGTCGGTGACGCCGCCCTCGCCGTCGCCCTCGGCAAGGCAGGACTGGTCGGCAGCCCGGAGGACGACCCGGTCCGCCCGCTGATCGAGGCCGTCGAAGCGCACACGGTCGCGCTGAACCGCATCGGCGGCAACCTCAACCAGATCACCGCAGCCATCCACCGAGGAACGGTGCCCGAGCGCGCCGAGGCGGTGCTGAAGCGCGTCGAGCAAGCAGCCGAGAGCAGCTACCAACTGATCGACCAGCTCCTGACGGAAGGCACCGCCCATGGTTCCTGACGTCTCCACCGGCTCCGACACCCGCGGACTGATCGTCTACCTCTTCGGCCCCGGCCGCCGCGACGAACACACCGACCCTCACATCGTCGCCGCCTGGGACATGGCCGGCGCCCCCGACCCCGGCCGCAACCCGGCAGCCACCTACACCCAGCTCGCCAAGCGCCTCGACCACCACGTCGACCTGCGCACCCGCGAACTGGGCGGCAAGAAACCACCCCAGCACGTCTGGCACTGCCCGGTCCGCACCGCACCCGGCGACCGCTACCTCACCGACACCGAGTGGGCCGAGGTAGCCCGCCGCATCGTTCACGCCACAGGCATCGCCCCCGAAGGCGACGAGAAGGCATGCCGATGGATCGCGGTACGCCACGCCGACGACCACATCCACCTCATGGCCACCACCGTCCGCGCCGACGGACGCCGCCCCCGCACCCACCACGACGGACAGCGCGCCCAAGCCGAGTGCCGCAAGATCGAGGCCGAGTTCGGCCTGCGCCGCCTGAAGTCCGGCGACCTCACCGCGCCCCGCACCCCCACCGGCGCCGAACGCGCCAAGGCCGAGCGCCAGGGCCAGACGGTCACGGCACGGCACTGGCTGCGCGAGCAGGCGTACGCGGTCGCCGCTGCCGTACGCAACGAAGCCGACTACTTCACCGTGCTGCAGTCCCTCGGCATCAAGGTCAAAACACGCCTCGGCCCCGAGACCGGCGACGTCATCGGCTACAGCCTCGCCGCCCCCGGCGACACCAACGCGGCCGGCGACCCCGTCTGGTACGGCGGCTCCAAACTCGCCCCCGACCTCTCCATCAACCGCCTACGCGAACGCCTCCCCGACCAGGAGGAAGCCGACCACCCCCGGTACATGGCGGACCGCACCGACCCATGGCGTCACACCACCACCGCCATCCACGCGGCACGCACCGTCCTCGACTCCGATGACGATCCCGCCGCCCAGGGCCACCTGGCCGCCTTCGGCGACGCCCTGTACAACATCGCCAGCGCCACGACCGGCCCACACCAGGCGGAACTACGAGCGGCGGCGATGGCGTTCAACCGCGCCCGCCGCTCCGCCACCCGCGCCGACCACCAAGCCGCCACCGCCCTACGCAAGGCCGCCAAGGAACTCGCCTACGCCTCCAACGAGCCCGGCGGACTCGCGATCGCCCTGCTCTTCGCCACCGTGCACCTGGCCCGCGCCGCCGCCAAGTGGCACGAACAGCGCGGCCACGAACAACAGGCCGCTGCAGCCGAAGAAGCCCTCCGCCACCTCCAGGCGGGCTACCAGCAGGCCGCCCCACCCGTCCTGGCTGACCTGACCCGCCGCGCACCACGAGCCGCAACCGCCCGCCGCTACGAGCAGGGCGTTCGCGCGGCCCTCCCCCACCACGCCGACCGGATCCTCGCCGACCCCACCTGGACCGCCCTGACCACAACCCTCGCCCAAGCCGAAACCGCCGGCCACAACCCCCGACGTCTCCTGGCCGAGGTGGGCGCCCAGCGAGAACTCGACAGCGCCGAGCGCCCCGCCGAGGTCCTCAACTGGCGCATCACCGCTCAACCGAACAGGCGGACGCAAGCAGCTCGCAGCCGAAGCACCACCAGCGGAACGTCGTCCATGCCCACCACGCCACACCCTCCGGCCACACCAGTGGCCACGAAGCCCGAAGAGCGCAGTCGGCACCGCTGACCCCGGTTTCTCCCAGTCAGATTCCCGACGAAGGGATCGGCAGGCGAAGGCCGGCGCAGCCCCCTGGTGCGACACGTTCCCCGAGGGAACATCGGAAGGGTTCCCTCGGGGGAAGCCCAACCCTGAGGAGACGGGGCTCCGTTCAGTTCCGGATGGCGTACCAGATCAGCTGGAGCGCTGAGCGGTTGCCTGAAGGTGCTCATAGAGGAAGGGGTCGTCGAGACGTGTGTCGATGACACGATCGCGCACGTCGGTGAGAAGCCAGCCCAGCAGCTCGGCAGTGGCGTCGTACTCATCGTAGAAGCCCATGCGCAAGTCGGTGATCTCGAACTCGAACATCACGTCGTTAACAAGGTCTGCCAAGTGCGCGTCTGCGGCTGGCGTATTGGTCATGGTCCATGTGCTCAGCCAAGGACGCAGGCTGTTGGTGGCCACGGTGATGAGGCTGAGGGAATCCCTGACGGGCACGGGGCTGGGGTGGGTATGCAGCGTGCTCTGCCACCAAGCGGACCAGACGTCCCGTAGGGCCTCGGCCAAGGGCAAGTCCCAGGTAGTCCAGCCCGCCTGAACCAGGCGGGAGGCGATGAGCTCCTCGTCGACGTGGAACTGGCCGGTGACGAGTGGGCGAATGATGCGCGGGACGAGGCGGCGATAGAGACGAGGGAAGTCCCCCCAATGATCAGGCACCTCTGCGGCAACCGAGGAGACCAGGTCGTCGGCTATGAGGTGCAGTGGCCCGGAGAGTTCGGCGAAGTCTTGCTCGACGTAGCAGTACGTGCACCCTGTGACGAGGAAGGGATCTTCTGAGGCGAAGGCGCGGTCCAGGGCATCGAGAGCTGTCGTGAGTTGCTCAGAGCAAGACATGAAGACCTGCCGGGGGACTCCGTCCGGGCGACCGGCGAAGATCGCAGGCTATCAGGCCGTGCCCCACCTCTCACGCAATGCCTTGATGGTCCGAGTGGAGGGGGCCGAGGGTCCGTGAAGGACCTATCTCCGATCCTCACACGGGCGAATCGATAGGATCGGGCCATGATGGAGAGTCCCGTGGTCGAGCTGCTTGAGGCCGAGTATCGACGCGTTTGGGACCGCTTCTACGACGAGTTCAAGTTCCAGCCGAGTACGAGTTCTTCCAAGTGGCCAGCCATCAAGGAGCCCGTCGCATCGGTTACCTGGAGCCTTGCCGCGCTTGACGATGACCCTGAATACGAGCGTTTGGACCGCCTGGTCGAGGTAGTCGAGCAGGGGCTGACTTCCTGCATTGGCCCGAGCGGAACGCTGCTCGCGCTCGACTGGCAGCACACGTCGTATCGCTTCGCACCGCAGGGCGTCGGTGACCCTGGGCAGCCGGCATGGCCTTTGAGCCCGTACCCCGACGGGGATTACTACATCTACCTCTCGGAAGACTTCCGTATAGGCAGTTTTGGGCACCCCTGGGAAGAGTCCCTCTGTCTGTTCGGTCAGGAACTCCTCGACGCCGCATCCGCGGAGGTAGAGAAGCTTCTCGGCCAGCCGATCCGTAGGTCCGGCAGGGCAGTCGGCACCGCCTGAGTTGGATCCCGACTCCAAAGGCATCCAGGTAGTCAGACCCAACAACGCACTCTGATGCCCTCGCTGCCCGTAGCAGCGAGGGCATCAGTCGTCAGGCGGCTCGGACTGTGGGTAACTGCGCGACCCACTTCGTCACCTCGGTCAGGTGGTCGGGCTGCAGCCCGAGGCGGGGGTCGGGCTGCACAAGGAGGGTCGGCGTTCCCCTGGCGGTACGCTCCGCCGCCCAGGCGTGGTCGAGGCTGGTGAAGTCGTCGTCGATCCACACAGCGGGGGCGTCGCCCAGCCATGCGTGGACGTGGTCGCGCTTCCACAGGTAGCCGTTGGGGTGGCTGGTGATGATCTGCAGACGCGGGAGGTCGACGTACGGCAGCGTCGGGAGGCCCAGGAGGGGCCCGATGAGGGCGGTGGCGTCCTGGCGCCAACTGGTGCACCAAACCGGGGTGAGCAAGCCGGTGCGGATGACGTCCATAAGCAGGCGGCCGTGGTCGGGGTTAAGCCAGACAGTGACCGGGTTGTCGGCGCTGCGGTCGGCGGGGACGACGTCGTGGCGGGCATGCGTGGCCGGGGTCGAGCCGTGCTCGTCAGGGAAGGGTATGAGGACGCCGTCGATGTCGAGGAGCAGGTAGGGCGGGTGCATCGGTCCTCCATAGGCTGGATGAACGCGGCTGTCAGAGCTTGCGGGCGCGGATCAGCAGGGTGGTGGGCCAGTGGCCCATGCGGGGGTCGTGGAACTCCTGGGCCGAAGTGAGCCAGAAGCCCGCCTGGCTGAGGCGCTTCTCCCACCGGTCCGTGGAGAACTCCCAGCGGGCGATGGGGAGCCGGGTGCGGTCGGGAAGGGTGACGTGGTCGCGGCGAGGACGGTCGTCACCCGAAGGGCTTGGGCCGCCACGCTGTGGGTGCGGGACGGAGAAGGCGAGCACCCGGCCGGGCGTGAGGCGCTGGGCGATGGCCGGGAGCAGGAGCTCGGGGGCGACGAGGCCGATGGCGCCGAAGACGGAGTAGATCGCGTCGAACTGCTCGTCAGAGGCGTGCAGGTAGTGCAGCGCGTGGCCGGCGACGAAGGTGAGGTTGTTCAGCCGTCCGTAGTGGGAGCGGGCGCGGCGGACCTGCAGGCCGACCAGGTCGACGCCGGTGACGTGGGCGCCGTGGCGGGTGGCGAGGTGGGCGGCGTTGTGGCCGGGGCCGCAGCCGAGTTCCAGGAGTCGCTTGCCGCGCAGGTCGGGGCCGAGGACGTCAGCCCCGGGCCCCTGGCCGGGTCTCGTGGTCCACTCCATCCGGGCGGGTACGGAGAGGGGTTCGGCGAGTCCAGCGGCGGTGCGCTGGAGCGCGTGGGCGTGCCAGGGGGATGCCTGGGCGAGCACGTCAGATCTCCAGGAGGTGGAGGACGTCGGTGAGGTGGCGGCGGACGGCCTTGATGTAGGCGGGGTCGGTGGCCGGGTCGTTGATCCAGCGGATGGACTGCTCCATGAACCACTCGACGGCCCACATGCGGTGCCAGCCCAGGGCCCAGTTCTCGGCGGTGAGCCCGCCGCGGGGGGCGAGGGCGTCGGGGGTGCCGCCGGCGGTGACGTACTGCTCCAGGAAGACACGCAGGCGGACGGGGTGTGGGGGCTCGATGGTGCCGTGCCAGCTGGCGAGGTCGAGCAGGCCGGGGCCGGTGAAGGCGCGGGCGAAGTCGAGGAGCCGCCAGCCGCGCTCGCCGATGTGGAGGCTGGTGGGGTGGAACTCGGAGTGCACCCAGCCGAACGGTTCCAGCGTCGCTCCGGCCGAGCGGGTCTCGGCGGCCTGGACGATCCGGTCGAGCGCGTCCTCGACGTCGTCGGCGTCCTGCCACCGGTCGGCCTTGCGCAGCCGTTCGAGGTGTTCCAGCGCCCGGACCGGAAGTGTGCGCAGGCGCTCCTGGCCGAGCACGGGCAAGGGCGGAGCCGTACGGGCGCCGTGCAGGATCACGGCCGCGGCGACACCGTCGAGGTCGTCGGCCTCGCGTACGGACGGTCCGAGGTCCTCCATGAGCATGCCGAGCCAGCCGTCCAGGACGGCGGAGGCGTGGACCTGGGGGACTGGTACGCCGAGGGTGTGGGCCAGGCGGAGGGCCTGGTCCTCGCAGTCGAAGGGCTTCTTGGCGTACTTGAAGATGGCCGTAGAGCCGTCGGGAAAGGCCACGCGCTCGACGCCGGACATGGACCACACGCGTACCTCCTTTCGTACGGCGGTGGTCTGGCCGGTCGCGGTGAGCAGGTTGTCGAGGAGTTCGGCGCTGGGGTTCGTGGTCACGGGAGGGCTCCGGGGATGGGTGGTGGCGTCCGGGGCGGGCGAGGGATGCCGGCCCGCCCCGGAGCCTGATCGGGTGGTGGTTACGCGGCGGGGTTCACGCGGTGGGCGTAGACCTGCTCGATCCAGCCCGCCTTGAACGCCGCGAGGTCGTCGCGGAAGTTCGCCATCGAGGCACCGTAGGGCGCGACCACGCCGCCGGACTGGTCCGGCACGGACTGGCAGCCGTGCACGAGCCGGCCGCCGAGCGCGGCGTGCGCCTTGATGGACTCGATCCGGCGGTGCTCGTTGAACCAGCCGCCGTGGTAGACCTCGTCGAGCATCCCGCCCACCTCGTCGTCCAGGTCGAAGACGACGGAGGTGGCGGCGGGGAAGAACCAGCACGGGCCGACGTTGGAGATGTGCCCGTCGAGCTCGACCTTGTTGAGAGCCATGAGCGTGGCGGCCTCGCGGAGCATCCTCAGGTGGTCGGCGGTGATCTGCGGGAGGCCGAGGCCGGCCAGGTGCTCGTCGCGGAAGAGGTACGCGTACACCTCGTACGCGGTGGCCACGACGCGGGCGGCGTCGGAGGTGGACTCGCTGTGCTGCTTGATGAAGTCGAGCGCGAGCTGCTCGACCGCGCTCTCGGTCGTCTCGTCCACGTCCAGGAGCTGGGCCTTGACCAGCTCCCAGTCGGCGACGAGCCAGGTGTTCGACTCGAAGCGGAAGAAGTACTCGGCCGGGTCGATGGTGATGCGCTGGCCGTCGATCTGGATGCCGGGCAGGCGGCTCCAGCGCGGGTCGAACGCTTCGGGCAGCTCGACCGTGATGGCCGTGGTGTCGATGGTGGTCACCGTGTTCTCCGTCTCTGATTGGCCGGGTTCTGGCACAGGAATGCCCGAACCTGGTGTGGGCGTACGGAACTTCGGGGTGCCGCCCGGACCAAGAGGGAGCCTGGATCGCGGTCGCGCCGTTCCGGGCGGCTGCTGATAAGTGAACCGGTGGTCACGCTCAGTGGGTACGGTGGAGGGCAGTTGAAGCGGTATACGCGGTTTACAACTCCGGAGTGGAGGCGATCGTGGCGGCGCAGAGAGAACCCAACTCCCGTCTGCGTGACGTCATCGCGGCGGTCGACTGCACCTACGAGGCCCTCGCCAGAGACGTGCGGCGCATCGCCGCCGAGAACGGCGAGATCCTCCAGACCAACAAGTCAGCCATCTCGCACTGGGTGAACGGCACCCGCGCCCCCTCGGGCCGGGTGGGCCAGTACCTGGCCGAGGCGCTGTCCCGCCGAGCGGGACGCACGGTCACCCAGACCGAGATCGGCCTCCAGACCAGCGATGACGAAGCGCCGGCGGAATCCGACCCTGTCCTCGCCGCCACCGACCTGGGCCGCGCCGACGTCGAGCGCCGCCGCTTCCTCGCCATCGCGGCCTTCACCACCGCCGGCGTTGCCATGCCGCTCGGATACGACCACGAAGCCACCGCCCGCATGCTCCGCGCCCGCACCGGCACGTCCCTGGTCGGGGCGGAGGACGTGGACGTCGTACGGCAGATCACCGCGGCCTTCAGTGCGGCCGACGAGCGCCTCGGCGGCGGGCACGGCCTGACCACCGTCACCGCATACCTCGCCGACACCGCCGCCCCCATGCTGCGCGGACGCTTCCCCAGCGAAGCCTTACGCCGGGCCGCCTTCGGCGCCGTAGCCGAACTCGCCTACCTCGCAGGATGGAAGCACCACGACCTCGGCCAGGAAGGCGCCGCCCAGCGCTACTACCAGGTCGGCTACAAGCTCGCCTGCGAAGCCGACCCCCACGGCCACGCCGCCTGGATGATGCGCGCCCTCGCCCACCAGGCCCTGAGCCTCAAACAGCCCCACCACTGCGTAGACCTCGTCGAAGGCGCCCTGAAGCGCGGCCTCGGCCACGTAGACGGCCAGACCGAGGCACTCCTCCACATCACCCACGCCCGCGCCTACGCAGCCACCGACGAGAACCCGTCGGCTGCGCGCGCCCTGCTCGCCGCCGAGGACGCCCTCCTACGAGACGACGGCCCCCAGCCCAGCTACTCCCGCGTCAGTGGTCCCGCCGCCGGCACCGTAGCCAGCCACACCGCCCGCACCCTGACCGACCTCGCGGACCACATCGGCACCGAACAGCAGCACCGAGACGCCCTCACCCGCTGGGACCCGGAGAAGTACAAGCGCGTCCACGCCCTCACTCACGCCGACCTCGGCGACAGCCTCGCCGCCCAGGCCCGCGCCGACGAGGCTGTCGCCGCCTGGACCCAGGCCCTGGTCCTCATGGAGGGCATGACCTCCGACCGCACCCGCAAGGCGATCACCTCAATCCGCTCCACCCTCGCGGTCTACCAGCGCCGCCGCGTTCCCGGCGCCGCCGATCTCGCCCGCCGCGCCCGCGAAGCCCTCGCCTAACATGCCCAACAATCCACCTGACGAAGGGAACACCGTGACCCAGCAGACCGACGACCAGCCGAAGGCCCTCAAGCCGGCGCTCGAATCGATGACCCTGCTGGTCGCGGCTGTCATCGTCCATGACAAGGCCACCAACCGCGTCGTCCTCCTCCAGCGCAGCGAGAACGCAAAGTTCGCCCAGGGGATGTGGGACCTGCCCGTCGGCAAGAGCGAACCGGGCGAGCCCATCACGGAGACCGCCGTCCGCGAGCTTTACGAGGAGACCGGCCTCACGGTGAAGCCCGAGTCCCTCAAGGTCGCCCACATCATCCACGGCGCCTGGGGCGTCGAAGCCCCCAACGGCTTCCTCACCGTCGTCTTCGCCGCCCACGAATGGACAGGCGAACCCGAAAACCGCGAACCCCGCAAGCACGCGCAAGTCCGCTGGGTCGACGCCGACGCCATCCCGGACGAATTCGTGGAGACCACCGCCAGCGCCCTCCACCGTTACCTCAGCGACGGTCCCCAGGTATCGCTGGACGGCTGGAAATAGCCGAGAGTTGCTAGGTACCCCGGGACGAGGCGGCGTGGGGGTTCCTGAGGACCGGCTCTACCCGCGCATCCGTGGATGCCGACAACCACAGCCTGATCAGTAGCCGTTGTTTTACCGATCAAGGGGGTACGGACCAATCAGAGGTCCCGGTCGCTAGGACAGCGGAATCTCAGCTCAATTTTTGACCCTACGTCAAAAAATACACTGCGGTCGTCGCCCGCCGTCGAGGCAGTGACGCACAGTCGCGTAGGAGGATGATGACATGGAGGGGAAGCGTGTGAGCAGCTCGATAGTTAACCACGGAGGATCTGATCTCGATGTCCTGCGCACGCCGCCGACCGGCGAAGGCGTACAGCCCCCAGTCGTGACGAAGGCCCCATATCTCCCACTGAACGACCTTATTTGGTCCGATGTCGAGCGGTTATTCCTCCGCCTTGTGGAACTAAAAGGAGGCAGGGCTGAGAAAGCGCAGCTGTATGGAACACACGGTCAGGGTCAAGCAGGAATCGACCTGTTTATCCGGAACGCAGCTACGCCCAACGCCGATGATTCGGTCTCAGCACGCCGCTACACCACACTGCAATCAAAGCGTGTGGCAACGCTCAGTATGTCGGAGATCAATAAGGCAGTCGAAAAGTTCCTTAAAGGCGAATGGGCCGCCCGCTCGAAGGTCTTCATCTACGCCACCACTCACGACCTGAGACCTACTCAACTCGCCGACGCACTAAACCGGCAGGCGGACCGGCTGGAGAAGAAGGGAATTCGACTGGATTGGTGGGGGCGTGAGGAGGTCTCTCACATGCTGCGGGAACTGCCTCAGGTTGTAGATGACTTCTTCGGCCGCCAGTGGGTCAAGAGCTTCTGCGGTACCGAGGCGGCCTCCGCCCTGGACCGGCGCGATGCCAGCGCTCAGCAGCCGAGGCTGATGGGCCTGATTCCTCCCGCCGCAGACGCCTTCCAGGATCGCGGCATGACCGATACTCCGACTGCCTACGGACAGGAGGCAAGCAGCGGAGTGGTGGTGCTTACGGGGATGGGTGGCGTCGGCAAGACCCAGATCGCCGCCCGCCGCGCCCGGCAGGCGCTCCACCAGAACAGCGTGGATCTGGTGGTGTGGGTAACTGCCACCAGCCGTCAGGACATCCGCCTTGCCTATGGAAGGGCCGGTGTCACCGTGGCTGGTGCCGAGCCGACCGACCCAGAGGCCGCACCCGAGGTATTCCACGCCTGGCTGAGCACCACCGACCGTCGATGGCTGATCGTCCTAGACAACCTGCTGGACCCGACAGACCTCCACCACCTGTGGCCGCCGGAACGACCAGGCGGCCATGTCATCGTCACCACGCAGCGCCGCGACCCTGCCCTCCGCACTTCCACCCGCCGCGTGATCGACGTCGGACCGTTCACTTCAGAGCAATCCCTTGACTACCTAACCCGCCGCTTCCAGATTCACGACCTGGTCGAGTCGCAGAGCGAGGTAAACGAGCTAGCCGAGGACCTCGGACATCTGCCGCTTGCCTTGGCACAGGCAGCCTCGTACCTCATCGATCTCGCGGACACCGATCTGACCGTCAGTCAATACCGCGTACTGCTACGGGAACGCTATCCACTGATAGAACTCGCGCCGACCCCTGAAGCGCTACCCGACGATCAGGAAGCAACCCTAGCAGCCGTTCTGAACATGTCGCTGACGCGAGCGGACCACCTTACTCGTGGCCTCGCCACTCCACTCCTACAAATGACCAGCTTCCTCAACCCCGCCGGCATTCCCACCGGCGTCTTCACCACCCAAGCGGCGGTCGATTACCTGGTCAGTTACCAAGTCCCGCAGCCGAGTGCCACGGATGCCACCAGCCTCGGCCGAATTATCGGTATCGACGAAGTCGAAGCAGCGCTGCGGATCCTACATCGCCTTAGTCTCATCAATCGGACGACCGCGCACGACAACAAGACAGCCAAACAGCTCGTGTCTGACCAATCCTTCAGGGCTGTCCAGGTCCACGCGCTGACACAGCACTCCGCTTACGACACCGTGCCCGCCCCCGCGCGCGAAGCCCTTGCCCGCACAACTTCCAGGGCTCTTCTTCAGGCATGGCCCGATATCGAAACCGATCTAGCCCTAACCCAGGCACTGCGCTCCAACACCACTGCGCTGCTCTCCCGCGCCGCAACGGCCCTGTGGAGCGATCCCACCGGCGACTCCAGCAGCGTCCTGCTCCGCGCTGCCTACAGCTATGGCGAGGCAGGCATGCTTGCCGCCGCCTCATTGCTCTACAGCGATCTCCTGGACAGTGCCCTAGAGTGTCTCGGCAACGATCACCACTGGGTCCTTCTCATCCGCGGCTACCTTGCCCATTTCCGAGGTGAGGCTGGCGACGCCGCAGGCGCGGTGGAGGCTTACCAGGAACTTCTCACCGACCTGCAGCGAATCCTGGGAACCGAACACCCCGATACTCTCACCGTCCGCCAGAACCTCGCTCACTGGCGCGGCCGCTCGGGAGACTTCGCGGGCTCAGTCGAAGCCCAATCAGAACTCCTAACCAATTTGCGGCACGTTGAGAATGACCACCTGGACCTCCGGGTCCGGAACGATCTGGCTCAACGACGCGCTGAAAACGGTGACATTCCGGACTCGATCAAGGACTTCGAAGCACTCCTCGCTGACTGGCGCTCAGCTCTAGGTGACGACCATCACGGCACCCTAATCGTCCGCGGAAACCTCGCACACTGGCGCGGGGAGCTTGGGAACCCAGCACGTGCGGTCACGGAGTATGAGGAACTCCTCACCGACCAGCGGCGCGTTCTCGGCCCTTCGCACGCCGACCTCCTAATAACCCGTAGCAATCTTGCGCACTGGCGCGGCGAGAGCGGGGACGCAGGGGGCGCGATCAAGGACCTCGAAGCGCTCCTAGCCGACCAACAAGACATACTCGGCCCCCACCACCCAGACACCTTCAACACACGCCATAACTTGGCCACTCGGAAAGGCCAGGTCGGGAGCGCAGCGCACACGGTCAAGGTGTTCGAGGAACTCCTCGCTGACCAACGGCAAGCGCTCGGTACCGACCATCCCGATATCCTTCTCACAACCCGCTCTGAGCTCGCCGACTGGCGGGCTATGGCCGGAGATATCAGTGGCGCAGTCTCCGACTATGAGGCCCTGCTCACCGACCAGCTGCGAACCCTAGGGGCTGATCATCCCGTCATTCGCCGCACACGGGCGCTCCTCTTCCATTGGCGCAATCGACTCCAAGGCGGTCCTGCCAGGGACCGCCACACCTGATTACAAGCGATGAGATCAACACACCAATAGGGCAAATCACGCCGTGCCCCTCCAGCAAGCGTTGCTCATCCAACGGAGCCCTTCACAGATGTCCGCTCTGCGCCGTCACGAGGCCCGCGTGGTCGATCCGGCAGTGCCGCAGAAACCCGGCGGACACGCCACCGGGCGCAGCGCTGAGGAGCAGGTCGCCGGGGCAGGGAGAGGCGTCACCGAACCCCCGGGCACTCTCGGATGCCCACAGCAGCGGAGGACCCAGATGCTCCGCAGTCCGCACACAGTCCGCAGGACACCCGATCAAGACCGTCGCACCCCATCGCCAGCCAACAGCAAAAGGCCAGGTCAGCGACCTGTTACGGGCATCGCCGCAGGTCACCGACCTGGCCCCTTACTAGGAGACGAAGAAGGCCTGACCTTCTCGTTTCCCGTCCGGAGGGGCACGGCCGCCTGGCGGTCGTGCCCCTTCGGCGTTCGCGGGTGGCGGTCCGGGTGGTCGGGGCGGCCTGGGTGGTCAGGGTGCTCGGGGCGGTCGTTAGGCTGCCGGGCATGATCACGCCGTCGCTCCCGCAGCTGACCCCCGAAGACGCCCGAGCTCTTCAAGGGAGGCTCCGGGCGGAGGTCGGGCCGGGGCTCAGCGAGAAGGAACTCGACGCGGTCGAGGCGCGGTTCGGGTTCACGTTCGCGGCGGATCACCGGGTGTTCCTCGGCGCCGGGCTCCCCCGTGGGGGCGGGTGGCCCGACTGGCGGGACGGTGACCCGGAGGAGTTGGCCGAGCGGCTCCGGCGGCCGGTCGAGGGGGTGCTCTTCGGCGTGGAGCGCAACGGCTTCTGGCATCCCGCCTGGGCTCCGAAGCCCTCGGGGGCGGCCGAGGCGCTGCGGGTCGCACGGGCCGAGCTGGCGACCGTCCCCCAGCTGGTCCCCGTCTACAGCCACCGCTACCTGCCCGGCACGGCGGGCGAGTGGGGCCACCCCGTGCTGTCCGTCCACCAGACCGACATCATCTTCTACGGGAACGACCTCGCCGACTACGTCCGGCACGAGTTCACCGGCGGGGCGAGCAGCCTCATGCCCCGCGCGACCGTCGACTTCTGGTCGTACTTCGTGAACGGCGGTCCGGGCATCGACGTCACCGCGCCCACGCCGTTCACCCCCTATGCCGTCACCGCCCAGGAGGCCGTGGAGTGCCTTCGGATGCTGGCGGTCGAGCGCCTGATCGGCCGGCGGCACTTCCCGGAGCAGTTGATCGAAGCAGGGCTCACCGCGCTCGTACTCGATGTCGAGTCGGAGTCGCTGCCGCTGCTCGCCGGGCTGACGCGCGCCGAGCACCAGCAGGCCGGTGCGCTCTTCGACCGGGTCCTGGACGAACTGGGCCTTGTCGAAGGCCTTCCCGTCGATGACACCGACGTCCCGTGGGAGGCGGCCCGCTGGGAGCTCGTGCGGTGGTGGCTCCTGCTGATCGTGCGCGGGAGTCTGGACCCGGGGGCCGGTGGCGACCTGATCACGTACGACGGCTGGGCGTCGCTGGCCCGGCCGCAGGTGCTCCGCCCCCTGTTCGACGCCGTCGAGGCGTACAACGACTGGGCCGCCGTCCGGAGCGGCGCACGCGAGGAACTCGCGAGTGCGATCGTCCGGGAGGCCGAGCGGCTGCTCGCCGGGACCTGGCCGGGGGGTCAGTCCTCCGTGGAGAGGGTGTAGCGGCGCTTCTCCTTGGAGGTGGCGCCCAGGCGGTCGTAGAAGCGGATCGCGCTCTCGTTCCAGGCCGGCGTCTGCCATTGGATCTCGTCGAGACCCAGGGTCCTGGCCTCGGTACGGACCGCCCCCATCAGGAGGGGGCCCAGGCCGTGGCCTCTGCTGGATTCCGTGAGGTAGAGGCAGTCCATGTGGAGGTACTCCGTGCCGTCCCAGGTGGAGAGCTCCGGGGCGCAGGTGGCGTAGCCCGCGAGGGTGCCGTCGGGGAGGACGGCGACCAGGCAGCGGAGCCGGGGCTCCGCGGGGGCGAAGAGGAGGCGGGCCAGGCGGTCCGCCAGGCCGGGGGCCGGGGGCCGGGGGCGCCGCCTTCTCGTACGCCGCGTGCTCGTCGATCAGTTCCACGAGCCGGGTGAGGTCCTCGGGACGTGCCTGTCGGACCGTCGCCCCTTCGAGCGTGCCCTCGCGTTCGTTCATACGGCCATCATGCACGGCCCCACCGACAGCCCCGCCTCCGCTCCCTGGCGGCGTAACCACTCGCGGTACGGGGCGGCGCGCAGGGCCACCTCCCGGTAGGCCGCGGCGAGTTCCGCGTACAGCGTGTCCAGGGGCGCTCCGGGGCGCGCGTACAGCAGGAGCCGGACCGCCAGGGGGTCGCCCCGCAGGGGGCGGACGGCCATGTCCTCACGGGGGATCGAGGTCGGCTGGCAGGGTGCGACGGCCTCGCCGAGGGCGATCAGGGAGGCGGCCGTGTGGTAGTCGCCGTGCAGCAGGGGCGGGTCGATGCCGGCGGCGTCCAGGACCCGGCGGAGGCCGTCCCATTCGCCGTCCACGGTCGGGTCGACCATCCAGTGGTCGGTGGCCAGGTCGGCGAGGTCCACGACGGGCCGGGCGGCGGCCGGGTGATCGCGGGCCATGGAGACGAACTGCGGTTCGCGGGCGACGAGGACCCGGCACTCCAGGCCCTCGGGGACGCGCAGCGGGCAGCCCTCCACCTCGTGGACGAAGGCCACGTCGAGCCCGCCGGCGGCGACCGTGCGCAGCAGGGCGCTCGCGGAGACGTCCATCCGGAGGCCGATGTCGGTGCCGGGCAGCCGCTGGCGGAGGCGGCGCAGCCAGCCGGGGAGCGCCCGGCTCGCGGTGGATCCGACGCCGAGTCCGGGGCCGTCGGTGCGGGCCGCAGCTGCCCGTGTCTCGGTGACGAGCGCGGCCATGTCGGCGACGAGGGGGCGGGCCCGGCTGAGCAGGGAACGGCCGAGTGGGGTGGGGAGGCAGCCGGTGCGGCCGCGGGAGAAGAGTTCGGCGCCCAGGGAGTTCTCGATGCGGCGCAGCTGGGTGGTCAACGAGGGCTGGCTCATGCCGAGTTGACGGGCCGCCTTGTGCAGGCTGCCCGTGTCCGCGATGGCGCAGAGCGCGCGCAGGTGTCTCACCTCCAGCTCCATGCCCCCGAGGGTAGGGCGGCTCCCTGAGTCGCACCAGATAGCCGGAGGCCCGCAACCACCTGGCTTTTCAAGGTGGTTGAGCCCGACGAGGCAGGGTGATGCGGTGGAGCTATCGGCTGTTGACATCATCCCCGTGGGCTCCGGCTGCCCCGAGACTCTCTCCAGTCCCCTAGAGGAGGAGCCCCCCATGCGTCACCCCAAGGTCCTCACCTCCGTACTGACCGCCACCCTCGGTCTCGGTCTCGCCGCCTCCCTCGGCGTGGCCCCGGCGGCGGCGGAGAGTGCCCCCCGTACGAGCAACACCGTTGCGGCGTACGCCGGTTCTGCGGAGGATGCCAAGGCCAACAAGGCCTTCTTCGACGCCGTCGTGAAGTCGGTGGCGAAGAAGCGGGCCGCCAATCCCGGCGCGGCCGCCGTCACCGTCGTCTACAGCGCCGCCAACGCGCCGAGCTTCCGCACCCAGATCGCGCGCTCCACCCAGATATGGAACAGCTCGGTGGTGAACGTCCGGCTCGTCGAGGGCAGCAACCCGGACTTCCGTTACTACGAGGGCAACGACTCCCGTGGCTCGTACGCCAGCACCGACGGTCACGGCAGTGGCTACATCTTCCTCGACTACCGGCAGAACCAGCAGTACAACTCGACCCGGGTGACCGCCCACGAGACCGGGCACGTCCTGGGGCTTCCGGACCACTACAGCGGTCCGTGCAGCGAGCTGATGTCGGGCGGCGGCCCCGGCACGTCCTGCCAGAACGCCCAGCCGAACGCCCAGGAGCGGTCCCGCGTCGACCAGCTCTGGCGCTACGGGCTCGCCTCCGCCTTCAAGGGCTGACGGGCGGGACGGTGACACACGGCGGCGGCCGCCCCCTTCCCGGGGGCGGCCGCCGTCCTCGTCTCAGGCCCTACTCGCCTCAGGCCCTCTGCAACAAACGGCGGGCGAAGTCCGCGCCGGGCGGAAGCTGCCGCCGGACCCGCTCAAGGGCTCCCTCGAAGTCACCCCCGGCGACGCACGATTCGAAGGCGGCGCCCCCGCAGTGCAGCGTCAGACTGAGGTCCGCGCGCTCACCGAGCGTCAGCAGACAGCTCAGCGTGGCAGGCTGGGTGGCGCCGTCCACGACGACCGGGAGCGGGAGGTCCCACTCCAGGACGCAGCCGGTGAGGGGCTTCCCGCCCTCGTCGGGCGCACTGAGCGCGGCGAAGCCCTCACCCGTGTACTCGATCCCCCTGATCCGGGTGGCGACGTGCCGCCCGTCGGCCGTGATGACGATCGCTTCCGCGCCGCTGCGGTCCCGGTACCAGCCGGTCCAGACTTCCGTCGACTCCGATGACATGCGCGGACTGTAGCGGTATGACCGGCTCCGGCGCGCGGCCGGTCACCCGGAGGCCGGACTTCTCCCGATCTCGCCGTTCTTGCCGGTCACGATGCCGCTCACCTGCGCGGCTCGCCCGTCATGTGCCCGCTCGCGACGTCCGCGCCCTCACGGAAGCCCTTCCCGCCGCTACCGCTTCCTGGTGTACGTACGGACGATCACGCCGTTGTCGAAGGCGCGCACCGAGCCCAGCTCGAACTCGCGGGGCTGGAATCCGGCGCCGAACATCGGCATGCCGGTGCCGTAGACCTCGGGGTAGGTCTTGATGACCAGCTCGTCGATCTCCTCGATGAGCTCTCCGGCGATGGTGGAGCCGCCGCAGAGGTAGATACCGAGAGGGCTGTCCTCCGCCTTGAGCTCGCGGACGCGGCCGACGAGGTCCTCGGTGATCAGCTCCACGTTGGCGTCGGGCGACTCGGCCAGCGAGCGGGTGGCGACGAACTCCCGCAGGTGGCTGTAGGGGCTCGTGATGCCGATGTCCAGAGCGAGCTGGTACGACCTCCTGCCCTGGACGATGGTGTCGAACTGCTTGTTCTCCGCGTCGATCCCGAATATCTCCCGAGCGTGCGTCGGGACGGTCTCGGGGTACTCGGCGTTCATCTCCTGCATGTACGAGCCGGTCGAGTACTTGAACATCGACGTGGCGTCACCCTCGGGGTCGCCGATGAAGCCGTCGATGGTGCAGGCGATGTAGTACGTGAGCTTACGCAAGCCGGTCCTCTTCTACTTCGGAGCGTGGCTGCGATCGCAACCACGACGGCTATAGTGCTTCACTTGTAGTGGTTGCGCAAGCCCCAATTCTCAAGAAGGGAGCTCGACATGGCGAAAAACCCGGAACGCCGTACGGCGCTGCTCGACGCCGCGATCCAGGTACTGGCGGACGAAGGGGCCCGTGGGCTCACCTTCCGGGCCGTCGACGCCCGGGCGGGGGCCCCCACGGGCACCTCGTCCAACTACTTCCGCGACCGGGACCAGGTGCTCTCCGAGGTCGCCGACCGGATCTTCGAGCGCCTCACCCCCACGCCCGGGGACATCGACACGGCCCTGCTGCCGCCGCCGAGCCGCGCGCTGGTCGTCGAGCTGATGCGCCGGCTCGCCCAGCGGCTCGCGGCCGAACGCACCTGCTACCTCGGGCTCTTCGAGCTCCGCCTCGAAGCCGTGCGCCGCCCCGACCTGCGGACCCAGCTCACGAAGGTGCTCCGCGCCGACCTCGACGAGAACGTCCGGATCCACCTCGCGGCCGGCATGCCCGGGGACGCCGACACGGTCCGGCTGCTCTACTTCGCCCTCACCGGGCTGCTGTTCGACCACTTCACGGTGCCGGGTCTGCACGGCGACCGGGACCTGAACGACCTGATCGAGACCGTGGTCAACCGCATCGTCCCCGGACCGTGAGACCCGGGGCCGCGAGACCCCGAGCCCGTAGGACTGCGGGCCGTAGGACCCCGAGCCGTACGACCCCGGGCCCTGGGACTCCGGCCCGCGAGGCCCCGGTCCGTCAGCGCGTACGCCGGGTGACGAACTCCGCGAGGGCCAGCAGGTCCCCCGCCGCCTCCAGGTCCGGGACCGCCTGCGCCAGGTACTCGACCGCGCGGCCCATCCGCTCGGCCGCCTGGGCCTGGGCCCAGTCACGCCCACCGGCCCGCTCGACCGCGTCCGCGGCCGCCCGGGCGGCCGCCGCGTCGAGGACCGGACGGGCGTACAGCTCGGCCAGCTCCTCGCCCGCCGGGGTGCCCGAGACGAGCGCCGCCACCACCGGGAGCGACTTCTTGTGGGCCACGAGATCGGCCCCGGCCGGCTTGCCCGTACGGTCGGGGTCGCCCCAGATCCCGATGAGGTCGTCGATCAGCTGGAAGGCGAGGCCGGCCTCCCGGCCGAAGGCGTCCATCGCCGCGACCTCCTCCTCCCCCGCGCCCGCGTAGAGCGCGCCGAGGGCGCAGGAACAGCCCAGCAGGGCGCCGGTCTTGGCGGTGGCCATGGCCACGCACTCGTCGAGGGAGACCTCCCGGGGGCCGCGCCCCTCGAAGGCACAGTCCGCCTGCTGCCCGGCGCACAGCTCGATGATGCAGGCCGCCAGGCGCGCGGAGGCCGCCGCCGAGACGGGATGCGGGTCCTCGGCGAGCATCCGCAGGGCGAGCGCGCACATCGCGTCGCCGGCGATCAGCGCGTCCGGGATCCCGAAGACGGTCCAGGCCGTGGGCCGGTGTCTGCGGGTCACGTCCTCGTCGACGATGTCGTCGTGGAGCAGGGTGAAGTTGTGTGCCAGCTCCACCGCCGCCGCGGCCTTCACGGCCCCGGCCTCCTCGGCGCCCAGAGCACGGGCCGCCGCGAGGACGAGGGCGGGCCGGATCGCCTTGCCTGCCTGCTCGGCGGCCGGGCTGCCGTCGGCGTGCTCCCAGCCGAAGTGGTACATCGCGACCCGCCGCATGGAACCCGGCAGGGTCTCGACGGTCGAGCGCAGTTGTGGGTCGACAGCGATGCGCGTCCGCTCCAGGAGCACCACGGCCCCCTGGCCGTCGGCGACGGCATCCGCGCTGGCTATGGTCACGGTCACTTCCTTCGTATCCTCCGTGGCAGTCGTGTCGGTGCTGCGGCGACGAGCCGGGAACGCCCGGGGGCGGGAGGGTTCGGTTCCCGCCCCCAGTCGCGTCGTCGGCTCAGCGCCAGCGGCTGACCTCGACGTTCTCCAGGACACCGAGCGCGTCCGGGACGAGGACCGCCGCCGAGTAGTAGGCCGTGACCAGGTACGAGATGATCGCCTGCTCGTCGATGCCCATGAAGCGGACGGAGAGGCTGGGCTCGATCTCGTCGGGGATGCCGGTCTGGTGCAGACCGATCACGCCCTGGTCGGCCTCGCCGGTACGCATGCAGATGATCGAGGTGGTCCGGGCGTCCGAGACCGGGATCTTGTTGCACGGGTAGATCGGCACACCGCGCCAGGTCGGGATGCGGTTGCCGTTGATGTCGATCGTCTCGGGCACCAGACCGCGCTTGTTGAGCTCGCGACCGAAGGCGGCGATGGCGCGCGGGTGGGCAAGGAACAGCTTGGAGCCCCGGCGCCGGGAGAGCAGCTCGTCCATGTCGTCGGGGCTGGGGGCGCCGTCGTGGGGCTGGAGCCGCTGCTCGTAGTCGCAGTTGGAGAGGAGGCCGAACTCCTTGTTGTTGACGAGCTCGTACTCCTGGCGCTCGCGGAGCGCCTCGACCGTGAGCCGCAACTGCTGCTCGGTCTGGTTCATCGGCTGGTTGTAGAGGTCGGCGACGCGGCTGTGGACCTTCAGCACGGTCTGGGCGACGCTCAGCTCGTACTCGCGGGGCGAGGCGTCGTAGTCGACGTACGTGTGCGGGACGACGGCCTCACCGACATGGCCGGCGGAGAGGTCGATCTCGGCCTCGCCGTACTTGTTGGTCCGCTGGTGGGGCAGGGCGGCCACGCTCGCGAGGTGGGCGGCGAGCGAACCGGCCCGCTCCGCGAGGTTCCGCACGTCGTCCCGGGTGAGCTCCAGGACCGTACAGGTGGTGGCGGCGCGGGCGCTCCACTCCCAGGTGGCGTCCGGGTCGACGAGCGCGGTGTCGCCGAAGTGGGCGCCGTCGGCGAGGACGCCGATGACGGCCTCGTCGCCGTACGGTCCCTCACCGATCTGCTCGATCCTGCCGTGCGCGAGGAGGTGGACGCGGTCGGTCGGCTCGCCCGCCACGGCGATCACCTCGCCGGCCGCGTACTCCCGCTGGCGGCAGCGGGACGCGAGCTCGGCCAGGGCCTCCTCGTCCTCGTAACCGCGCAGGACGGAGAGTTCGCCGAGTTCGGCGGGGATGACCGCGACGCGCTCTCCGGTCTGGACGAAGGTGACCTTGCCGTCACCCACGGAGTAGCTGAGCCTCCGGTTCACCCGGTACGTACCGCCCTGCACCTGGACCCACGGCAGCGCCCGCAGCAGCCACCGTGAGGTGATCTCCTGCATCTGCGGCGCCGACTTGGTGGTCGTGGCGAGGTTCCGCGCGGCGGCGGTGCCGAGACTCTGCTGCGGGGCCTGCTGCTCCGCGCGTACGTCGTCGCCAACCGAACCAACGGACATGGAACTCCCTCTCGTATGACTGAGTTGCGAGACGAAGCCTTTCAGCACGGAGCGTGTCGGCGCCATTACACATTCGAGTGGGACTGTTCGACGATCTTCGGGGCATGTCACGTGATTTCCATCCGAACAGCGGAGCCCCACCCGTCACGGGGGGCGGTGTCCGGATCGGCTCGCACACGGTCCGAACGGATGGCAGTGGAGTGGCGGACTCCGGTACTCCGGAAGCTCCGGTACTCCCGGTGGCTCCCGGGCTCCGGTAGCTCCGGGGCTCCGGAAGCCCCATCCCGTCCTCCGAAGGGAGTCGGTCATGTCCACCCCCATGTCCGCGAGCAGGTTCCTCGACGCGCTGCGCGACGAGGGCCTCGCGATCGTCCAGGTCGGCGACTGGTCCACCCACAACCGCAACCACAAGGGCCCCTGGGGCCCGGTGCACGGCGTGATGATCCACCACACCGTGACCCGCGGCACCGAGAGCACCGTCCGGATCTGCCGGGACGGCCACGACGCCCTGCCGGGGCCGCTCTGTCACGGCGTCATCGCCAAGGACGGCACGGTCCACCTCGTCGGCTACGGGCGCGCGAACCACGCGGGGCTCGGCGACGACGAGGTGCTCCGGGCGGTCATCGCCGAGCGGAGCCTGCCACGGGACGACGAGGCGACCACCGACGGCAACCGCCACTTCTACGGCTTCGAGTGCGAGAACCTCGGGGACGGCGAGGACCCGTGGCCGAAGGTCCAGCTGGACGCCATCGCGAAGGCGGCGGCGGCCCTCTGCCGGGTGCACGGCTGGACGCACCGCTCGGTCATCGGGCACCTGGAGTGGCAGCCGGGGAAGGTCGACCCGCGTGGCTTCACGATGGGCTCGATGCGGGAGCGGATCGCCGACCTCCTGCGCTGACCGTGCCGGCCGGCACGGACAATGGCCGGGTGAACGCGTTCGACCTCTCCCGTCTGCGGCCCCGGCTCCCCTCGCCCCTGGAGCCGGTGGAGGACGAGCGCTTCGCCCGGCGCGGGCTCACGCTGCTGCTCAAGCGCGAGGACCTCATCCACCCCGACCTGCCGGGCAACAAGTGGCGCAAGCTCGCCCTCAACCTGGGTGCGGCGGGCGGGCGTCCTGTGCTCACCTTCGGCGGCGCGTACTCCAACCACCTGCGGGCGACGGCGGCCGCGGGCCGGCTGCTGGGTTTCCCCACGGTGGGCATCGTCCGGGGCGACGAGCTGGCCGGGCGCCCCCTCAACCCGTCCCTCGCGCGGTGCGCGGCGGACGGGATGCGTCTGGAGTTCGTGGACCGGGCCACGTACCGCGCGAAGAACGACCCGGCGGTCCTCGCGGCGCTCCTGGAACGGGCCCCCGCGGGCGCGTACGTCGTCCCGGAGGGCGGCAGCAACCCGCTCGCCGTCCGGGGGTGCGTGGAGCTGGGCCGCGAGCTCGTTGGAGCGGCGGACACGGTGGCCGTCGCCTGCGGCACGGGCGGCACCCTCGCGGGCCTCGCGGCCGGCCTCTCGCCCGGGCAGCGGGCGCTGGGCTTCCCGGTCCTCAAGGGCGGTTTCCTCGGCGGGGAGGTACGCGCCCTCCAGGAGGCGACGTTCGGCGGGCCGCGCGGCGTGTGGGCGCTGGACGAGCGTTTCCACTGCGGGGGGTACGCGCGCACGTCCCCCGTTCTGGAGGCGTTCGCACGCGACTTCGAGGCGCGGCACGAACTCGCCATCGAGCGACTGTATGTGGCCAAGATGCTCCACGGCCTCACAGTCCTGGCGGAGGAGGGCGCGTTCCCTGCGGGCACCCGGCTCGCGGCGGTGGTGACGGGCGCCCCGGACGCGCCCCGGACGCCCCCGGGGGACAGGCCTCAGCCGCCCCCGGCCGGCGGGTCACGGCCTTCCCCCGCCGACGGGACTCAGCCGTCCCTCTCCTCGCGGTAGGCGGCGGCCTCCTCCAGATCGAGGCGGCGGAGCAGGGTCCGCATCATCTCGTCGTCGATCCGCCGTGCGTCGCGCAGCCGCACGAAGACCTCGCGTTCGGCGTCGATCATCTCGCGCGAGATGCGCCGGTAGGTGTCGTCCGCGGTCTCCCCGGTGACCTCGTTGACGGCCCCGAGCCGCTCCCAGACCGCGTTGCGGCGCCGCTCCAGGACGATGCGGAGCCGGTCGGCGAGGGGTGTCGGCAGGGCGTTGCGCTCGTCGGCGAGGAGCGCGTCGAGGCGTTCCTCCGCGGCCCGCGAGGCCTCGCTCTGCGCCTGCGCCTCGGCCAGGGTCTCGGCGTACCTGTCCCGCTTGGGGAGCTTCAGGAGGCGGATGAGGGGCGGCAGGGTGAGGCCCTGCACCACGAGGGTGCCGATGACGGTGGTGAAGGTGAGGAAGAGGACGAGGTTGCGGGCGGGGAACTCCCCGCCGTCGGTGACGGCGGGGATGGAGAAGGCGATGGCGAGGGAGACCACGCCACGCATACCGGCCCAGCCGACGACGAGCGGCGCCCTCCAGTCCACCCCTGGTTCCCGTTCTCTGACCCGCGCGGAGAGCCACCGGGGCAGGAAGGTCGCGGGATACACCCAGACGAACCGGACGACGACCACGGCGACGAAGACGCCGGCGGCGTACCAGGCCGCCTCGCCGATCCCGTACTGCCCGAGCCCCTGGACGACGTACGGCAGCTGGAGGCCGATCAGGGCGAAGACGGCGGACTCCAGGACGAAGGCGACCATCTTCCAGACGGCCTCCTCCTGGAGCCGGGTGGCGAAGTCGACCTGCCAGGCGCGGTGTCCCAGGAAGAGACCGACCACGACGACGGCGAGGACCCCTGAGGCGTGGACCTCCTCGGCCGCCGCGTAGGCGATGAAGGGGATGAGGAGGGAGAGGGTGTTCTGGAGCAGCGAGTCGCCTAGCCGGAGGCGCAGCCAGTGGATGGGGGCCATGAGGATCAGGCCGACGCCGATCCCGCCGACGGCGGCGAGCGCGAAGTCGCCGAGGCCGCCGGCCCAGCTCACGCCCTCTCCGACGGCCGCCGCGAGGGCGACCTTGAAGGCGGTGATGGCGGTGGCGTCGTTCACGAGGGACTCACCCTGGAGGATCGTGGTGATCCGGTGGGGCAGGCCAAGCTTGCGGGCGATGGCGGTGGCGGCGACCGCGTCCGGCGGGGCGACCACCGCGCCGAGCACGAGGGCGGCGGTGAGCGGCAGGTCGGGGACGAGGACGTACGCGAGCCAGCCCACGGCCACGGTGGCGAAGAGGACGTACCCGACGGAGAGCAGGGCGACGGGCCGGATGTTGGCCCGCAGGTCGAGGTACGAGGAGTCGACGGCGGCCGTGTAGAGGAGCGGGGGCAGGATCAGTGGCAGCACGATGTGCGGGTCGAGCGTGTAGTCGGGCACTCCGGGGACGTACGAGGCGACCAGCCCCGCGGCGACCAGGAGCAGCGGAGCGGGCACCGGGGTCCTGCGGGCGGCCCCCGCGATCGCGGCACTCGCCGCCACCAGCGCCACCAGCTGCAGTGCGTTCATGCCCGTCCCCGTCGTGAGCCGCAACGTAACCTGGCCATCATGAGCGAGTGCCCCCATGTTGCAGAAATGCCGCGCCCCGAACCGGTGCCGCTGGCCGACACCTGCCCGGAGTGCCTGGCGGACGGTACGCACCCGGTCCAGCTGCGGCTCTGTCTGAGCTGCGGACACGTGGGCTGCTGCGACTCCTCGGCGGGGCGGCACGCGACGGGGCACTTCTCCTCGACCGGGCACCCGCTGATGCGGACGTTCGAACGGGGCGAGGCCTGGCGGTGGTGCTTCGTGGACGGCGCGATCGTCTGAGCGGGTGGCGATGCCCCCTCTTGTCCCTGTTTGTCAGGGCGGTCGGACCCTCCGGGCGTACGGCCGTCCGGTGATTCGGCCGTCCGGCGATTCGCCCGCTCCCCGGGTGGGTACGTCACCCCTCCGCCGGTCGCTCGTTTCCGTCCCCCGCGAACCCCTGCCCACCGTCCGCATCCATGGGCCTACCATGGGTGATGACCGGCGGCCGGGGGGCGACGGGGGTGGGAAGTTCGCGGCGACACGGCGGGACGGATCGCGATAGCGTCACGGCGGACCGCGCAGCCCCCTGCGTACCGCCCGGTTCGGGGGCCTCTCCCTCCGAACCCCGAATGAGCTTGTGCCACCTTGGAGGTGAGGGTGTCCCAGATCGCAGGCGAGCCCGGGACCCAGGACTTCGTGGAAGTCCGGCTGCCCGCTGCGGGTGCCTATCTGTCCGTGCTGCGTACGGCCACGGCCGGCCTCGCGGCGCGCTTGGACTTCACCCTCGACGAGATCGAGGACTTGCGGATCGCGGTCGACGAGGCCTGCGCCATCCTGCTCCAGCAGGCCGTGCCGGGATCCGTCCTCAGCTGTGTCTTCCGGCTGGTCGACGACTCCCTCGACGTGACCGTCTCCGCTCCGACGACCGACGGCCGGGCGCCCGAGCGGGACACCTTCGCCTGGACGGTGCTGTCGGCACTGGCCGGGAAGGTGGAGTCGTCGGTGGCCGAGGACCGTACGGTCTCGATCAGCCTGTACAAACAGCGCGGCGCGGGGCCAGGCCCGGCGTGAGGAGCGGGGACGCGACGGCCGGCATCCCTGAGCAGCAGGCGCGGCCGCATGAGGTCGCTATGCATGAGGTCGCTACGGAGCAGGCGGGCCAGATGAGCGAGCACGAGCAGCACCACGAGGTTGCCGAGACACCAGGCGTCTCCGAGGCCCCCCGGGACCCCGCGCGCGTGGACGGCTCCCCCGAGGCCTCCGGGGCCCCCGGGACCGCAGGGGCTGCCGAGAAGCCGGAGGAGACGGCGGCGGTCTCGGTCTCGGACGGTGATGAGGCCGACGCCGGGGCCGACGCTGAGGCTGGGGCTGGGGCTGGGGCTGAGGCTGGGACCGAGGCGGGAGCCGAGGCCAAGGCCGAGGCTGAGGCCGACGACGCCTCGGACGCCGTCCCCACCGCCCCGGACCCGCACGACCGGAGCGGCGCCCGCGCTCTCTTCGTCACGCTGCGCGAGCTGCCCGAGGGCTCCCCCGAGAAGGCGGAGCTGCGCAACCGGCTGGTACGGATGCACCTGCCGCTGGTGGAGCACCTGGCCCGGCGCTTCCGCAACCGCGGCGAGCCGCTGGACGACCTGACCCAGGTGGCGACGATCGGCCTGATCAAGTCGGTGGACCGGTTCGACCCGGAGCGCGGGGTCGAGTTCTCGACGTACGCGACACCCACGGTCGTCGGCGAGATCAAGCGGCATTTCCGCGACAAGGGCTGGGCGGTCCGGGTGCCGCGCCGGCTCCAGGAGCTGCGGCTCTCGCTGACCACGGCGACGGCGGAGCTCTCCCAGCAGCACGGACGCTCCCCGACGGTGCACGAGCTGGCCGAGCGGCTCGGGATCTCGGAGGAGGAGGTCCTGGAGGGCCTGGAGTCGGCGAACGCCTACTCGACGCTCTCCCTCGACGTCCCCGACACGGACGACGAGTCCCCGGCGGTGGCGGACACGCTGGGCGCGGAGGACGAGGCCCTGGAGGGGGTCGAGTACCGCGAGTCGCTCAAGCCGCTCCTGGAGGACCTGCCGCCCCGGGAGAAGCGGATTCTGCTACTCCGGTTCTTCGGGAACATGACCCAGTCGCAGATCGCGCAGGAGGTGGGCATCTCGCAGATGCACGTTTCTCGACTGCTGGCCAGGACCCTCGCCCAGCTGCGGGAGAAGCTCCTGGTGGAGGAGTAACCCTCGTCAGGCTTCCTGACCGGGGCGCCGGATACCGAGCGCCTCGGTCGTGGCCGGGTTCACCAGGAGGACGAGCCCGGTGACGGCCAGGACGCCGAGGGCGATGCCGGCCGGGATCATCGCGCTGTTCGCCTGGAGCATCTGCCAGGCGACGGGCAGGGCCAGGATCTGGGTGATCACGGCCGGGCCGCGACTCCAGGAGCGGCGCAGCCACAGGCCGCGGGCGGCGGCGAGCGGGATCAGACCGAGTGCGACAAGCGTCACAGCGCCCGTGAGGGCACCGGTGAGGTCGCCGGACATCGGGGTCAGCGCGTCCACCAGCATGTACACACCCCCGGCGACGAGTCCGAGGGCCTCGATACCGGCCACGGCCGCCGCGGCGGCGAGACGGGCGGGGCGGGGGGTCTGCTCCGTACTGCTCATACAGGGCAGGGTAGCGGGGGCCCCACCGCCGGTCTCGGGCGCCCGGGTGGGCCGGGGGCGGCGGGATGTCCACGGGATGGCCGGGACTGGGCCCGGTACCACCGGGTAGGTACGCTGAAGCTCATGCGCGCACTTCTCGTGGTCAACCCGGCAGCCACCACCACCAGTGCCCGCACCCGTGACGTGCTCATCCACGCGCTCGCCAGCGAGATGAAGCTGGAAGCCGTCACCACCGAGTACCGCGGGCACGCGCGTGACGTGGGCCGGCATGCCGCCGAGGCCGGCAACATCGATCTCGTCGTGGCCCTCGGCGGCGACGGCACGGTGAACGAGGTCGTCAACGGCCTGCTGCACGGTGGGCCCGACCCCGACCGGCTGCCGGGGCTCGCGGTGGTCCCCGGCGGTTCGACCAATGTGTTCGCCCGCGCCCTCGGCCTTCCGAACGACGCCGTGGAGGCGACCGGCGCCCTGCTCGACGCGTTGCGTGAGCGGCGGGCACGCACAGTGAGCCTCGGTCTCGCCTCGGGGACGCCGGGCACGGAGGACGAGTCCGTACCGTCCCGCTGGTTCACCTTCTGCGCCGGACTCGGATTCGACGCCAGCGTCATCGGCCGGGTCGAACAACAGCGGGAGCGCGGAAAGAGATCCACGCACGCCCTCTATCTGCGCCAGGTGGCCCGCCAGTTCCTCGAGGAACCGAACCGCCGGCACGGCACGATCACCCTGGAGCGCCCAGGCGCCGAGCCGGTCGAGAACCTGGTCCTCTCCATAATCTGCAACACCTCCCCCTGGACCTACCTGGGCAATCGTCCGGTGTACGCGTCCCCGGAGGCCTCCTTCGAGACCGCGCTCGACGTGCTCGGACTGCGCCGTCTCTCCACCCCCGCAGTGGCTCGTTACGCCACCCAGCTGCTCACCTCGACCCCGGAGCGCGGCCCGCGGGGCAAGCACGCCGTATCCCTGCACGACCTGACCGACTTCACCTTGCATTCGAAGGTTCCCCTCCCCCTCCAGATGGACGGAGACCACCTCGGACTGCGTACGAGCGTGACGTTCACAGGCGTTCGTCGTGCACTGCGTGTGATTGTGTGAGTGGAAGGGCCCAAAGTCCTTTCACTCGAACGTTTAGGCGCGCATCCACCCCTTAGAAGTACGGCTGTGACCTAGCCGACACCGAGGAATCAAAAAAAACTTTCCGGAAGGGGTTGTATCCGTTGCTGGGGTTTGGGAGTCTCTTCTTGGCGATCGGGACGGCCCGCAACACCGGCCTCCACTGAGAGCCAGAACCCCTCCTCAGTCTTAGGACCACACCAGTTCATCTGGCAGTCGGCCCTTCCCTTGCGGGGGGATTCGTGAAAGCGTTCACATTCACAAGCAACCAGCTTGTAACACCCTAGAGAGGTAGCAGCCATGGACTGGCGTCACAACGCCGTTTGTCGTGAGGAAGACCCCGAGCTGTTCTTCCCCATCGGCAACACCGGTCCTGCGCTGCTGCAGATCGAGGAAGCCAAGGCCGTCTGCCGCCGCTGCCCCGTCATGGAGCAGTGCCTGCAGTGGGCGCTCGAGTCCGGCCAGGACTCCGGCGTCTGGGGTGGCCTCAGCGAGGACGAGCGCCGCGCGATGAAGCGCCGTGCCGCTCGCAACCGGGCGCGTAACGCCAGCGCCTGACGCCCACCGACAGCCTGAGGCCAGCGGCGCACACATCGCGTGTGCAATCACCGCCCTTGAGTCGCAGCGCGCAGCAGTAACCCACAGCATTCGAGCCCCGGACCGATCTCCTTCGGTCCGGGGCTCGCTGCTGTTCGCCGTCGTGCCCTACCTCTGTCGTCGTGTCCTACTTCTGCCGTCGGGTCCTACTTCCGCGGTCGGGTCCTACTTCTGCGGCTGTACGGGAATGTCGAGGATCACCTTCGTGCCGCGCCCTGCGGCCGGCACCATGTCGAAGGATCCGCCCAACTCCCCTTCCACCAGGGTCCGTACGATCTGGAGACCGAGGTTGCCGGCGCGCTGCGGGTCGAAGCCCTCGGGCAGACCCCGGCCGTCGTCCTGGACCGTGATCAGGAGCCGGGCCTCGGGCCTGGACTCGCCACGGACGGCGGTGACCTCGACGGCGCCCTCGTCGCCCTGGGCGAACGCGTGCTCCAGGGCGTTCTGCAGGACCTCGGTGAGGACCATGGAGAGCGGGGTCGCGACCTCGGCGTCGAGAATGCCGAAGCGGCCGTTGCGCCGGCAGGTGACCCGGCCCGGTGAGATCTCGGCCACCATCGCGATCACCCGGTCGGCGATCTCGTCGAACTCCACCCGCTCGTCCAGGTTCTGGGACAGCGTCTCATGAACGATGGCGATCGAACCGACGCGCCGTACGGCCTCGTTGAGGGCCTCGCGGCCCTGGTCGGAGTCCATCCGGCGGGACTGGAGGCGCAACAGGGCCGCCACCGTCTGCAGGTTGTTCTTGACCCGGTGGTGGATCTCCCGGATGGTGGCGTCCTTGGTGATCAACTCGCGCTCGCGGCGACGCAGTTCGGTGACATCCCGGAGCAGGACGAGGGAACCGATGCGGGTGCCCTTGGGCTTGAGCGGGATCGCCCGCAGCTGGATCACGCCGCCGTTGCCCTCGACCTCGAACTCGCGCGGCGCGTAGCCGGAGGCGAGCGTGACCAGGGCCTCGTCCACGGGGCCACGGGAGGGGGCGAGTTCGGTGGTGATCTGGCCGAGGTGCTGGCCGACGAGGTCGGCGGCGAGACCCAGCCGGTGGTACGCGGAGAGGGCGTTGGGCGAGGCGTACTGGACGACGCCCTCCGCGTCCAGGCGGACGAGACCGTCGCCGGCGCGGGGCGAGGAGTCCATGTCGACCTGCTCGCCGGGGAACGGGAAGGTGCCGGCCGCGATCATCTGGGCCAGGTCGGAGGCCGACTGGAGGTAGGTGAGTTCGAGCCGGGAGGGGGTGCGGACGGTCAGCAGGTTGGTGTTGCGGGCGATGACGCCGAGGACCCGGCCCTCGCGGCGGACGGGGATGGACTCGACCCGTACCGGCACCTCCTCGCGCCACTCCGGGTCGCCCTCCCGGACGATCCTGCCCTCGTCGAGCGCGGCGTCGAGCAGCGGGCGGCGGCCGCGCGGCACCAGGTGGCCGACCATGTCGTCCTGGTAGGAGGTGGGGCCGGTGTTGGGCCGCATCTGGGCGACGGAGACGTACCGCGTGCCGTCGAGGGTCGGGACCCAGAGCACGAGGTCGGCGAAGGAGAGGTCGGAGAGCAGCTGCCACTCCGACACCAGCAGGTGGAGCCACTCGAGGTCGGAGTCGCTCAGGGCGGTGTGCTGGCGGACGAGGTCGTTCATGGAGGGCACTGTGCGAGCGTACCCGCGGAATAAAGAGGCGGTGAACCTGGATCTCCGGGCCTTCGTGCTGGAGGATGGGCCATGAACGACCGCGTACGTGTGGATGGACAGACAAGAATGGTCTAGTCCACAATGAACGCTGCAGACCTCCATCCTCCCCGCACAGGAGGATGGAACGAGGTACCCGACGCTCTCTGCCCTGACTGCGTCGAGACCTCCCACAACGGCCGAGGGACCGCACACCCCCGGCCGGCGCAACTCCGGGCTGCGGTGCCGGGCGGGCTGAGGGTCCCGCCAGGCGCCGCGGCCCGCGGGTGTTTCCGGGGCTGGTTACGGGGCCGTCTACGGGGCTGCTTACGGCGCCGTCGACGCCGGTGCGCGCACGGGGGCCGGTGGCCACGCCCGCATCGCCGTCTCGGCCACGGCCGCCAGTTCCTCCGCCGTCGCCCCGTCGCGGGCCTGCTGGGACATGCCCTGGAGGACGGCGCCGCTGAAGCGGGCGAGAGCGCGGGCGTCGGTGTCGGCGGGCAGCTCGGCCGTCTCGACGTCACGGCGGATACGGGCCTCGAAGGACGCCAGATTGGCGTTTCTGCGCGCTCTCAGGGACTCCTCGACCTCCGGGGTCGAGCAGTTGGTCGCGGCGGAGATCATCAGACAGCCGCGGGGGTGGCCCGGCTCCGTGAAGAGTCCGGCCGCCTCGTCGAGCATCCGGCCGATGGCGCCGCGGGCGGTGGGCTCCTCCACGAAGGCCCGACCGCCGTACGCGCCGTACGAGCCGGCATAGGCCTCGACGACCTCCTCGAACAGCGTCTTCTTGTCGCCGAAGGCCGCGTAGAGGCTGGGTGCGCTGATGCCCATGGCGCGGGTGAGGTCGGAGACGGAGGTCGTCTCGTAGCCGTGCTCCCAGAAGGCCATCGTGGCCTGCTCAAGGGCCGTGAGCCGGTCGAAGGAGCGGGGGCGGCCGCGCTGTGTCCTCACCATGGAGTGAATTCTATAGCGTCCGATACGGAAGTGGGGTACGGTTTTTACGTAACGACCGCTACAGAAATGAGGGGGGCGTCGCCATGGGCGTGCTCGGAGGACGGATCACGGGGCAGACGGCCGACAAGGTGGCCGAGCGGGTGGCCGAGCGGGCGGCCGGGAAGCTGGCGGGGAAGACGGCACTCGTGACGGGTGGCAGCCGCGGCATCGGGCGGGGGATCGCCGAGCGGCTCGGTCGCGAGGGGGCCCGGGTCGCGGTGCACTACGGAAGCAACGAGACGGCGGCCAAGGAGACGGTCACGGCGATCGAGGCGGCGGGCGGCGAGGCCTTCGCGATCGGGCGGGAGCTCGGGACGCCGGGGGACGCGGCGGCGCTCTGGGCGGCCTTCGACGAGGTCACGGACGGTCTGGACATTCTCGTGAACAACGCCGGGATCGCCGCGAGGAATCCGTTCGCGACGATCGAGGAGGAGGAGTACGACCGGATCTTCGCGGTCAACACGAAGGCGCCGTTCTTCCTGGCCCAGCAGGGCGCGGAGCGGCTCCGGGACGGCGGACGGATCATCAACGTCTCGACGGGCCTGAGCAAGGCGGCCGTCATGCCGGAGACGATCGCGTACGCGATGTCGAAGGGCGCGCTCGACGTGTTCACCAGCTATCTCTCGAAGGTCCTCGGGCCGCGCCGGATCACCGTCAACGCGGTGGCGCCGGGGATCGTGGACACCGATATCAACGCGGCCTGGCTGCGGGGTGACGACGAGGCCTGGGCGGGGGCCGCTGCGCTCTCGGCGCTCGGCGGGGTCGGTACCCCGGCGGAGATAGCGGACGTGGTGGCGTTCCTGGCGTCGGACGACGCGCGCTGGGTGACGGGCCACTGGATCGACGCGACGGGAGGCTCTCTGGCCTGAGGTCTCGGCGGCGCCGAGGGGGGCGGTTCGGGGCTGTCGACGGCGGGGTAGGCGGGGCCTTCGGGGTTCGAGTGGCTGGGGGGACGGGGGCGGCCGACGATGGAGGCGGCGGGGGCGTCCCGGGGGGCGGAACGGCATGAGGGGAAGGCCCCTCCTCTGCTAGATTTGACCTTAGATTGGTCTATACCACGGTCTTTCAGCAGCCCCTCAGCAGATCGGCAGGCACAGCGTGGAAGTTGTCATCGTCAAGGACGCCAGGGCAGGCGGCGAGCTCATCGCGGACGGCATCGCCGACCTCCTGCGCCGCAAGCCCGACGCGCTGCTCGGCGTGGCCACCGGATCCACCCCGATCCCCATCTACGACGCCCTGACCACCCAGGTCCGGGCCGGATCCGTGGACGCCTCCCGGGCCCGGATCGCCCAGCTCGACGAATACGTCGGCCTGCCCGCCGGCCACCCCGAGTCCTACCGCTCCACCGTCCTCCGCCAGGTCGTCGAACCCCTCGGGCTCTCCCCCGACGCATTCATGGGCCCCGACGGCTCCGCCGACGACGTCCAGGCCGCCTGCGAGGCCTACGACAAGGCCCTCACCGAAGCCGGCGGCGTCGACCTCCAGATCCTCGGCATCGGCACCGACGGACACATCGGCTTCAACGAACCCTGCTCCTCCCTCGCCTCCCGCACCCGCATCAAGACGCTCACCGAGCAGACCCGTGTGGACAACGCGCGCTTCTTCGACAACGACATCGAGCAGGTGCCGCACCACGTCATCACCCAGGGCATCGGCACCATCCTCGAAGCCCGCCACCTCGTGCTCCTCGCCACCGGCGAAGGCAAGGCCGAAGCCGTCGCGCAGACCGTCGAAGGCCCCATCGCCGCCCTCGTCCCGGCCTCCGCGCTCCAGCTCCACCCCCACGCCACCGTCGTCGTCGACGAAGCCGCCGCCTCCAAGCTCAAGCTCGCCGACTACTTCCGCCACACCTATGCCAACAAGCCCGCCTGGCAGGGCATCTGAGCAGGGCGTCTGAACCGCCCGGGTTCCCCTGGGGACAGCGAAGGGGCCCGGCACCTGTTCAGGTGCCGGGCCCCTTCGCGTACGGCGGGAGTCGGAGGCGTCGGTCAGGCGCCGGTTCCGACGACGGCCTCCGCGGCCGCGCGGCCGCAGACCCGGGCCGCGCCGTGGGTGGCGATGTGCAGGGCCCCGCGGGGCTCCGCCTCGTTGAGGCCCATCTCGACCACGACGGTGTCGGGGCGGGCCGCGACCAGGCCGTCCAGGGCCTCGGTCATCCACGGGTGCCGGTGGGCGTCGCGTACCACCGCCACGATCCGCCGCTCCCCCGCGGCGGACAGGACGGCGTCCACGGAGGGCTCGTCGTACGAGCCGGTCTCCGTGCCGGGGAGGAGGCGCCCCAGCTCCGCCGCGATGCCCCAGGGCGTCTCGTCGCCGACCGCGAAGTTCGCGATCGGGGTGAAGGAGGCCACGTAGGGAGCGCTGGTCATCGGCGTGTAAGGCCGCTCCCCCCGGGTCACCTTGAGGGCCCTGCGGGCCGCCACGAGTCCGATGTCGGCACCGGGCGCGGTCCCCTCCTGCACTGCCGCGCCCGGCACCGACCCAGCCCCCCTGGCCCGGTGCGCCTGGGTCCAGGCCGCCAGGGCGCGCACGCGCGCCGCGGCGTCGGCCAGCCGCTCCTCGGGCAGTTCACCGGTCCGTACCGCGCTGACGAGCGCGTCGCGCAGCTGCAGCACGGTGTCCTCGTCGCACAGCCCGCCGCCGACGCAGATCGCGTCGGCGCCCGCGGCGATGGCGAGGACGGAACCGCGCTCGATGCCGTACGTCGCCGCGACGGCCTGCATCTCCATGCCGTCGGTGACGATCAGCCCCTCGAAGCCCAGTTCCTGGCGGAGCAGACCGGTGAGGATCTGCGGGCTCAGGGTCGCCGGGCGGTGGGGGTCGAGCGCGGAGAGCAGGATATGCGCGCTCATGACCGCCTTGGTACCCGCGGCGACGGCGGCGCGGAAAGGCACCAGCTCACGGGTGTGCAGTGTGGCGAGGTCCACATCGATCCGGGGCAGCGCGTCGTGGGAGTCCACGTTCGTGTCGCCGTGTCCGGGGAAGTGCTTGGTGCAGGCCGCGACCCCGACGCCCTGGAGGCCGTCGACGTACGCCACGGTGTGCCGGGCGACCAGGTCGGGGTCCGGCCCGAAGGAGCGGACGCCGATGACCGGGTTCTCGGCGTTGGAGTTGACGTCGGCGGAGGGCGCCCAGTTGAGGTCGACGCCGCACGCGGCGAGCCGGCGGCCGAGCTCGCGGGCGACGGCCCGGGTGAGCTCGACGTCGTCGACGCTGCCCAGCGCGTAGTTGCCGGGGAAGGACGAACCCTGCTTGACCTCCAGGCGGGTGACGTCCCCGCCCTCCTCGTCGATGGCGACGAGGACGTCGTCCCGCTCGGCCCTCAGCTGCGCGGTGAGCGCGGTGAGCTGCTCGGGGCTGACGATGTTCCGGCCGAACAGGCCGACCGACGACAGACCCTCGCCGATGCGCCGGAGCAGCCAGTCGGGCGCGGTGGTGCCGACGAAGCCGGGCTGGAGCACGGTGAGCGCGTCACGGGTCAGGGTGTCCGTGCCGTGTACGAGTGTGGTCATGGGGAGCCCTTATCCCTTCACCGCGCCGGCGGTCATGCCGCCGACGGCCTTGCGCTGGAGGAAGAGGAAGACGAGGAGCACGGGGAGTGCGAAGAGCGTGGAGGCGGCCATGGTGGCGCCCCAGTCGCTGCCGAACGCGGTCTGGAACTTGGTGAGCCAGAGCGTCAGGGTCGCGGACTCGCTGTCCTTGTTCAGCATGAGGATCATGGCGAACTCGTTCCAGGCGGTGATGAAGCCGAAGAGCGAGGTCGACATCAGGCCGGGGGCGAGCAGCGGGAAGATCACCTTGCGGAACGCCTGGGCGCGGGTGCAGCCGTCGATCTGCGCGGCCTCCTCCAGTTCGACCGGGACGGCGGCGATGAAGCCGCGCAGGGTCCAGATCGTGAAGGGGAGGACCATGACGAAGTAGATGAGCGTGAGCATCGGGATGCTGTTCAGCATGTCGTTCTCACGGGAGATCATGTACATCGCGATGACCATGACCTCCCAGGGGGCCATCTGCGCCATCATCACGATGAGGACGATGCCCTTGCGTCCCTTGAACCTCAGGCGGGCGATCGCGAAGCTCGCGGCCAGGGCGACGACGAGGGCGAGCAGCACCGCGCCGATGGTGACCATGAGGCTGTTGGTGACGTACGTCCAGAAGAGGTCGACGCCGGTCGCCGTCGTGTAGTTCTGGAAGGTCGGCGTGAAGACGAAGACGGGGTCCTTCGTCATGATCTCGTGCTGCGGCTTCAGCGAGGACGAGAACATCCAGTAGACGGGGAAGACGAACACCACCGCGATCACGAGGGCGCTGACGTTCTTGGCGACCGTGCCGACCGTGAGCGGCTTCCTGGTGCGCAGCTTCTGCGGAGTCTGGGTGGTGGTGCTCACAGCTCCTCCTCCTGCTTCAGGATCAGGCGGAAGTAGAAGGACATGACCGCGATGAGCATCACGATCGTCAGGATGGAGATGGCGGCGGCGACACCGTAGTGGAACTGGCCGACGCCCTCGATGTAGGCGTAGACCGGGAGGGTCTCGGAGCCGCGGTCGGGGCCGCCCTGGTTCATCGCGTAGACCTGGGCGAACGCCTTGAAGATCCAGATGATCTCCAGGAACGTGGTGATCATGAAGAAGGACTTCAGGTTGGGGAAGACCACGGCCCAGAAGGTCCGCCAGCCGCTGGCGCCGTCCATCCTGGCGGCCTCGTACAGCTCGGACCCGATGGTGGTCAGGCCGGCGTACATGTTGAGGGCGACGAAGGGGACGGAGCCCCAGACGAGCAGGAGCAGGATGATGACCAGGGTGGAGAAGCCGGTCTCGAACCAGTTGTGCTGCTCGTAGCCGGAGAAGCCGAGGGTGCGCATCACCCAGTTCGCGACACCGAACTGCTCGTCGAAGAGCCAGCGGAAGACGGTGACGGAGGCGATGATCGGCATGGCCCAGGCGAACATCAGGGACAGCGAGAGGACCAGCCGCATCTTCTTGCCGAGGCGGTTGAGCAGCAGACCGATGCCGGTGCCGATCGCCATGATGAGGGCGACGTTGACGGCCGTGAAGACGACGCTTCGGACGGCGACGGACCAGAAGTGCGAGTCGCCGAGGAGTTCGGTGTAGTTCTGGAAGCCGATCCAGACCGTCTCGCGGGTGATGAACTCCTTCCGGTTGAGCTGCTGGAAGGAGAGGAGCACATTGCGGACCAGCGGGTAGAGCAGCAGCACCGCCATGGAGAGCAGGGCCGGCGCGACGAGCAGGTACGGCAGCAGCCCGCCGGGCAGGGAGCGTCTGCCGCGGGGAGGCTGAAGGACTTCCTTCGGGCCCGAAGGGGGTGGCGGAGTCTGGGACTTCTCTGCCGCCCTCCCGGGCGCGTCCTGGGGACCGGCGGTCGCCGTCCCCTGGGAGTCCACGGTCATGGTCTTATTCCTCGCGGTTCTGGGGCTCCCGCGCCCACCGGGGCGCGGCCCGGGGGAGCGGGCCGCTGATCACTGCATCGCTGCAAAAGCGCCGGTGGTGGGGGCGGGGGGGGCCCCCCCCCCCCCCCCGGCGGCGGGGTAAAGGGGGGTGTTGGGGGCGGGGGTTTCCATTTGGGCCGCGTAACCCGCGGGCGTGGGGTGCGCCCCCCGCAAGGC
>NZ_JBIWIO010000018.1:0-41550 GCF_044764665.1 Streptomyces sp. NPDC093795
TGGCTCACGCGGCAAAGAGAAGCGAGCACCTGGACGCAACTCTCCGCCGAGCAGCAGGAACGGCTGTCCCGGCTGGGCATCAAGCCCGTTGAGGCGCCGTCTCGCGCCCCGGCGGCCAAGGGTGCGACGAAGGGCCAGAGCAAGGCGCAGCAGGCGTTCCAGCGCGGCTTTGCGGCCCTCGCGCAGTGGGTGGAGCGGGAAGGTGCCCGGCCTGTGCCGAGGGGCCACAGCGAGCAGACCAAGGTCGACGGCGAGGCGGAGCCGGTGGTCGTCAAGCTGGGCGTGTGGGTCTCGAACACCCGGGCGAGGCGGGGCAAGCTAACTGCGGACCAGCGGTCGGCCCTGGCTGAGTTGGGCGTCGACTGGGCGGGCGCGGCATCGGCGCCGACCGCCCAGGCTGTCCCGGCCCAGCCGCCGAAGGGCGGCTCCGTACGGCCCTCGCCGCCGAAGCCGCCGGTGCGGCACCACCATGATGAGTGCGACAAGACGCTGTACGGCGGCGGCACCTGCACCTGCGACCTCATCGAGCAGTACGGACCGCCCTCCGAACGGGACGACTACTGAGAAAGCCTCTGCCTGCTCCCTCCCACCGCGCCAGACCCCGGGCCCTCTCTTCGAAAGGCCTGGGGCCTCGTGCTGTCGGCACGGGCGGGCGGACGTCGTCTAGGTCGGCTGGGCCGGTGCGGGACCCCCTCGTGGGTCGTCTCCTCCCGAGCACGGAGTTATGAGATGAAATTGTCAAATATTGACGTCCAGAACGCCAAAGATCGCAATCTGAACGCGCAAGGGTTCCAAGCATCAGATGCGGGCCTGCCTGCGGCTTTTGGTGAACAAAGGTTTCCTATCAGGGTCATTAGTGTTCACATGTTTTCCGACTAGCCGAGCTGAGCGGGCGTCCGGCCGTGCGTTCGCTCCCGTAACCGACACCCGAACCACGCACGCTGGGCGCATAGTTGGGCCCGTGAACACCGAACTGACCGTGCTCAAGCGGGACAAGGCCGTGAGCCAGGGCGACACGATACGAATGCTGCTGGACGAGTCCAAGCGCTCCAGCCGTGCCGTCCCCATCCGGCGTGCGTTCGTCCAGGACACCGTGCCCGGCCCCCGCCTGGTCACGAAGCCCGGCCCCCTCCGTCACCTGCTGCGCAGCCCCGAGCGGCTGGAGCTCTTCCTCCTGGTCCACTGCGTCGCCGCACGGGGCCCACTCCCGCGCGGTCGCGTCGACGGCGACTGGGGCGTGACTCGCCGGTCCGAGACATGGGGCCGCGCCGCAGGGATCTCGTTCGCCACCGACGGCACGGCGAGCGCCGCGGTCTCCCGGCACCTGGCCAAGCTGAGGAAGCTGAAACTGATCAGCACGGCGCCGGACGGCCGGATGACCCGCATCACCAAGCTGCACGAGGACGGCTCCGGGGACCCGTACACGCTGCCGTCAGGCAACTGGGAGGGCTCCCGCAAGGACATCTATTTCAAGGTGCCCTTCGCGTACTGGGAGCAGGACTACTACAAGTCGCTGACGATGCCGGCGAAGGCGATGCTGCTCATCTTCATGAGCCAGCGCAAGCCCTCCTTCGTCCTGTACAAGGACAAGCAGTTCGCGTCCTGGTACGGGATCTCCCCGGCAACCGTCGGGCGCGGCATCACGGAGCTGAAGGCGAAGGGGCTGCTGTACGAGTTCCTCACCGAGCAGTACCTGGACGGCTCCTCCATCTTCGGCCAGAGCACGGGTGTGCGCTGGGCGCTCGCCGCGCCGTTCGACCTGAACATCAACAAGAACGACCGGGAGGCCGCGGCCGCCGCCTGGACCCCGGCGGGAGCCGCCATCACCGCGCTGCGGATCGCTTCCGGCGTCCCCGTGCTCTCGGAGGGCTTGGCCCCGCGATGAGCACCGCCGGGACGCTATGTCCCGGCCCCATGACTCCCGGCCCCGCACACGGGCCGGGTGCGGCGCAGGCCGCCGCCCCGCAAACGGGCGACGGCCCCCTGTTGGAGCAGGGAGCCGCCCAGTGAAGAAACCGACAGTCACTCCCCAAGGAGGCACCATCAGCATGTTCAACGAGCCTAAGGGCACCGGCCGGCCAACGTCGACCCGGCACCACCAGGGCAATAGCAAGCTGTGCCACGTCTGGTCCGAGATCCGGGCCCGGCTGCTGCAGTTGCTGGACGGCGGTCGCCGCCGTCGCCTGCGCGCCCTCGCCCGTACGGCGGGCTACGGCATCGTCCGCGGCTCCGCCGGCGCCGTGGGCGCGAGCGGAACCGGATGGATCATCTGGTGGATCCAGCAGCGCTGACTGGACGCACACGCTGATCCGATCTCCGCCGACCTGGTGGTCCCGGTTCCGAGGCCGGTGGCTGGCAGCGTCTCCTTCGTACGACGGTCACCGCACACGGGCCGAAGTGCGGAGGAGACGGCGAGGACCAAGCGCTGGGGTTCGGACAGCAGCGGAGCCGACACGCAACACCGGCGAGCGCGGCCCCGATCCCCGGATCGTCCGCGCCGCCCATCCCGCCTCCATCACCCGCAACTCCAGGCAACCCGGGTGAAAGCGGCCTCAACGGGGATGTCACACCCTCGAATTCGATCGCACCTGTAGTACACGGGCGGTTACCGTCCTCGCATGGACGATTCACTCTCGTTCGAGAGCTTCCTGACGGGTGCCGGAAAAGCCGCGTACAAGGCCATGGAGGACCACGGACGCGGCGAGTACGACGAGTTCGCTCTCCACGGCGGCGTTGCCGTCGAGCGGCTCGCCAAGGCTGTCCTGATCAAGAAGAACCCGACGTATCTGGTCGAGATGCGCAACGGGAACGCAGATTTGCTGCTGTACTTTGGCGGTAATTTGGAGCTGGACCCGGACAAGGTCCGCACTGTCGGCGCCAAGGAGGCCCTCCAACGGCTCCGGCGCATAAGGGTGCTCCCGCCTGATCCTCAGCTCGATCGGTTGATCGACCTCCGGAACGGCACCGCACACACGACTGTCGGCGACGAGGCCAGGTCTCTGCTGCCGACACTTGCCGAGACCATCGCAATCCTGTTGAAGGCCGTCGACATGTCGGCTGAGCAGTTCTGGGGTCGCTGGATCAGCGCGGTCAGCGTGGCCGTCGACAAGCAGCGAGACGCAATCCAGCGGGACGTTGAGGTCCGGATCAAGCAGGCACGACACCTCTTCGATGACCGGTTCAAGGGACTACCTGAAGGCGCCAAGGAGAGGGCACTCAAGGAACCCGTCGAAGGCCCTCATGCCGTCGCGGTGTCCGGGGAAGACGACAAGCTCATCGTGCTGATCTCCACTCTCGCGTGTCCTGCATGTGGTGGAGAAGCGCATATCCGGGTGACACCAATCCGCTCGACCACCACAGGGGCGGAGGTAACGGTGGACCTTCTGGACTGCCCCCTGTGTGGGTTGAAGCTGACCGGTCCTGAAGAGATCAAGGCTTCCGGTGCCGATGTCGAGAAGGCCGTGGTGCCATCGAACATCATCGTCTCGTGGGGCATGACCCTCCCGACTCCGCTCGACTTGAGCCGCATAAACACGGCTTGACGATCAAAACTCGCCGGCCTAGAGGCCACAGCCGAGAGCTACGGGTACGGTCACCACGGCCAAGCGCCCACCCGCATGCTAGCCGACCTGGTCGCCGACTTCGCTGGCCTGCGCCCGCTGCTCACCATCCCGCAGCCCGCCCCAGGGAGCAGGCCGCCACGTAGCCATTACCTGATGGGATGCTGATCGGTTGAAGGTACATGTGGCAGCAAGGCTCCTCGGCGCACCCGGCGGCAGCTGATCCCTGTCGATACAGCGCCCGTTTCCTGGATCCGTACGGTGGAGAACAGCGAATGCCGTGGGACGAGGCCGCTCATGTCGTTCACCTGGAGGACTGCGGTCCGGTACGTCCGTTTCCCGTGCGGTCTGGCCGTCGTTTCGCGCCGGGCTGGTGGTGGTCGGCAACGACCGGGCGGCTGGTGCACTACGGGTCGGGTGTCATGCGTACCCAGGTGATGCTGCTGGACCGTGATCCTTCGGTCATGGCGATGGCATGTCGCCCTGTGGAGCTGTCCTGGCGGGGATCTGAGGGGACCGTGGTGTCGCATGCGCCGCATCTGATGGGGCGGTTCAGCGACGGCGGCGGTCTGCTGCTCGACTGTGCCGGGCGTGGGGAGATCTCTCCCCGGCTGGCACACCGTGCTGACGTCATGGCAGCGGCGGCACGGGCGGTGGGATGGCAGTACAGGGTCGCCTCGCCTCCCGAATCGGTTGTCGCTGCCAACCTGGGCTGGCTGTCGGGATACCGGCACCCTCGCTACCGGGACACCGCGCTCATGGAAGAGGCGGTGCAGGTCTTTGCCCGTCCTCGGCCGCTGATCGAAGGAGCACGTGACCTCGGGGACACCATCAGGGTTCTCCCAGCCCTCTTCCATGCCCTATGGACCAGGGCGCTGTCAGCCCCGCTGAACGATCCCTTGCATGAACGGGTGACCGTGACAGCAGGCCCGGGCGAGTGGGCGTCTGCGTGACGGCGGCAGTACTTGAGGTGGGGAGCCAGGTGCGGTTCGAGGACCGCTCCTGGACGGTCGTGATGCTCGAAGGGGCCCGTGTACGGCTGGTCGACTCGGACAACTCCACAGCAACGGTGCTGGTGAGCTATCTGTTCGCCGCCCCTGACTTCGAGCTCGTCGGAGCGGACCGCCGCCGGGTCCCTCCGTTCGGGCTCCTGGAGGAACTGCCTGTGCAGGCACGCGAGCGTGTTGAGGCCTGGGAGCGGCACGTACGCGAGGTGGAGACCGGCCTTCCTGTGCCGGGGCAGGGCGGTGTGCCGCGGGCGGAGTTCGATCCGGCGCAGCGGAATGTAGCTGAACGGGAGGAGGCCAAGGCAGCGGAGTTGACCGCGGCGGGGCAGCCGACGAGTGCGGTGACCGTGCGACGGATGCGGGCCCGTTACCGCGAGAAGGGGCTGTGGGGGCTGGTCGACCAGCGCACGGCGCGCAGGCGTTCTGCGGTGGGACGGGCCGATGAGCGTGTGGTCGCCGCGATCACTCAGGTGCTGGAGGCACAGCGGGAACGCTCCAGTGGCACGCTGAGCCGGCTGCGGCGCATGGTCGGGTGGGTTCTGGAGGAAACCCATGGTCCCGGCGCGGTGGAAGTACCGCCGGTGACGACGTTCAACCGGCTGGTGCACGCGCTCGCTGACGGCCATGGACTGCTGGGATCGGCGGCACAGCAGCGGCAGCGCACGTCGCGGCCGGCCCCTCCCTTCACCCCGACCGTGACACTGCGGCCGGGTGAGCTGGTGATGCTGGACAGTACGCCGCTGGATGTGCTGGTTGTCCTCGCCGACGGGGTGACGGGGTCGGTCGAGTTATCGATCGCGTTGGACGTGGCAACGCGCAGTATCTGTGCCGCGGTGGTGCGTCCGGTGGGCACAAGATCGGTGGATGCTGCGGTGCTGCTGGCGCAGATGGTCACGCCCATGCGGATGCGCCCGGGGTGGGAGACGGCGCTGGCGATGTCCCGGTCAGTCATCCCCTATGAGCGGCTGGTGTCGTTGGATGCACGGCTGGAAGGAGCAGCGGCCCGGCCGGTGATCATGCCGGAGACGGTGGTGGTAGACCAAGGTGCGGTGTTTGTCTCCCATTCCTTCATTGCCGCGTGCGAGAGCCTGGGGGTGTCCGTTCAGCCCGCACCGCCGGCTAACGGCCCGGCCAAGGGTCATGTGGAGCGGACGTTCCGCACCATCGGGGACCGGTTCTCCCAGTACGTGGCCGGCTACAGCGGCTCGGATGTCACCCGGCGCGGCACGCGCGTTGACGAAGAGGCGTGCTGGACGCTTGCGCACGTTCAGGACCTGCTGGATGAGTGGCTGGTCACCGACTGGCAGCACCGCCGGCACGCGTCGCTGCGCCATCCGCTGGCACCGAAGATCGCCTTGTCGCCGAACGAGATGTGGGGCGCGCTCGTGGGAGTCACCGGCTATATCCCGGTGCCGCTGAGCGCGGACAACTACATCGAGCTCATGCCCATCAAGCGGGTGGCCATCAACGACTACGGCATCCGCTTCGACTACCGCACATACGACCACAAGGTCCTCAATCCGCACCGCGGGGACCCATCGGGTGCACCGGACGGCAGATGGGAGGTGCACCACAACCCCTACGACCCCAATCAGATCTGGGTGCGGCTGCCCACCGGGTGGGAAGAGGTGCCGTGGATCCACCGCGGCTGTGTCAGCCTGCCCTTCACCGACTTCACCTGGCAGCACGTCCGTGCCGCAGTCGAACGCCGCGGCGACCGCGTCGAGCACGAGCGGCAGCTCGCCCAGGCCCTGGATCGCCTCCTGCGGCGTGCGAGCAACGGTGCCGGGACTCGCCGCGAGCAGACGGTGGCGGCGCGCGCCAGCGCCGCAGCGTCTCTGGCCCGACCGGCCGTGCCGCATGCGGTCCCGGACCCCGTGGCGGCTCCGACCCTCTCCTACGGCCTGGTGGGTGCCTTCACGCCGCTGGAAGAAGAGGATCAGCAAGGGGAGACAGGGTTCGAGGACGGCTGGGACGAGGACGACGACCTGCCCGGCCCCGCTGACGCCGATGAGCCTGCCGGAGACGAACGGCCGGACTCCTCAACGAAAGTTCCGCGTCCCTCTCGGATCTATGACGCCTACCAGGAAGCAGCACAGTGGTGACAGACGCCCCTGCCGACAGCACCCTTCACGACGGAGCGAGGGCCGCGGCGTACGCGCCGCCGACCACGCGGGACGGCTGGCAACAGTTCGTCGCCACTCCCCCGCTGCAGCCCCATCCAGCCGCCGACGAGGACTGGTCGCTGGAGGAACGGCTGGACTACCACTCCCGGTTCGTGGTGCTGACCACCCCGGCCATGGAACGCATCTCCCTGTCGCTGCGGCGCCTGATGCTCCTCAACCGCCGCCAGCAGGGCACCGCACGCCGCGGCCTGATCGTCTCCGGACCGCCCACCACCGGCAAGACCACCACCCTGCTGGAAATGGGCCGCACCTTCGAACTCGCCGAGCAGCGCAGGCACCCCAGCAGCACGGACCGCCTGCCCGTGGTCTTCCTGGCCGTGCCACCGGCCTCCACACCCAAGATGCTGGTCAGCGAATTCGCCCGGTTCCTCGGCATCCCTATCGCGGCCCGCATGAACCAGGCACAGATCACCGACGCCGTGTGCCACCTGCTGTGCCTGCTGGAGACGAAGCTGGTCCTCGTGGACGACGTTCACCTGCTCGACACCCGCACCCGGTCCGGCGCGGAGACCTCCGACCAGATGAAACACCTCGGCGAGCGCATACCCGCCACCTTTGTCTACGCCGGTGTCGACGTCGAAGCCTCTCCCTTGCTGACCGGGCCGCGCGGCGCCCAGCTCGCCGGCCGCTTCACTCTGATCCGCAACACCGCGCTGCCCTGCGCCACCGACGAGCAGCGCGAGATCTGGCGCGCTGTGGTCACCGACATGGAAGAAGCCCTGCGCCTTCGCCACCACACCCCGCACACCCTGGCGCGGCACGCCGACTACCTCCACCAGCGCACCGGCGGCGTCATGGGCAACCTCTCCCACCTCATCCGCGAAGCCGCCCTGACCTCCCTGCTCGACGGCAGCGAGAAGATCACCAAGAAGCTCCTGGCCGGCATCCAGCTCGACATCCGCGCGGAACAGCAAGCCCGCCCGCCCCGAAAACGCCTCCCGCGCCCGCGCAGCCACAATGCGGGATCCTGACAGGTTGGAGCGGCGGTGACGACTTTCGCATGCCCGTGAACGTGCCCTCGCTCGCGCGGGCCACGCGGCGATCGACCGAACGTGAAAGGACCGGGCTCGGCCAAGGGACATCGGCCCGCCGAGCGTCATCGGGTCCTGAACCGGCGGTACAGGTTCCGGGCCACGTACACCCCCGGACCGCCGAAGCCGACGATGTCGACGCGTCCGTCGCCGGTGACGTCGGCGAGGAAGCGCGGGTGGCGGTCGACCCGCCAGGCGCCGGCGTCGTCGTCGTACCCGAAGCCGCGGCAGACAAGCTGGGCCTGTTCGAACCGGCCGTCGCCGAGATTGTGCGACACCCAGACCCCCTCGTCGCCGAAGCCGACGACGTCGGGATTGCCATCGCCGGTGACGTCGGCGATGAGGCGGAGGTGCTTCTTACCCGTCCACCCCTGGTCGGTGCCGAAGTCGTTCAGGACGAGCTTCGAGGGTTCGAAGGTGCCGTCGCCGCGCCCGCGGGAGACGACGAGGCCCTGCGGGCCGAATCCGACGACGTCGGCCGTTCCGCCACCGGTGGTCCTGAGAAGGAACCGAGGGTGCTCCCCGACCGAGGTCCACCCCTGGTCGGCTCCGAAGTCGTCGAGGACGTACAAGGGCTCGGCGAACGTGCCGTCCTCGTCCTGGAGGGAGACCCAGACACCGTCGTCGTGGCAGCCGACGATGTCCAGTCGGCCGTCACCGGTGGTGTCGGCGAGGAAGCGGGGGTGCTTGTCGACGAGCCAGCCGCCGGCCTTCTCGTCGTGGCCGAACGCCCGGAGGGCGGGTTCGTCGGCGAGCGGCGCGAACGCGCCCTCCTCGTCCTGGAGGGAGACCCAGACACCGTCGTCGTGGCAGCCGACGATGTCGAGCCTGCCATCACCGGTGGTGTCGGCGAGGAAGCGGGGGTGCTTGTCGGCCAGCCAGCCGCCGGCCTGCTCGCCGTGGCCGAACGCCCGGAGGGCCGGCTCGCCACCCGCGGGCGTGAACGTCCCGTCCTCGTCCTGGGAGGACACCCGGACGCCGTCGGCCGCGAGCACGACGACATCGAGCCTGCCGTCACCGGTGGAGTCCGCGAGGGTCCACAAGTCCGCGGGGCTAGGGGAGGGTGCGGACCGGTGCAGGACGCGCTCGCCGTCGTCGTCGAACGTGCCGTCGCCCCTGCAGGAAGCCGTTACGGCCCCCTTCCCGGGCTTGAGGCCGACGATGTCCTGGCATCCCTTTCCCGTGGTGTCGGCGAGGAACCTCGCGCCGAGCCCGGCCCACCAGCCCGGCTGCCCGCCGGGAGGGCGATCGGCCCCCTTGCTCCGCCATCCCCCGGCGTCCTGGTCGCTCCCGAACCCATCGAGGACCAGCAGCATGTCGCTGAAGGAGGGCGTCGCGCCGGGCACCGGCCGCAGCGCGGCCGAACGGACCAGTCGCCAGGACCGGCGGCCATTCCAGTGGCTCAGTGAGCCCCAACGCAGTACGAGGTCGCTGACGCGCTCCGGTTCCGCCGGGACGAACCGCCACCGCTGGCTCTCCGCGCCGTCGTCGTGCTCGCGCAGGACGACCTGGGTGTCCTCGTCCTCGACCTCGCCGGGCTCGGCGAGGTCGAGGACGGCTCCGTCGGCCGCGCCCTCGATGAAGTAGAGGCCCGGTTCGCCCTCGACGGGGACGACGTGCCACTGCTGGCCCTTCTTGCCGGCGGCGGCGTCCCCCTGGCGGACAGCGCGGTGCGCGGCCGGATTCGTGGCGGGGGCCGAGGCGGGATCCGTGGCGGCGGGGCCGTCGAGCACCTTCCCGCTGACCACGTTGCGGATCACATACCCCTGATCCTCCTGCGCGTCCTGCACGGGGACGAGTTGCCACTGCTCCGGACTCGGACCGCCGTCGGGGAGGCCGCGGACCACGAGTGCCCCCTCCGTGCTCGGCGCGGCCCCGGCGCCGAGGGTCTCCCCCGTGGCGGCGTTGACGATCTCCAGTTTCAGTTCTTCGGTGGGCACGGGCATCGTGGTGCCTCTTCCAGGCGGTGCGGACGTTGACTCGGGACGGATGGGGTACGGCGGTGGCTGCGGATCACGTGAAGACGTGGTGGTACGGGACGTTCCACTCGCTGGGAAGCCGCGGGTAGAACGTGTTGATGACCGTCCCGGTGAAGTCCCCGCCCCAGTTGTAGGTGACGCGCACCTCGCTGTTGGCCGTCACCGCGTGGTCCTTGAACCCGAGGATGGCGTCGGGGTGGGTGATCGGCACGAAGGTGATCCCGCCCCACGGCGTGACCGTGACGACCCAGAGCTGGGTGTCCTCGGGCGCGCCGTTCTTTCCGCGCCACTTGTCGCCGACCTTGTTGGGCAGGCCGACCTGGACGGTGTCGGCCGTGTTCTTGGGGGCGTCTTGGTGGACGGCGATGCGCCGGCGCTGTGGCTTGGGCAGGCCGTCGTCGCCGCGGCCGGCGTCGGCGTCTCCCGCACCGGCGGGCTTGGGCGACACCTGTCCCGCGGCGCTCTCGATCACGTACAGCGGCCGCTGTCCGAAGAAGCCGGCGGGGGTGACGTACCAGAGGTGGCCTTGCGCCTCCTTGGTGGCCGGATCGAGGGCGGTGGCCAGCTGGACGCCCTTGTCGTGGCTCTCCCCGCTCAGCTCTGCGGGCCGCAGATAGCCGCCGTTGAAGGCGTGGACGAGCATGACTGGCCGGTTCTCGACCAGCGCCGCCACGATCGCGTTGTCGTAGCTGTTCACGGCTACCGGGCCGCCGACCACCAGATTGGACATCGCCGTGCGCTCTTGGGTGTACATCGCGGAAACCTCACCTGTTCTGAATACGGAGAACAATTCCTCGGACGCCCATTGCAGCGGCCTGCCATACGACATCACCGGAACCCCGAATCACCTTCTGCGAGAAGGCGTCCGGAACCAGTTAAATGGCCGGAACGGAAACCCCACGTACGGCAACGTCCGAGCTCACGGTACCCATGACCATGGGAACTGAAAAGTCATCGATCGAGTGACAGGCATTGAAGAAAGGAAACTCCTTCGGCGTTTCGGAAGTATTTTCCTGAAATCGCTCACTCGATTGAGCGTGAGGTCCGGATACGCCTTCCCTGGTGAAGGGGAACGCGGTAGTTTCGCCCACCAGAACGTGTGCACATCTCTGTTTACATTTCACCGAGCGCGGTGCGGCCGGAATTAGTCGAGGACGGGTGGATGCCTTCCAACGCGTACAGCCTGGTACAGGCCAAGCGTCAGCCGCTGACGAAGAAGAACCTGCGGGAACTCAACATCGAGCAGACCTGGCAGTCCGTCCTGGACCACCCCAACCTGGTCTACGTCGACGACTACGGTGCGAAGCACAAGCCCGTCGGGTTCTCGGTGAACAAGTCGAGCTTCGGCGACTTCGCCGGCACCGCCTTCCAGCTGGGCTGGCTCGCCTACATGAATCTCGGGGAGCCGCTGATCGAGGTGCGGGGCGACATCGGCCAGCCCCCGCCCGACACGTTCTCCTCACGCACCTACGTCAACCGCAGCGGGTCCGAGATGACCTTCACCGACTCGGTCGACTTCACCGTGTCGAACGGGGTCACGTGGTCGCTGCACGGGGACGCCAAGCTCACCTTCGGCGGCAGCGTCGGAGCGTCGCTGCAACTTCAGCTGCAGAACCAGCTCCGGCTGGACCTCCAGTCGCAGCTCGCGGCGTCGTGCCAGAACGGGACGGCGAACAAGAACGCGAACACGGTGACCAACAAGAACAGCAAGGACAGCGTCGGCGTCGACAACGCCAACACCACCGAGACGTCCGCGAGCAGTTCCGCGACGAACTCCGTTTCGACCGGAATGACGAACTCGGTGGGGTTCACGACCTCGGGCAGTGCCACCGGCAACGCGTCGCTCAACGCACAGCTGGCCCTGGGGATCGCGGCCACCGTCGGCGGTTCCCTGAACACCAGCTGGGCCTCGAAGTCGCAGATCTCCGGCAAGGTGCCGGCGAACTCCCGCGTGCAGGTCCTCGTCTCGCAGCGACGCACCCGCAAGCAGTACACCTACGAGATCCCGGTGACCTTCTCCGGACTGATCGCGGTGCAGTACGCCGTGCCGGTGGCGGTCCTGTCTCCCCCGCAGTCCGGGAGCTACCCCGGCCTCGATCGGATGGTCGCCCGCGACATCGGCGACATCGACCTGGCGCCCGGTGGCTTCCGGATGAAGGGACTGGCCGAGGTCGTCTCCGACCTGGAGGTCCACCACGCGATGCTCGACGGCGAGAGCCTGGCCGTCAGTCAGCAGACGCTCTACAAGCAGTCCTGACCGCGCGGCGCCACCGCCACAACGACGACGACCAGAGGTGACGACCATGGTGTTCGACAACATCTTCAACTCCGCGGGCAAGGGCGCGGGGCTCTTCTCCGTGACCACCGACAGCACGAAGTCCCGGCCGGGCGAGGGTGTCGACTTTGAGGACTCCGACGACGACACGTACGACGACACGAGCCCCAGCCTGTTCAACAGCGCGATCCACGGCGCCTCCTCCCGCGCGAAGATCGTGCAGGAGACATCGCCCGAAGCACGGGCCGTCCTGGGCTTCCTCGGCTCCTTCATCCAGACCACCCAGGCGTCCGCCGGCGCGCAGGCCCAGTACGCCCGGGATCCCGGCTCGGTGTCCGGGGCGGCGTCCGCCGGCATGCAGGACGCGAGCGCGACGGTGAAGGAGTACGGCGACCTGCAGAAGGACGAGGACCTGGAGGGCAGGCCGAAGAAGAGCGACTTCAGCAAGCCGCCCAAGGCCCCGGAGGCCCCCAAGGCCCCGGAAGCCCCCAAGGCGCCCAAGGCGACTGCGGAGAAGCCGTCCCGTTCCGAGTAGGGACTCCCGGTGGTAACCGCATCACGAGGGGGAGGGGCGGGCCGCCCCTCCCCCTCGTGTGCTATGCGGGAAGCAGCTGCCACTGGTGGCTCCGGTGGTCGCCCTCCGCCCCGTACTGCCTGACCGCCGTGCTGGCGTTGGTGTCGACCCGCAGCAGCAGACCGCTGTTCCGGTTCGCGATCTCGTACACCGCCGGGGCGCCGTTCGCAGCGGCCACCGGGATCAGCCTCCAGTGCTGATGGTGCGCGTCACCGCCCTCGTAGGCCCGCTGCGCGACCACCGCCCCGGCCCTCTCCTGCGCTCCGAGGACCTCCAGGACCTTGCCGCTGCGCACGTTTTCCATCCGGTACAGGACGTCGGCACCGTCCTGGCCCACCTCCACCAGCCGCCACCGCTGGTGGTCCCGGGGCGAGGCGAGGAACAGATGGATCTCGGCCCCGTCCTTGGTGGACTCCCGGAGGACCCCCATCCGCAGTCTGCTGCGGGCATTGGCCCAGGAGACCACCGTGCCCGACTCGGGCAGCCCGGCCCTCCTCGCCACCGCGACCTTTCGGACCCGGTGGTTGACGTGGTCGGCGATGTGAAGGGCTCCGGAGCGGTCCACGGCGAGCCCCACCGGGTTGTTCAGCTGGGCCGAGGCCGCCGGGCCGTCGTCACCGCCGAAGCCCGCGATGCCCGTGCCGGCGACCGTGCTGATCGTCCCGTCCGCCGCGACCTTCCGGACCCGGTGGTTGCTGGAATCGGCGACGTAGAGGGCGCCTGTACCGTCCACCATCACTCCCAAGGGGGAGTTCAGCTGGGCCGAGGTCGCCGGGCCGTCGTCACCGCCGAAGCCCGCGATGCCCGTGCCGGCGACCGTGCTGATCGTCCCGTCCGCCGCGACCTTCCGGACCCGGTGGTTGTTGCTGTCGGCGATGTAGAGACCGCCCGCGTCGTCCACGGCCAGGGCCTGGGGGCGGTTCAGCTGAGCCGAAGTCGCAAGCCCGCCGTCGCCTTTGGATCCCGCAGTCCCTGTCCCCGCGACCGTGCTGATCCTTCCGTCGGTCGTGATCCTCCGAACCCGATGCCCGTTGTACTCGGCGACATAGAGGACGCCGGCGCTGTCCACCGCCAGCCCGAACGGATTGTTCAACTGGGCGGAGGCGGCGAGCTCGCCGTCACCGCCGGAGCCCGCCCTGCCCGTGCCGGCGACCGTGCTGACCCTTCCGTCGGCCGTGATCTTCCGGACCCGGTGATTGCTGGAATCGGCGATGTACACGGTGCCGGCGCCGTCCACCACCACGTCCCGCGGCCAGTTCAACTGCGCCGCGGTCGCGGGGGCGTCGTCCCCCTTGTAGCCCCCGACCCCGGTGCCCGCGATCGTGGTGATCGTCCCGTCGGCCGTGATCTTCCGGATCCGGTGGTTGCCGTGGTCGGAGAAGTAGAGGGTACCCGCGCCGTCCACCGCGATTCCGTACGGATAGTTCAACCGGGCCGAAACGGCCTGCCTTTCGTCTCCTTCGAATCCGCCGACCCCGGTCCCCGCGATCGTGCTGATCGGAGGAGCGGACTGCCCGACGTCTACGGGCTCCGCGTGGGTGGTACTCATGGTCGTCCCTTCATCTGTCCCCCGCTGTACAAGGTTCTGTTCCCTTTCCGGAAGGCCGAAGGCCGAGGCGGACACGGGCGGCTTCCGGTTCACCGAGTCGCGGTTCGGCGGTTCGCCGCGTCGCCGATCAGAGGTTCTGGAGCCCGGTCAAAGGTTGTACCGGTCGATCCTCAGGACCCAGTTCTGGAAGCCCGCCGTCGCGCCGGAAGAGGTCCTCACCTTCACGCGGGCGGTGACGTCCCGAGCCTGGAAGGCGGGCGGGAACTCGGCGACACGGATCATGGAGTGGGAGGACCACTCCGGATTGCCGCGGGCCGTCACGAAGCGGTGGTTGGCGCTGACCGGCGCGGCCGGGGCGTCGCCGAAGAACACGGTGGCGTTGACGACCGCGTTGTTGTCGGGGTGGGAGGCGAGGGCCTCGGCGCTGAACGTCGCCACGAAGATCGCCCCGTACGAAGCGGCGCCCTGCCCGATCCGCAGGTCGATGGTGGCGCCGGGCAGATCGGTCCAGTTGTCGACGGCGGCCTCCCAGCGGGTCTCGTCCCAGACGAGGAGGGTGTCGTCCGGTGCCCGGTTGGTGGCCAGGGAGGTGAGGGTGGAAGCGGGGGTGCTCATGAGGGTGGTTCCTCTGCGTCGACGTCAAGAAGCGGTGCCTCGTGCGGAGAACTCCCCATTGGGCAGGACCGTGATTCCTCACATAAGAACGCGAAGCGCTTGAACGAAACCATTCGGACAGAGAGTCGACGGGAGGGCTTTCCAGCGTCTCTCGCGAAAATGTCAAAAAACGCCGCAATCCGTCTTATTCATCACTCCAGCAATCAAAGAATCGATTCGTCTTCTGGTTTCAAGAACGTTGTGAAGTACGTCCGTCCAGTCCACCGACATGCGGATCTGACTCAATCTCCGCCACCCGAACGGTGAGGGCTTCACCTCCGCTCATGAGGAGAACCGTTACCTCTGATCGGGCGGGTAACCCTTGGAGGCAGACAACCAGGAGGAGCGGGCCAAGTCCGCAGCCGTCGCTTGGCACGGTGGAACGCCGGCTGCGCGTATGTGGCGTTCCACGGGGAGGACGGCCTTTCCGACACCGACAAGAAATTCGTCGAGCAGACGCGTGCCTGCCTCGCCGCGGCTGCTGAGGGCGGGATCGCCAAACCGTTGAGCACGGTCGGCACGTGAACAGGGATGTTCGGCTGCGGTGCCAAGCGGTACGGGGGCAGCACCTACCGGTGGGGCTACGACGGCACCTGCATCACCGCCTCGGACAGCCCAACCGTTCCCCAGGAGCAGACCTACTGGCCCGACGACGGCCGCCTGGTCGGCAAGGCCAAGGGCGGCCCCGGCCAGAAGTGGACGATCGCCCCCCTACAAGGCGCCGACCAAGGCCCCCGAGCAGGCCGGCATCGCCGGCATCCTGCGCCACGCATAGCCCCTGGCCGATTCGGCTCCCCGATCTCGGAGGCACTCCTGAGCCCGGATGCCGTAATGGCTTCTTGACTGCGCCGAAGACCGGTGGCCGTGCCAGGTGAGGCACGGCCACCGGCATGCACTTCGCCGGTCAGGCCGCGGCAGCCTCCCGTCCCCTGCGCGTCCGGCGGTGGAAGATCTCGTCGAAGGTGGCGCGGGCGCCCGTGGGGTCGATCACTGGTCGACCTGGCGTCGCCGTCGACAACACCAAGCCCGGATCAGCCATTACCGACAACGCGGCCACACACCACCCGAACCTGCCCAACCATCAGGAAAAACACCGTTGCAGTACTAGGCCAGGGCGCGTGTCCGTGCCTGTTCCGCAGCTTGTGCAACCGGGCCTCGGTGGGCGGGGCCGTGGCCGGGCAGCAGGAGGTCGGCGTCGAGGGACGTCAGGAAGCCGAGTGAGGCCACGGCGCGGGCCCGTTGGTGGTGGAACATGTCGGGCAGGAGCTGTGGGCCGGTGGCGCGGGATGTGGGGTGGCCGGTGACCAGGGCGTCTCCGGACACGACCGCTCCGACGTCCGGCAGGTGGTAGGCGCAGTGGCCCTCGGTGTGGCCGGGTGTGGGGACCGGCACTGGCCGGCCGGGCAGGTCGAGCGCACCGCTCACGGGGAAAGGGTGGGGCTCGGCCACCGGATGCTGGGCGGCGCCGCCTACGCGCAGGGTGTGCAGGGCCCACGGCAGGACGCCGGGCCGCCAGATGTTGCGCAGCACCGTGCCCGCAGACACCTGGTGGAGGAAGTCACGCCGGGCGTGGGGCACTTCGGCCTCGTGCATCAGGACGGGGGTGCCGTGGGCTGTGCACAGGTACTCGGCCGAGCCCAGGTGGTCGTTGTGGGCGTGGGTGAGCAGCACCGCCGCCACCCGTTCCGGAGCACTGCCCACTTTGGTCAGTGACTCCAGCAGGGAGGCGCGGTCGCCGGGGTATCCGGTGTCGATCAGGGTGGCGTCACCGCCGTCGGTCAGGATGATCCAGTTGGTGTTGCTGCCGTGCACCAGGTAGGTGCCGTCAGCGACTTGGCGGATGAGCGCACGCATGGGTCCTCGTTCCGGTCGGCTGCAGAGCTCGTCGATCCTCCTAGGACGTTGTGAAAGTCCCACTGGGAACTCGGCGAGTGGCCAGGAGACGCCCAGCGCTTACGGTGACGCTGCCTCGGCTCCGTCGTACCCCAGGCATGATCACACGAACATCCGTCCCAGCCCTGTCCCTCACCTCGGCGGTCGCGGGGGTGGGACTCGGCACAGCCGCTCCCGCCTCCGCCGGCGGCATCGGTGATCTCCTCTCCCCCGCCTTCGGCGTCAGCTGCGCCAACCTCAACAACGGGGCCTAAACCAACGGAACCACCACGCAAGGCACCGGCGCGACCAACGGCATTCTTGCCGGACTGCCCCTTGGCGGCGCCCTCAACCAGTGCGGCGGCGCCGACGCCCCGTAGTGCAAGGGTGGACCTACTCAAGGAAGGGATGGACGCTGACCTCGGATCGCCCATTCTTACCTGGGTAAGTTCCTAAATCCGCCCATGAGGGACCATAAGTAGAAGCAGGCACCCCGGTGCCCAACCGGCAGCGGCCCGGCGGCGCCTACGCCACCTCGTCCTCGACTGGCCGCCTGACGGCAGCCGGCTCCCACAGGAGTCGGGCGAGCCCGGTCCCGTCGCAGTGGGAGCACCGGTCGCCTCCCGGCGTACTGCGGGCGCCGATGGTGCCGGCGGCGTGGCGGAAGAGGGTCGTGGCGTTCATCGCCGCCGACAGCGTCGACCCGGTCTCCTAATAGGGCGCCGGCCCGCCACGCGGGCGAGTCTGGAGTGTCACACAGTGAAGTCGACTGGACACGCTTAGAGAGTGGTGGCGAATGTGGGCTGCTGGATCCCGAACACGATGGCGGAGTAGGAGGGCGCGCTGGGCAATGCTCTCTGGTTTGTGCCATTGGCCTTCTCGGGCTCGACGAGCACGCCCACGCCACCCGTCGACGAAGAGATGCAATGAGCCTTTTCCAACCTGGTCGTACCAGCCACGAGTTGGACGTTCCTGCGCAACGGCGAAGCTCCTGGTAGACGGTGTCACGACCAAGATCCACCGTGCTGCCCAGGAGCTTCGCGTGCTTGTCTATCCGTCGTCGATCGACCTGTCCAGTCGCACCCTGCGGTATCTGGCTGGACAACTCACCTTCCGGCGGCAGGAGATCGGAACGCGGTGGCGACGACTGACACCAGGGCGCCAGGCCCTGCTCGCCCTGGCCCACCTGCGGTGCGGCGACACCTATGCCCAGCTCGCCGCCGGATTCGGTATCGGGATCGCGACCGCCTTCCGCTACATACGCGAGGCCGTCGACGTACTGGCCGCCCTCGCCCCGTCCCTGGCCAAGGCGATGACGACGATCCGGATGAAGGCAGTCGTGATCCTGGACGGCACCCTGCTGCCGATCGACCGGATCGCCGCCGACACCCCGTACTACTCCGGGAAACACAAACGCCACGGCATGAACGTCCAGGTCCTCACCGACCCGTCCGGGCGGCTGCTCTGGGCGTCGCCGGCTCTGCCCGGATCAACGCACGACCTGACCGCCGCACGCCACCACGGGCTCATCGAAGCCCTCGCCGATGCGGACCTCAAATGCTGGGCGGACAAGGCGTACCAAGGAGCCGGTGGACCTGTCCGGGTGCCCTTTCGCGGCCGTCGCCTCAAGCGATGGAAGCTTCGCCACACAGCACCCACGCCAAGATCCGCTGCCTCGGCGAACGCGCCATGGCCACCTTCAAGGGCTGGCGCCTCCTCCGGAAGCTCCGCTGCAGCACAACCCAGATCACGGACGTGGTGAAGGCCGTCGTCGTCCTTCACCACGCCTCAACCTGAGGTTGGAAAAGGCTCAGTGCCGGTCTGATCGAGGCGGCCTGGAAGCGGACCGCAGTGGCAGCGGTGAACGGCGGAGTGCCCTTGGAGGACGTGGCCCGGTGGGTGGACATGCCTGCCGAGACGCTCAGGAGGATGCTGACCGCGGGTAAGCGGGAGGACGGCGGCTGAGCACGGGGACGAGCGTCGGCTGTTAGCTGATAGGGCACTCGTTTGTGGCAGAAATCCTGAAAACAGGAACGGCTGCCGACGGGAGCGACTTGGCTGACGCAGGTGAGCAGCACAGGAGCGGCCGGGACCGTGGGCCCGGCAGGGCGAGTGGCCGTGGAGCGTCAGAGCGGTTTCGAGGCGGTGTTCCTCGACCCGGTAGGTCAGCGGGTTCAGCAGCGATGGGCGGATGCCGCCATGACCGTGGCGTTCGAGGAGTTGCCGCCGGTGTCTGCGTTCCCGGTGATCCCGGGACGGCGCTGGGGGCCGGGTTTTTGGTGGTCTGCGACCACCGGGCGGCACGTAGCAGCGGGTTCGAACGCGATGCGCGTCCAGTTGATGGTCCTGGACCGCGACCCTGACGTGACCGGACTCGCGGGGCGGCCGGTAAGGGTGATGTGGCGTGAGGAGCGGGGACGGGTGCGTGCTTGGGCGCCGCAGCTGTCGCCCGGTACCGCGACGGCACGGGTCTGCTGGCCGACTGCCTCAGCCACCCGGAAGCCGACGGCGAACGCGCTGTCAAGGCTGCCGAAGCGGTAAGAGCAGCATGTGAGGAACTCGGCTGGGCCTACCGGCGCCTTGCGCCGCTCGACGACGTCCTGGCCGCCAATCTGAAATGGCTGGCCGGCTACCGCCACCCCCGCAACGCCGGCCGCCCCGGCCTGACGCCTACGGTTGCGGAGGCGTTCACGCGGCCACGGCCACTGATGGAAGGTGCCGAAGCGGCCGGCGACCCGATCGAGGTCCTCCCCGCCGTCTTCCATGCCCTGTGGCACGGGCGGGTGGCGGCCGACCTTGAGGTGCCTCTGCACGAACGCGTCCTGGTCGGCCCCCGGGCTGGAACGGCCCCGACACGACAGGTGGGGCCGGGTGAGCACGAGGCGCCGTGTCCGGCCGGCTGTGCAGGTCGGGGCGCATGTCCGCTTCCGCGGGGTGAAGTAGCAGGTGGTCGCCCTGTCCGGGCAGGTGATCCGTCTCGTCGGTCCGCACGGGGGTGGTGAGGCCGTGCTCACCGGGTACCTGTTCGCCGATCCCGGCTTCATCATCATCGGGGCCGATACGCCTCAGGCGGCCCCGCAGTGGGGACTGTTCGAAACCGCGCCCGCCGCGGCGCGCGAGAAGGCCCTGGCCTGGCAGCGGCACGTGAGAGAAGTCGAATGCGGGCTGCCCGGCGGACCCGGAAGCGGCGGCGCGGTGCGGGAGGAGTACGACCCCGGGCAGCACACGCTGGCCGAACGGGAACAGGCCAAGGCCGAGGAGCTGACCGCACTCGGCTTCGGTCGGGTGTCGCGTACAACGGTGCAGCGCATGCGCCTGGCCTACCGCAAGCAGGGCCTTTGGGGACTCCTCGACCACCGCACCACCCGCACTTCCAGCCCCACCGGGCGCTCCGACGAACGAGTCGTCGCAGCCGTCCGCGAGGCGCTGCGCCGCCGGCGCGGGCGTTCCAAAGGCACCATCAACGGCCTGTTCCCACTGATCAACCAGATTCTCCAAGACAGGCACGGCTCGGGCACGGTCCCGGTGCCCTCCCAGGCCACGCTGTACCGTCTCGTCACTTCTCTGGCCCGCCCCCGGTGAACTGCCCTCCGGGCCCGTCCGCCAGGTGCCCGCGAGCTTCGACGGGCGGGCTTTCACTCCCGCCACGGCGCTGCGGCCCGGTGAGCAGGTTCAGGTCGACACCACCCGCCTGGACGTCGTGGCCCTCTTCGACGACGGCCGTCTCGCACGGCCCGAACTGACTATCGCTGTCGACGTCGCCACCCGCGCCATCCTGGCCGCCGTGTTGTGCCCGAGCGCGACCAAGGCCGTGGATGCGGCCTTGCTGCTGGCTGAGATGGCTGTCCCGCACCCCGCCCGCCCCACTTGGCCAAACACCTTGCGCATGGAACATGGCCGCGCGCTCCCCCACCAGCGGCTGACGGCCCTGGACGAGCGCCTGGCCGGGGCTGCGGCCCGTCCAGTCGTGCTGCCCGAGACGATCGTCGTCGACCGGGGCAAAGTCTTCGTCTCCCGGGCGTTCACCGCCGCCTGCGAGACCCTCGGCATCAGCGTCCAGCCCGCCCCGCCCCACGCCCCAACCGCGAAAGGCATCGTCGAGCGGACCTTCGGCACCATCAACACCCTGTTCTGCCAGCACCTGCCCGGCTACACCGGATCCGACGTCACCCGCCGCGGCCCCGACATTGAGAAGGACGCCTGCTACAGCGTCGCCCAGCTGCAGGACCTGCTTGATGAGTGGCTGGTGCACTATCACCACCACCCGCATGAGGGCCTGCGTCACCCGATGATGCCGAAGAAGGCCCTCATGCCGAACGAAATGTGGGCCGCTCTCGTCACCGTCGCCGGATACGTGCCCGTCCCGCTGACCGGCCACGACTACCTCGAGCTGCTGCCCGTGCGCTGGCAAGCCATCACCGCCGCAGGTATCCGCATCCACCACCGCACCTACGACCACGATCTCCTCGCCCCCTACCGCGGCCAGCCCTCCCCCACCGCCGGACGAGGCGGCAAATGGGAGATCCACTACAACCCCCACGACGTACGCCAGATCTGGGTCCGCCTGCCCGACGGCGAGCTGACAGAGATTCCGTGGATCCACCGCGACCACGTCCACCAGCCGTTCAACGACCACACCTGGCAGCACATCCGCTCCGTCGCCCTCCACGGCAGCCACGGCAACGCCGGACAGTACGAAGCCGACCTCGCCGACGCCCTCGACCAGCTCATGCGCCGCGTCCACAGCGGCCACGCCACCAGAACGGAGCAGGCCCTCCTGGCCCGCACCGCTCACGTGCCGCTCCCAGTAGCCCGCGACACCGAAGCACCCGCCAGCAGCCCGGCGCAGCAGGACGACGACAGCATCGACGACCTCGATGACCTGCCTGACGACGACTTCAGCCCCGCCCCAGCCACCGGATTCGGGCTCTACGACGCACACGAGGAAGCCGACAAGTGGTGAACCCGATCCCGCAGAACGTAAGTGGCGCACCCGTCGAGACCGTCGGCAGCGGCGGAGCCGAGCTGTCCTGGCCGCTGACCACCTGGCGGGGCTGGCACCGCTTCGCCACCACCGACCCGCCCGCCCCTCCCCAGCGCGGCGACCCGCCCCGCAGCACAGAGGAACGCCTCGCCTACCACTCCAGCTTCGTCACCATCCGTACCCCCGCCATCCACAACCTGGCCACCCAGGTCCGCACCCTGATGATCCTCGGCCGCCATCAGCAGACCACCGCACGGCCCTCGCTGATCGTCACCGGACCCGCCGCAGCTGGGAAAACGACCGCGCTCCTGAACGTCGGGCGTACCTGCCACCTCGCCCACACCCGCAAAATCCCGCCCCCGACCGGATCAGCCCATGCCGCGGTACCCGTCGTGTATGTTCTGGTCCCGCCCGGAGCGACCGCAAAGACCCTCATCACCGAGTTCGCCCGCTACCTCGGCATCCCCATAACCGCCCGCATGACCCAGACCCAGATCACCGACGCCGTCTGCCACACCTACACCCAAGCCGGTGTCCAACTGTTAGTCGTGTGCAGCGCCCTGAACTGGGTCGACTGCCGCCTTGGATGTCAACACCAGAGCTGGACTGGCTCGGGTGAGGGCAGCGTGCACCTGCCGGTGGCTGAGGCGTCAACTCGGCCATGCTCTGATGCGTCCCCTTACGTGAGAGGTATCCAGAGCCCCAGCGTCACGGCCACACAGACGCTGGTGAGGAGCAATGAGGTTCCAAGGGCAGAATCGAAGGACTTCGCTCTGTTCCCTGCCACGCGGTAGCCGATCTGCAGCAGGAAACTGCCCGCCGCGCAGCCCGAACCGATAAGGGTCACCGCGATCGGAAGAGACCCCCCGTCGTTGACGACGAACCGGCCATCTCCGGCGAGGGTGTCGCGGTGGGTGAGGATGCCCAGGATCAGGGTCGCGAGGCTGATGCCGAACCCGATGAGCCCCACCGCGAGCCCCGCTCCCCGGGGCATCTTCGGCTTGGTGTGTGACGGTTCCGTACTCAGGAGCACGTGTCTGCCCTGCGTCCGGGCGAACAGTTGCACGGTGGAGCCGCAGCCGACCCGGGCCGTAATCGGCTCGCTGTGACCGGGCAGCGTGGCTTGGGCCCGCTCGCAGCGCACATTGTGCACTCCGGCCTCGACCTTGACGGTGTTGCTGTCGCCGCTCTGGACATTGACGCACCAGACGCCATCGACGATGACCTTGAGCGGTACCCGGCTCCGATTGGTGACCGTCAGCTCTCCCCGCTCCTCCCTTCGCGAGGACGCCGGTGTGATGGGCCCGCCGCCGCGCAGTGCGTTCCGGGCCGCCTTGACGGCCTTGCGCCGCAGCCCGCTCGGTTTGGTGACCGTCAGCTCTCCCCGTTCCTCCGTTCGCGGGGACGGCGCCTCGGACGCGGCGTGCGCCACCTTTTCCGTGATCGTCGCCGTGGACCTACCGCCGCGCAGTATGTCCAGGGCCGTCGTGACGGTTGGGCGGTCGCCGGGTTCCTTGGCCATCAGGCGGGTGATCAGAGGGGTGAGGGCGCCGGCCCGCTCCGGGGGCGGGGCCTGGGCCAGTGCCACCGCCGCCAGGGTCGCGGTTGGGGTCTCCCGCCGAAACGGTGAGACGCCTTCCACTGCCTGGTACAGCGTCGCTCCCAGCGAGAACAGATCACCGGCCGCCTCGTCGACGCCGTTCAGCCGCTCTGGTGCCATGTACTCGGCGGAACCGATGACCCCACCGGTGGAGGTAAGTGCGGTGTCCGTCTGATGCACGGAGATGCCGAAGTCGGTCAGCAATACCTGTCCGTCGCGGGCGAGCATCACATTGGCCGGCTTCACATCCCGATGCACGATCCCCCTCGCGTGGGCCGCACCCAGCGCCTTGAGCAAAGCGCCGGCCACCTCGGCCACGCGCGGTGCGGGCAATGGGCCCTCCGCGCGCAGGCGTTCCTCCAGGGAACACCCGTCGACCAGCCGCATCACCGTCCACGGCACGCCGTTCTCGACCACCACATCGTGGACGGCAACGATGTGCGGATGGTCCCGCAACTTCGCCGCGTTACGTGCCTCACGCGTAGCACGGGCCACCCGCTCGCGATGTTCCTCGTCCGAGCCGGCCGGCGGCAGCCAGATCTCCTTGACCGCCACGTCCACGCCCAATGCTTCGTCGTACGCGGCCCACACACGCCCGAACCCACCAGACGCCAGCCCCTCGACAAGCCGATAACGCCCACCGACGACTCGCCCTACCCTCGCTTCCCCTGTCAACCCGCCGCCCCTAACTCCTAGTTCAGCGCGATCGTGCTCAGAGTACGGACACGATACCGAGCAGCAATTGGCCGGCGCGAGACACCCAGGAGCTCCGCCAGGGCCTGCTTCGACCCCTTCGCCCGCGTGAGAAGGAATTTCACCTGAGCCTTCGCGGATTTCGGCGCGGGCCGGGTGAACACCTTCCGTTCCGTCCGTACGAGGGTCTCCAGGGCCTTGCCGCGGGGCGGGGCCGGCTGCTGCTGCTCGTGATCGCTCATACCGTCCAGTCGGCCATGGGCCGCCTGTGGACAGAGGTCGGCGCCCGCCAGGTCGTGCCGATCGTCGACGTCCAGGCGCTCGTCCGTACGGTGGGAGGCGTGACGACGTCCTCCGCCCCCGAGCCGCTGCAGGTGCCCATCCGGGTGCTGCTGCCCGGGGACCAGGAGGTCGTGGCCCGCCTGTGGTCCCGGCGCCAGACGCCCGACGGCTGGCGGTGCGAGGTCGGGCTCCCGGCGTACTGCAACGGGCCTGAGGACTCGGTGGAGCCTGAACTGGATCCCGTCCTCAAGGGCTTCGACCCGCAGCTTCGAGGACGGTGAGTAGGCCCCCGTTCGCGCGCCCGTGCGGCCATTCGCTCACGTCGCGAGTGCATGGCAGGCGTTGTCAGACCCCGCTGCCACCATCCGGGCATGGCCCAGATCAGCCCCCGGCTCGCCCGCACCTACTTCGCGGAGATCTCCGCCGGCTCCGCCCTCCCGCTCGACCCGGACGACCTCGTGCACATGGTGCGGCGGCGCCAGCACGGCCACGTCGTCATCGGCGACATCGCGATCCGCTGCTACAAGAACAAGTCGAAGTGGACGTACGACGAGCGAGACATTCGATGCGCCGCCCAGGCATTCGCTGACTTCCGCCTGGACCTCAACAACGTCGTGGAGGTCGGTCTCCCGCCCTACCACGACCACGCGGAGCAGGACGCGGAGGAGCGCGGCCGGCCCGACTGGCGGGAGAAGATCGCCTCCTGGATGTACTGGTACGCCCGCCAGAAGCACTAGGAGCAGCGGCACTACGAAGACTGGAACGACAGCTGGCAACGTATCGGCGACCAGGGGCTGCCCGGCGACCTGACCTGGGAAGAGTTCATGGCGGCCCACAGCGGACGCCGACAGAGCATCGCCAACACCCGGCCGCTGGAGCTGATGACGCGCTCTGGCGGCAGCCTGCTCCTCCCGAGGGCCTACACCGAACTCCTCGACCGCTGGGAGCAGGTGACGGAGGACCTGGTCACGCGGGCCCGAATCTGCAACCGCTGCCGCGCCCAGGGCCCGCGCTGGGGCGCCTGGCGCACACCGACTCCCCTCGGCTACGTCACCTTGTGTCCGCCGTGCTCCGGAGCCACCTTCCAGCGCTACACCGGCCGCCTGCGCGGCGTGCTGTACGAGTCGGCCCGCACGCGCAGCACCCGCGCCGACGGCTACCTGTGCCGCCTGTGCTCGGAGGCCCGAGCGGCGGTCTGGGATCACTGCCACGACCACGGCCATGTTCGCGGCCCGCTGTGCGGCAGCTGCAACACCTACGAGGGAAAGAGCACCGCGCACTCCTTCCTCCAGGACAAGGAGGGCGCCGCCCTGCACCTGCTGGAGTGCCGCGGCTGCCTGGAGCGTCACACCCTGCCCGCCCGGTACCCCGCCGCCCTCGCCCGGATGCACGTGGAGGCGACGGAGCGCCACATCATCTGTACCCGCCGATGCAGGCACGTGCCGTGGATCGAGCACGTGGAGCTCGCCCATGGCGCGTACCGCTTCTCGCTGTCCTGCTGGTGGCACAAGGCGACGTGGACGAAGGACGTCACGGTCGCTGAGACTGCGGCACTCGTGAGGGAGTTCGTCGACCAGGCGCTGGCCGCCGAGCAGGCCGGCGCCGTCGTACCGGCCCCTCGCCGCCCGGCGCCGGAGACGACGCTCCAGGCGTGACGTCGTTCCCGATACGCGAGCGAGCCCCGGACCACATCGGTCCGGGGCTCGCGGGCTGTTCGGGGGCGGTGCTACAGGTCGAACTCGAGGTGCTCGATGTCGGTGAACCGGACCTCCTCCAGGGAGCAGAGGGCGGGTTCGTCGGCATCACAGTGCAGGTGCGCGACGGCGCCCGCACAGTACACGCCCGAGCGGGCGAGGCCGAGCTGCACGCCGGCCGCCCTGTGCCGCGCGGGGCGGAGTTCAGGATCGGCAGCGTCACCAAGACGTTCGTGGCCACCGTGGTGCTGCAACTCGTCGCCGAGGGCCGCCTGTCCCTGGACGACACCGTCGAGCGCTGGCTGCCGGGTGTGGTGAGCGGCAACGGCAACGACGGCAGCCTCATCACCATCAGGAACCTACTGCAGCACACCAGCGGCATCCACAACTACGGCAGCTCATCCGGGTGGACGAAGAGGTTCACCGAAGAAACGTGCCCTCAGCCAAGCCGGAAGGTACTCGCGATCGGGTGCGCACCGCCCCGGCAGTCCTGCGGTACGGAGGGAGACCGCAGGGCCAGCGGTTCTCTCCGGCAGTACGGAGGATCACATCTCGTCCGGGTTTCTATGTCCGGTGCCCCCTTGGGCCGCTTGCGCGGACGATCTTGCGCGGGCACCATGGCCCGACGACGGAACGCCGTGGCCGTCGGGGAGTCGCGGTGACCGGATGGAGGAGCACAGGATGATCAGGCTGGCGGACGGCCCCATGACCTGGGTGGCGACAGGCGACAGCATCACCCAGGGCGTCCTGCATACTCACGGCGCCCGCGGCTGGGTCGAGCACCTGCACGAGCGGGTCCGCTGGCAGCTGGACCGACTCACCGATGTTGTGGTCAACACCGGTGTCTCCGGCTGGGGTGCGGTCGACGTGCAGGCGGCCTACGACCGGCTCGTCGGCCGTTTCGAGCCCGATGTGCTGTCCGTGTCCCTTGGCACCAACGACTGCCTCGCCGGGGAGGACGGCCTGCCCGTATTCCATGAGGCGATGCGTCGGATCGTCGCCGGGGTGAGCCCGCGGACGCAGGTCGTGCTTCACACGCCCGCGCTAGTCGGTTTCTCGGGTCGGGAGCGGCGCGCGGCACTTCCCGCGTACTGCCAGGCCGTACGGGAAATCGCCGAGGACACCGGCGCGCTGCTCGTGGATCACGAGGCGCACTGGCGGGAGCACCACGGCACGGCCGACCCCATCGCGTGGCTCGACGACGCAGCCCACCCCAACGCGGTCGGCCACCTGCGGATGGCCGAACACACCCTGCATACGCTCGGCCTGGGCGGACTGGAATCCCTCTAGCTAGCAGGTCATCCGGGTGCGGCGCGTGCGGATGGGAGCAACTCCCTCGTACGGATGCTTATCCGCCCAGTCGGCGAACCGGCTGCCCGGCGCAGCCGTCGATGGGGGCATGGAGATCGGCGAGGAGTACATTGCCGGACCAGGGCTGGTCGTCCTGAGCATCACGGACTCAGTTCGCGCTGTGATGGACGGTAGTAAGGGCGCTGCACGGCACCGGCCCGGCCCAGGCCGCCGCGATCGAGCGGTACGGGCTCTACAACGGTCGGCGCACTCGCCGCGATGGAGGAGACCGTCGTATGCCGGATCCTCGGAGGGAAGGCCGGACGCACCCTGCGCGACCGCGCCCGCGGGATCGACCCCCGTACGATCACCGCCCACCGGTCGTCACCCTCGCCGAACGGATCCGCCGGCGCGACCAGATCGCCCGCAGGGTGGCCTTGTCCGTACGTCTCGCCGACGGCTCCACCGTGGAGCGCACCCGCGCGCTCCCCCCAGGCCTCCGCCCACACCGAAGACCTTCGGTCGACGACCTTCCGGATCCTGGACGCGTTCGCGTTCCAGCGGGCCAGGATCCGCCGCATCACCCTGGCCCCCGAAGACCTCCGCCCCGCCGACGAAGGACCCGGCACGCAGATCTCCCTCGACCCCGAGCGGGAGAACCGGCTCTCCCTCGAATCCGTCCTGGACCGCATCAACCAGCGGTACGGACGGCGCCTCGCCGGGCCCGCCAGCGCCTACCGGCAGGCCAGCTGACCTGAGACCAGGCAGTCGGTACCGGGAGTCTCGCCGCGCCCGGGGCGCGCGCGGCGAGGCGCGCTACAACTGCCTGAGGAATATGTCGTCATCCGGCTGAGGGGCGCTGCGGCTCTTCGGCATCGTGTCCCGGGAAGGCTCGCGCGGGGGCCTCCTGCGGAAGCCGAGACGGAGGGATGGCGACGAACTGGGATCGGGACGGGTGGCGGCTGGAGGGGTTCGAGTCGCATGAAGGTGTGGTCGGAGTGCTGCTGGCCGACGGCAGTGAGCCGGGGCCGGTCTTCTTCGACCTGGGCAGCGGTGGCTCCGTCCACGAGTCGATCAACTGGTGGAACTACGACGGGACGTTTCGCTGGCCGACGGCGACATCGATGCGGGGCCGGTGCGCGTGGGGCCGGCGTGGTGAGAAGACCTACCCGATCGACTGGGAGCAAGTCCGCGGAGATGACGAACCCGACGCCTACGACACGTCCGGCCCGTACGGGAACTGGAAGGCCCACATCGACGAGGTGGCCGCGCGGGCGGTAAAACTCCCGCAGGATCTGACGGACCTGCTGGCCCAGGTACGGGAACGGGTGGACCGGCTCCTGCTGGAAGACGAGTACGTGAGGGTGCTGAAGGCCGCCGACGAGCTGGAGGACATCGTCACCCAGGCCGCCCCGACCGCCGTCAGGTGCCTCGCCCGCAGGCCGGAAGCACCGGCTCCCGGGGTCGCCGAGGCCCTCGGCATGACCGAGGAGGCGGCCCGAAGCCGCCTCGTCCACTACGAGTACCTCGACCGCTGATCCATGGCCGCGCCGCGTGGACCTGCACGTAGGCGCTCGGGCCCCTGCCGTGCCGGACGGTGCCAGTCTCGTCACCGGCACGCGACAGGCCCTCACGCCTCCCGGGGTTCAGCGGCGCTGATGGCGCTGTCGATCACCGCGCAGACTGCCGCAAGGTCCCCATCCTCGATCACCGTCCCCGGGTCGTTGGCGAGTGTCTTCGGGAGGCCCTGGACGCAGTGGACCACGGCGCAGAGCGCTACCCGCTGGTCCGCCGCAAGGGGCGCCAGCTCGGCCATCGGTACATGAGGCCGTCCAGCCGCTCGCGGGCCGAATCCGAAACCCCGGCGTGCCCGCGGTGACCGATGCCGTCGCAGTCCGACGGGGTCCAGGCCGGTCATGGCCTCCTCCACGGCATCCGCCAGCGGACCGGAAATCCAGGCCCCGGCCGGAAGGGGCAAGGACCGAATCCAGGCCGCAGCCCGCCGACCGACGGCCGCTGCCTGCGCGAGCACCTCGGCCTCTCCCTGCCGTTTCCGCAGCGTGGGCAGCTCCGTGACCAGCAGATACGGGACAACCCTTAAGCAAGATCCGGAAGGCAGTACCGCTACCGCTCAAGGCGGACTCACCGAGAGCCGTGTCGAGGATGTTCCCGATCCTCGATCTGGTGCCCGCTCAAGATCGCCGGTTCCCCCTCATCGACGGGACAGTCCGCAGGCCGCAAGCCGGCGAGCGTCACCTCCACGAGCCGCCGGACCGCCGCCTTCGACGGTAGCCCCGCCGCCGCGCCGAGGGCGTGGAGGCAGTACGCGGCGAGCTCGTCGGGGGAGACGTCGGCGCGCAGCGCACCGCTCGCGGCGCCCTCGGCAACGAGGTCTCGGACGAGTTCTAGGAGTCGCTGGTGAGCCTGGGTGATGGCCGGGCCCTGGTGGAGCAGGGCGGCCATGCCGGTGCCGTGGTGACCGTGACGCTCGTACGAGATGAGCGCGTACGTCTCCAGGACGGCGTGGAGCTGCCGGCCGGGATCCGCAGTGCGGTCCCGTACGGCTTGCAGCTGTTCGAGGTGGTGGGCGACCCGACGCTCATGCCAGGCGACAAGGACCGACTCGACGTCCGGGAAGTACTTGTAGAGCGTTGCCCGCCCGATGCCGGTCTCCTGTGCGATCCGCGACATGGTGACGGACATCAGGCCGTGCTCGGCCACGAGCGTGGCGGTGGCGTCGAGCGTCGCGTCCCGCACAGCGTTGCGGTGTTCTTCGATCGTCTCGTTCCACAGCTTCGGCATCCCCACAATGTACGGGACGACGCAAGCGTGACACTATGACTTGACAGAGACAACTTGTATCGAAAAAGTGGGCGGCCCGACCCCCGCCGTTCCGTTTCCGTACGCATCGGAGTCTTCTCATGTCCGAGCAGTCCCCTCCCCCGCACGTTCCCCGACCCCGCTGGGTGACCGCGCTCCTGATCGGTGCGGCGATCCTCGTCGTGGCCTTCCTCGCTCTCCATCTGGCCGGCGGCGGTATGCGGGGCCACGGCTGATGGCGATGTCGCCGCGCGTACGCAAGCTCGCCCTCACCACTCACGTGACCGTCTCGGTCGGGTGGTTCGGCGCGGTCGCGGTGTTCCTCGCTCTCGCCGTGACGGGATTGACTGCGCAGGACGCGCTGACGGTGCGGTCGGTGTACGTCACGATGGGCGTGGCCGGCTGGTACGTGATCCTGCCGCTCTGTTTCGCCTCCCTGGTGACTGGCGTCGTGTCCTCACTCGGAACGACGTGGGGCCTCCTGCGCTACTACTGGGTGACGGTGAAGCTCGCGATCACCGTTCTCGCGACCGGCGCGCTGCTCCTCCACATGCCGCCCATCAGCCACATCGCACGCGCGGCGGCGGCACCGGACTGGTCTGGCGGAACCCTCACCGGCCTGCGAACCCAGCTCGTCATCCAGTCCGCCGCGGCCCTGGTCGTACTCCTGCTGGCGATCGGCTTGTCTACCTACAAGCCGCAGGGCCGGACCCGCTATGGGCAACGCAAGCAGCAGCGTTCGGGTCCCGATCAGAGGTCCAAGGTGAGCATCGGACTCCGCACCCGAGAAACACACGGATAGAGCAGCGGCGTCCACGCCACCTCCGGCAACACGCTGTTCCCGTGGTCCCGCACCCAGGGGACGGGCCCCGGCCGCGTGCTGGCCGGACGAATACGGCGGAGCGCGCCTAGTGGTCGTGTAGTCACTGGCCGATCATCAGGCTCACGCCCTGGTCCAGGCGCTGGTTCGCGTGCGGATCACCGGGCGGGGTGAGCAGCCTGTCGCGGTTGCCTGCCGCCGAGTTCTGACACACAGCAGGTCACAGCATCTGCTGGAGCCAGTAGCCCAGCAGGCTGGCCACCGTCAGACCGGTGCCGTAGCTGAGGCCCCGGACGAAGTGGTCGAGGGCGGTGCGGTGACGGCGCCCTTTGCGGTTGGTTCGTGCGCGGCGCTGGCGGGACGGCTGCTGCTGGGGCTGCGGGGGGGGTTCTCGGCCTCGGACATCGGGCGGATCCTGCGGACATGGCGAAGGGAGCCCTTGGCTTTGTTCACTTCTCTAAGGGCTCTGGCTCAACTTCTGTGAGCGGTAACGCTGCGTGCTGCTGAAAACCCACTGCACGAGCCTTATCTGCGCTCACTGCCCCGAAGAGGGGAGGTTCGCGGCTGTGTACTCCTCCGCGACGCCGAATCTGCTGGCACACCGCGGGCATTCAGCTTTTCCGAAGAGGTAGGTGAGACCGTTCGCGAGCCGACTCTGGTCATAACGGACTGCCGTGTCGTACATCCAGCGTCCGGTGCCTACGAGGTCTTCCGGCGGCACGGGCTTCAGATCGCGTCGTTCAATGTCTCCGGCATGCCAGTCCCGGATTGCTGAGTACCGCCCGTGGTCGCCGATGGCGACAGTCACTTCCACGTCGCAGTGAGGGCAGCGCAGGTGGTAGAAGTCGTCCGAGAAGTCTCCGAGTACGGCACTCCAGTGGTACTGCCCAGTGGCTGCCAGCAGGTCACGGAAGGCATGCAGATAGCCGACTGGCCGCAATTTCAGGCGTTGGTCCAGAAGTGCCTGAAGTCGGGGCACCACGTCGGTGCAGCTTCTCAGTAGGTCGTCAGCGCCATGGTCCTGAAGGGCTCCCCGCATGATTGATCCGGCCAGGCTGAGCGCCTCAGGGCTTTTTGCACCGATCGCCACCAGGCGTGGAAGTGCGGCGAAGCTCGCCGGAACCACGGTCTCACCTTCGAGACATAGCGCATCCCAAAGGTCGTCCCATGCTTCGGCACCACTTTCGGTCTCCACCTGGTCCAGGAGCGCGGGCACCCGGCCGGCGGTTCCTAGGGGGTCGAGCACCTGCGTCCAGTCGATCACATGGGTATTCAATCGGCAGGGCACAGGTCATGGTCGAGCTGGGGCTGGGACCACGTGCTCGTCATGAGGCGAGCAGGACTCGCTTCCTCAGCAGGTCGAAGCCAGCACGGCCGTCTGTCGCTTGAGCATCTTGATCCGGTTGACGTGGCCTTCGACGACGCCCGAGCTCCAGGGCAGTGTGAGGCCAGCGATGACGGCATCGCGATCCCGGTCGATGCCGTTGGCGAGGGTGTGGAGGCTGGGAAGGTCGTCTTGTCTGACCGAGGCGAGCCAGTCCTGCAGCCGCTGGCCCTGGCGGTCGGTGAGCATGGTCGCGAAGGAACGGGCATGTCGCGTGAGCGCGTCGAGTTCGGGGCAGATGGCCCGTACATTCTTGAGCTGGACCTGTTTGGATTCGTTGAGAGATTCCGGTCGCCGCAGGATCCACCCAGCGACGGTCCGGGGCGAAGGTGGGCGGGCCGTCACGGGTTGGGGTGAGGTGCGTTTCTTGCGTATGTAGGCACGAACGCGCTGGTAGCTGCCCTTGTAACCCAGCGGGACGATCTCCTCCCAGACCTTCCAGGCGTTGCTGCATCCCTCGTTCCAGCGCTCGTCGAGGTAGGTCTTGTACTCGTCGAGGACGGAGGTTCGGTTCTGCCACTGGCCAGTGGACAGCTCCTCCGGCGCCGCAGCGTCGGCGAAGCGCTGGACCGTTCGCCAGGTCATGCCGAGCTGACGTTGGATCGAACGGCGGCTGTGGCCGGCTTGCAGCAGGGCGTGGATGGCGGCGTGCCTCGCCCGGGTCCGGTCGGCAAACCGATGGCCGGTCGGCCACGGCGAGTCGGCCGACTCCGACCCTGGGGCGGGTTCGAGCTGTTCATGCCCTTCAGTGGTCGTCTCGGGGACAAGGATGCGCAAGCAGCCGCTGTGCTGGGCGACGCTTCGCTCTGCGGCCTCACTGAGGTTGTGCCACAGTGCCACCGATCTGCGACCTGGACGGCCTGAGGCGCCCCCGCGGTGGCGCCCTCGGCGAAGAACGGGGCCCGATCCCGGCACACGACCTCGATTCCGGGCCGCTGGGCCAGCCACGCGGCCAGGCTCGATGCCTCCGTGTCAGGCAGCAGGTCGACCGGGCGACGTGTCTGGACGTCCACGAGGACGGTGCCGTAGTGGCGGCCCTTGCGGGTGGCGTACTCGTCGACGCCGACCACCCTCGGCGCCGGGACTTCCGGCTCAGGCAGTGCGTCGAGTCAGCCGCAGAACGGTGCTGCGGCTGACTGATACCCCGAGGACACCGGTCAGGCGGGCGCCAGCCCGGCCCGCGAGCGCGAGACCGATCGCGGCCAGCATCGACCGCAACCGTTCGGTTCGCTGACCGTGCCGGCGGGTCAGCCCAGGTATCTGCTCCACGAAGGTCCGCCGCCCGAACACGGCCTTCGGGCAGGTGAACCGCCGGACTCGCAGCCGCAGTACGACATTTCGACCGGCGCTGGGCACATCAGCGGGAAATCGCAGGTAGGAGCCGTGAACACGGCTCGACCACGTCCCGCATCCCGGGCACTCGGCACCCGCCGCAGTGCAGCACACGTCGACGTGCACCATCGTGATATTCACGTCCACCGCCAGCACCACGACGTCACCGACGGACGGCAGCAGCAGCTCCTTCACACGGAGCACGAGTTCATCCACGGCTCCGAACTGTCAGTCACACAGCACGGCCCCTGCTCGTTTTCAGGCAACTTTCCGAGCCGCCAATACGACCTCAGCTGTTACTCAGCGTGCACGCACCACAAAACCTGAGCCAGAACCCCCTAGAAAGTGAACGAAGCCAACGGGATGAGGGACAGCGGAACGTTCGAGTTCTTCGTTCTGAATCTGACCAAGGAGCCCCTGAAGGGCACGGTCACGTGGAGTGGGGCGAGTCGTACCGTAGATATCGACGTCAACGGTCTGGAGCCTTGCGCGGTGTCGCGACGTGCGGGCTTCTCCCCCGAGCGGGGACGCGAGACATGTGGAGCTGGAGCGAACGAGGCAGGCAGTCCAGCTGAACTGCTTCGACGGGGACCGGTATGTGGTGGTCACCATCAGCGACTACGGCATAGCCGTCCTGCCCACCAAGACCTCGCCCTACACCTGGGGCTGGTAAACCCCCGAACACGGGGTACCGGCGGCGCCGTCCGGGAAGGGGCAGCCTGGTCTTGGGCGGTGCCGTGGTGGCGTACAGTTGGGCCTTCCGACGCGGGGTGGAGCAGCTCGGTAGCTCGCTGGGCTCATAACCCAGAGGTCGCAGGTTCAAATCCTGTCCCCGCTACTGAAGTGACATGAGGCCCGGATCCACAGGATCCGGGCCTCATGCGTGCGCCTGCATCTCAAGCTGCCCATCCGGTTCTCGTCGCCCGGGCCGGCGAGGCTTCCCCCTGCCGTGCAGGGGGCGAGGTTCCCTCAGGACACGATGAGGGCCCGAAGTAGTTCGGCCAGGGCGGACGGCGGGATGCGGACGCCGGTCACGACTCCTGCTCTCAGCGCGGGTGTGCGGGATCAGCGGCCGGGTGCTGTCGTGCTCGGTCACGAGCAACCCGGCCGAGGAGACCGGTAGCGCCCGGGGGTGGTGCGGATGATCTGGACGTCGGCGCCTGCGCAGCAGGCCCGTGGTGCACATGGCATGGAGCAGGGCCCGTGGGGAGCGGGCCGGTACGCCGGCGGCCGCGCGGTGCCTCGAAGGAGGTGGCGGGGTGTGGGCGGAGAGGGCCGAAGGCCTACCGGTACTCGACCGGTCTTCAGGGCGCCATCATCACCGGGTCAGGGCTGTCGTCTCGGCCGGCCGGGCCGTGGCCGGTGACCGCAACGGCTGCAGGGCGTGGCGGCCCCGTTCCGCCGCACGCGGCTGGGCCCGGCCTGCAGGAGGACGGGCCCGAGCGAACGAGTCTGGGGTCGGTCAGTGTCGCAAGTCGTCCTTGACGTCTTCCTTGGTCTCACGAGCCTTGCCCTTGGCCTGGTCCGCGTGGCCCTCCGCGGTCATCCGCTCGTTGCCGACGGTGCGGCCGATGGCCTCCTTGGCCTTGCCCTTCGTCTGCTCGACCTGCGCCTTGCTCTTCTCCGTGCCCGACATCGGGACCTCCTCCTGAATAGCCGGATTGGTCTTGACCGACGCCTGCTCCCGATCTCCACACTCAAACCTCATGCCGCCGGAGAGCGGTGAGGTGAGCCCGGTGCGAGAGGGCTGGAAGCGGATCGGCCTATCGTGGGCCTATGCGGCTGTTGCTGATGTCCGACACTCATCTGCCGACCCGTGCAAAGTGGTTGCCCGAGGCTGATCGGGGCGGCGTCGCGCACACCGTCGTCGTCCCGGTCTGCGTCGGCGTACTCACGAGCCAGCCGGCGCACGGCGTCGTTGTCGAGGTCGGTATTGAGGGCGATGGGCATGGGGATCATTTGTTCGCCGAGGTCGGCTGCACTGCCTGGTGTGATCGGCCGGGCAACCAGGCCGGGGTCGGCCTGGAAGTCGGTGACCAGGGCACTGTCGTCGGCCAGGGTCGCGGTGAGGTAGACGCGGCGGCGGGGTCGGGCGAAGGAGGGGATACGGTCGATCGGCGGGCACGAGGGCCGGATCTCAATCGCCGTGGACGTCGCCGTCGCGGAGCACTGGGGCAGGACGTGCGCGATCAGCGGCCACGCGAACTTGAAGCCGTCGCCACCGCGGGTAGGGGTGCAGGATCTTCAGAAACTGCTCGTTCTTGTCCGACCACGCCCAGAAGGGGATGGTGGCGAGCGCGCTGAAGTCCCGCGTCCTCGTACCCGGCCCGCTCGGCCTCGCCCACGGTGCTCAGCGCCACCGTCAGGATCCCCTCCGACACCTCAGGGAGGAGGAAGTTGTCCAGGTCGATTAGGGCCCACGTGCACCGCTGTGCCGCCGCGAGGACCTCGGCGTTGTCCAGCGCCACGGTCGGGCCAGTTCCTCCGCCCGAGCCTCCTCAGGGGTGGGGAGGCCTGCTGCGGAGGTGGGCGAGAACCCACGTGTCGGGCCGACAGTGCAGACAAGGCGCCCGGCCTCCTGCGAGGCGGGTGCGCGGGAGCGGTGTGAGCACTGCTGACTCGGGTAGCTGGGCCGGCATGTTCAGACACCGACGTGTAAGGGTTGCGTGCGTCCTGCTGGTCAGCTGGTGGGCGCTGACCGCCATGGGACGCTGGGCGGAGCACGCTACTTGGCCAAGGGCCATGTTGAACGGACTGCTGCTGGGGTGCGTGGTGGCGGGGACGTGGTGGTTCGCCGAGATGACACAGGGGCGATCGCCACGAAGGAGGGATCCATGCCCCATTCCCTCGGGGCGGGCCGACACGAAACCGGAGCAGGAGTCAGCACCCGAGCGTTGTACGGAGAAGGGTCTCAGGCGTGCTCGATGATCCCGTGTGGGCGAGGCGCCGGGCACGAGAGGGATAACGGGGCCCCTTGCCGAGTGTAGGGGCGTCGCGCTGACGAACACACGAAGTGGAGATCGGGTCCCTGCTCAGAGGACCGGCTGCATCGACCGCAGCCGCTCGGCGATGTCATACACCGACAACCGCAGCCCTCGGACGTCGCGGATCAGCGTCTCCCACGGCTCGAGGGCCTCATCGACACTCGCTCCGGAAGCCCGGATGTACCCCACCGCCCCTCCATACGCGAAGAACGCGTTGCGGGTCGGCAGTGGCCGCAGCAATACCAGGGCATCAGCACTTCAATGAGCATGCGGACAACTGGGCTCCGATGAGCGCGGGGACGTTGTCAGTGGGCGAGTGCACACTGACGGCATGATCACCTCTTCGTCCATCGCAGGCGTTGCCTCCGGCTCCTCCCTTGTTTGGGTGGAGTCGATGGGCGGCCCTCTGATCGTCGTTCCCGTCTCCGCCCTGGCCTCCTGGGGTGGGTGTACGGAGAGTGGTCTTATGGCGGGAGGCGCCATTGCCCCAGACGACTACGACCGGGCCTGCGCAGTGGACGATTGGGCCGGTGCGATCCCCATCGACGAGAACGGTACGCAGGCCCTGGTGCTGGCGGACGAGCCGGCGACCAGCTGCTATCTGCCGGAGCATCGAGCGTTCCTGCGGTGGCTCCCCGCCGAAACCGAGCCGGAATGAGAGCCGCAGCAGACGTTGTCCTCGCAGGCCCAGCCACGGTATGGGATGAGTGCGGCACTTGGGTCTCGGACGGTCCGGCGGTACTCATGGACTCCGCCGAAGCAGGTTCCGACCTGGGCATCGAGTACCCCGACGGCGGGATGCCCGCCCAGGCATCGGTCCCACTGTCCGCCGGCCGCTGGAGGGTCCGCGCCACGCAGACCAAGGCGGACGAGGAGAACTGGGTCCGCCTGGTCCAGCTCCTGCCCGCCCTCACCAACACCTTCGGCAGGGCCAAGATCCGCGGCAAACTCCCCCACCACCAGCCCACAGGCACCGACCTGGACGCCACACTCTCTGCCCTGGCCGGCTGATCCCACCAGCACGCAGGCCATCGCTCACGGTGCCCCGCTGAGCGGTCGGTCCTACGCCCTGTCCTCGTCAACCCACCGTTGCGCGCGTGTGCACATATCGCCTTGGGACCCGGAATGGCGCACAGTGCGGTGGGGATCGTCAGAGCCTTCTGTCCCGCCGGGGTCAAATCCCGGATCGGGTGCGTGGTCGCGCCCGATGCCCTGCCGCCCGTCGCGGGGTGCAGTCGATCGAGTCATGAGACCACTCGGACTTTTGCCCGGGCCGGTCCCCTCGTACGAAGGGGCGGACTCACGTGGCGGGGCGGCAGTGCACGCTTACGGCGTAGCCGCAGTCTTGAGAGTAGGGATCGCCGCTCCAGGTGGCGTAGCGCTGCCGCAAGGTCAGTCCGGCCTGGGTGCACCAGTGGTCGAATTTCTGTCAGGGTCACCGTCGGTTCCTGCAGCGGCAGGTGTGCTGCATCCAGACCCATGCCCGTGACCAGCAGCCCCCCAGGGCACAGTACGGCGGCCAGCTGCCGAACAACCACGGGCTCGGTGCCGGGGGCCAGCAGGGGGATGACGTTTCCGGCGGCGAGCGCCAGGTCGAAGCCCTGGTCCAGGCCGAGGGTGTCCAGACGGGCCAGGTCACCGAAGAGCCACTCCTGCGTGGGGGCGTCTCGGCGGGCCACGGCGAGCATCGAGGGGTCGACGTCCACGCCGGTGCAGTGGTGGCCGAGCTCCGCAAGTCGTATCGCGATCCGGCCGGTGCCGCAGCCGGCGTCGAGCACCCGGGCGGCGGGCTTCAGCAATGCGGTGCAGAAGGTGGCCTCGCCGTGGATGTCGTGGCCTGATGCGGCGAGCTGCGCGAAACGCTGAGCGTAGTCGTCTCCGGATTGTCCGCCGGTCAGTTCTGCCCAACGGTCGCGTTGCCCAGTCATGTTCCAGTGCCTTCCGGTCAGCCTCGCCCAGCAAGCAGGAGCGAAGACGGTGGTATCACACTATGCGCGACCGTAAGTGGGCACCTCGCGGGTGACCAGGTCGTCCCCCTGGACCAGCACGCCGACTCAATGGCGGGAAGGGGTGCTGTGGGTGGGATGTGCGGGCTGGTAGCAGCCGATTCGCCAGCACGCAGTCGCTCCTCGGCAGCCAGCTGGTCGGCCCCGTGACCCTTCACCGGCCCCTGAAAGGACCTCGAGCACGGTGTCGGGAGACTCACCACCTTCAAGACCCCGCACGCCTGACTGCCCTCACCATGGCCGGGGTGCGGGTCGTGCTGCATGCGGCCACTGGGCTGCTTCGACCTCTCAAGGTTGGATGGCTGTCTCCGAAGCGTTACGGAGGCTGGTCCTGGTCGTCACCGTCGACGCGGGCCCCGATGCCTCGGCACCGAAGCGGCACCGCCGCTCCACCCGGACCGGTGGAACACAGCAGGTTTGAAAGCCCTCGAACAGCGCAGACGCTGTACTGACGCAGGCTTTATACGAGTAGGTGGGAGACCAGCATGGGCATCATCGCGTGGATTTTGATCGGCCTGATCGCCGGTTTCATCGCCAAGGCGCTCATGCCGGGCAGGGACCCAGGCGGCGTCATCATCACGATCCTGATCGGCATCGCGGGCGGCCTGCTGGGGGGATTCCTCGGCAAGGTCATATTCGGCGTCGACTCCATCGACGGTTTCTTCGAACTCTCCACCTGGATCGCGGCCATCATCGGCTCCGTCATCCTCCTGGCCCTATACCGGGTCGTGACCGGCAACCGACGACACGCCTGAGCCGCTTCCCTGGAGCCACACCGCAACACAACGCCAAACGGCTCCCCCCTTGGAAACAAGGAGGGGAGCCGTTTCGCACGAAGCGGGTGCAGTCGTTGGTGTTGCCGCCGGTGACGACGAAGGGCGAGGGGACGGCTCTGGCCGTCGCAGGCGAGGCGAATCTTGCTGGTCAGCCCGCCTCTGGGCCGTCTGAGAGCCGGGTTGCGGAGCCCCCCTTTTCGGACCCCGACCGCGTGCTGATGGGCACGCACGACGGTCGGGTCGACCGCGACGAGCCAATCGATGTCGCGGCCACATCGGCTTTCGCCTGGGCGGCCCGGAGCATCCGGTCCAACGTTCCGTCAATCGCCCACCTGCGTGAGTGGGGGCAAGTGTTCGGCGACGAAGTCCTCGCCACCGCCATACTCGACCGCCTCCTGCATCACTGCGACGTGATCTCCATCAACGGTCCCCGCTACCGGCTAAAGAACCGGCTCGCTGCCATCGAACGCGACCGCGACGACGCAGCCTGACCGAGCTCCCCGGCGCCTTCACAGGTCAGTCCAGACATGTCCCTCGGAGTTGTCGTGCCACCCCCGGAAGTACCAGTTGGCAAGATCCCCGAGTCGCTCGGTGCAGTCCTCGAAATAGGCATCGGGCGCTGCGCGTGGAGCGCCATCCGCACGGCCGCGGTCTTGCCCCGGCCCGGGTCGCCGAACACACACATCGGGCCCTGGGTCGCCATCGCCTGCCCGACCGCCTCGGCCACCGCCCGCACCGACGACGTCCGCATCAGCTGCGCGCCCGCCGGCAACGCCACACCCGCCAGCGCACCGTCCTCCCCCACCGACGCGGCCGCGACCGCCTCCGGCGCAGGGTGCGGCGGCCGGGGCGCAGACGTCTTCGCCGCGCCGCCCTCCCGCAGGCAGGCCAGGGCAAGGTCAGCCAGCGCCTGCCTCGTCTGCTGTTCCTCCTGCTCCCGCCGCACGACCACGCGATCCGGCAGGATCCTGCCGGCCTGAAGTTCCCGGCGTACCACCCGGTGCAACGACGCCAGGGCGGGCACTTCGCCCCCGGCCTCCTTCAGATACCGGTGCAGCGCCGCCACATTCCCGCCCGCCTGCGCCAGCACCTCCCACGCCTGGTCGGACAACTCCAGCCGAGCCCGCGACCTGCGCTCCATGCGGCCCTCCGTGCGCGCCGCCTCCAGCCACCGACACACCGTGCGCACATTCACCCCGCCGACCTGCGCGCCCGCACGCACATGCGCCGTCGTCAACGCCCCGGCCGCATCGAGCTCCAGCAGCCGCGCCACCAGCACCGGCCTGGACACTCTCAGGCCTGCCGTGATCTCACCCCACGCGCCTGGCTCCCCCACCCCACACCCTTCCGCCCGCGCAAGACCGACACCGTGCCTCCGCGCAGCCCTCGGAAGGATCAGAAGTGCCGTTCCCGAGACAGTGGAGCGGAGTGGGGTGTTACCGGCCTGTGACAGCCATGCCCACTGCAGATACCGCCCCACAGCAGTGACGCTGCCCATCATCAACGCCCGATCAGCGAAAACACCCCGACCTGACATGCCGTCACCGACAATCACCCACCGACGCCAAACCGGCACATCGCAGCTGCAGCAGGCTCGGCGGGGCCGGGATGCGGACGAGGTGGTCGGCGTAGGGGACGACCGCCGCGTTGCCCCGGCGGAATCGGGATCGTGGAGTGAGCCGGGTCCGGGGCCCGGCTTCTGTCAGAAGCCTGCCTCGAAGCCCATGATCTCGGTCGCGTTGGCCACCCAGAGCCGGTCCCCGGAGCTCACCGCAGACCAGGGCTGCGACCGCGTGTCCACCTCGTACGCCCTTTTCCACGCCTGCTTTCCGTCGGCGAGCGCATGGCCGTACAGGCCCGGGTCGGCGCCACCGGTGACGCCGAGCAGGAGAAGTCCCCCGAAGGTGCGCAGGACCTGGTGGAGGCCCTCGCCGAGGTCGGGGGTCTGCCACTGGCGGGTGCCGGTGGTGAGGTCGTAGGCCGTGAGGGGGCCGTGAACGCCGGTGAGGTCGGTGCCGACCGGCGGTGCGGGGGCGGTGAAGAGGGTCCTGCCCAGCGGGACAAGCTGCCGGAGGTTCTCGGAGTTCCCTTGTCGGGCGGCGGCACCCGCGGCTGGGTCGGGGGGACAAGACGCCGCCGTGCCCCATATATGGGGTAGTACAGATGTGGGCGGTGTGGGCGGGGTGTGAGTGGCAGCC
>NZ_JBIWIO010000018.1:41560-79091 GCF_044764665.1 Streptomyces sp. NPDC093795
GGGGGGTCACGTGGGGCCCCCCCGGGGGTACATGCTGCGGGTGGTGCTGGGTGTCCCCTTGGCGCCCGCCCCCACCGGCGTGGGGCGCCGCCCGACAAGCCTCAGCGTTCCCACTTCTGTCGGTACGTCCTGAGGTCGCGGTTGACGAAGAGGTGGACGTAGCCGCACGACCGGCAGATCAAACCGGTGGCCGACTCGTTCGCCCACGCCATGTTGAAGAGCTCCATCCCCGTGCTGTTCAGCAGCACCTCCCGCTTGCGGAACGTGTCGTTGTCGCACATCAGGCAGAGGATCGGGTGCTCTCCGATCGCCGCGTGCAAAGCCCGGGCCATGCGATCTCTTCTCTTCCCGGGTCAGAGCCGGCGGTGATCGGGAGCGGGTACGGCAACGGCGTCGGAGTGTGCCGCGTGCCGCCCGGCGGGGCGGGCGAGGAGGTGGCGCGGGTCCGTCGCGCGGGTGATCGCGGTCTCGACGGCGGTGATGCGGTCGGCGAGCAGGCCGAGGGCGGCGACCGCCCGGGTGAGGGGGTCGTCGGCGGGGTCTCCGAGGGCCCGGGTGCGGGTGTGGGCGGCAGTGATCTCGGTCCAGCGGGCGGCCTGTGCCGGGGTGAGGGTGCCGCGGAGTCCGGCGAGCTTGAGGAGGTTGGCCTCGGCTTCGGTGGTGAGGGTCTGGGCCTCGGCGGTGTAGTGGTCGTCGACGACGGCGGCGAGCTCGGCGTCGTTCATGGCGGGTGAGATACGGGCCGTGATCTTGTTCATGGTGCGGTACGAGCCCTGGAGCCGGAAGGGCGGTTCGATGCGGGCCTCGTCGGCGGTGGCGGCGGAGGCGATGTAGGCCTCGTTGACGGCGAGGACGGTCTCGCGTGCGGTGAGGAGGTGGCGGAGGACGGCGAGGACCTGGTCGAGTTCGGCCGGGGCGTAGGGGTGGGTGAGCCGGTCCCGGCGCGCGGTCGGGTCGTCGGCCGCCAGCCGGGTCAGGAGCTCCAGGTCGGTGCGGTCGCGTCCGGCGAGGGGGGCGAGGACGGGGTGGGAGGTGAGGGCGTTCTCGACGAAGCTGAGCGCGAAGGCTTCCTCTTTGCCCGTCAGTACGTCGCCGAGGTTCCACACGTCGGCCCGGTTGGCGAGCATGTCCGGTACGCGGAAGGCCTGTCCTGACTCGGTGTACGGGTTTCCCGCCATGCAGACGGCGAAGCGCTTGCCCCGCAGGTCGTGACCGTTCAGCGTCCGGGTAGCGTCGCAGAGCGGGATGAACTTCTGCAGGAACTCGGGCGAGCAGTGCTGGATGTCGTCGACGTACAGCAGGACGTTGTTGCCCGCCGTCAGGGCGAAGGCGATCTTCTCCAGTTCCCGGCGGGCAGTGGCATCGGGGGCCTCCGCGGGGTCGAGGGAGACCGTCCGCTGCCCGAGAGCAGGCCCGTCGACCTTGACCAGGAGCAGGCCGAGGCGGTCGGCGACGTACTCGATCAGCGTGGTCTTGCCATAGCCGGGCGGGGAGAGGAGCAGCAGCAGGCCCTGGGAGTCGCTCCGCTTGGCGTCTCCGGCCGCGCCGAGCTGTTTGGGGAGGTTGTCGCCGATGAGGGGGAGGTAGACCTCGTCGACGAGCCGGTTGCGGACGAAGGACGACATGACCCGGGGCCGGTACTCGTCAAGGCGGAGCCGTTCGCGCTCGGTGGCGACAAGCCGGGCCCTGCGCTCCTGGTACACACGGAAGGCCGGCACGTCGGTGGCGGCGAAATCCCGCGTCCTGGCCAGGAACTCGTCGAGGCGCAGCTCCAGCGCGCGTCCCTCCACGCGGGGGTGGCTGCCCAGGAGTCCGGGGACCGTCTCCGTGGTGGGGGCGGCGATGTCGTAGCGTTCGAGGTCCGGGCAGAGCTCGACCGCGACGGCCTCGGCCAGCACGCCTCCGTCGAACCGTTCTCCGGACGCCGACGCGTAGGAGGTGAGCCATGCCTCGACGAGCTGGCGCCGCGCGCGCGGCGCCGTGAGGGAGGCGAGGGCGTCGTCGTAGGCGAAGGTGCCGACGGCGCGGCGGAACTTGTCGAGCAGGGTCCGTGCGGCGTCCGAGACGGCGAAGCCCGCCGGCGCGGTGGTGAGTTCCTCGATCAGGTACGCGGCGGCCGTCGGGTCGCCGATCTCCTCGGCCAGCTCGTTCCGCAAGCCGTCGAGGGCCGACTCCGCGCCGAAGAGGTCACGGGCCCGTGCCAGGGCGTCGGCCCGACAGGTCCACTGCTCGCGGGCGTCGGCGGTGACGGCGTGGGCCCAGAAGAGCTGGGCGGTCGCTCGCGCGGGGGCCGGGTACCTGAGCAGTCCGATTCGTTCGTGCAGACGGAGGACGGCCTCCAGGATCGCCGCCGTGTCGTGATCGTGGACGCCGCGCTCGTACCCCTCGTCGTACGCGGCCTCGGCGGCACGTCGCGCGAGTGCGGACAGGTCCTCGCCCGCCAGGCTGCCGAGGCCGTGCTCGGCCAGGAGGCGTGCGGCCAAGTATTCGGACCGGTAGACCTCCGGCGACTCGGAGGGCAGGATCCGGTCCCAGAAGGGGCGGGTCTCGGCGAACGCCGGATCGGTGACCGGCACGCGGTAGTCGGTGCCGGTGAGGGCGAGGGCGAGGGTGTCCTCGTGCGACACGAGGGTGGCTTCGGGGGTCTGCCGGTTGACGGCGAAGCGGTGCCGGCCGAGCCGGATCGTGGCGCCGCCGTCGGAGAACAGGTCGGTACGGTCCCGCAGCGCCCGTCCGGCTTCCTGGCGGGCGGCGCCGAGGCGGCCCTCCAGTTCCTCCGCCCGTGTCTCGTCGCCGAGTTCCCTCAGCTCGGCGCCGGTGCGCCGGACCTTGGCGACCATGGGGTCGGAGGCGAAGTACGTGTTCACCTCGTCCAGGTCGGCCAGGGTTGCGGCGCGCCGGGCGATCGCTTCCAGGACGCGGCCGGCCGATGCGGCGAGGCGCTCCGCGCGGCGGGCGCCGGTGTACTGGAGGGACTGCCTGCGCGCGGTGAAGGCGTCGTACATCTCGGCCCGTTTGTCAGCGATCTCGCCGAGAAAGCCGTCGTGCTCGGCGAACCGCGACTCCAGGTTCTCCAGCTGGAGGAGCAGCCGGCCGAGCTGGTCGTCGCAGCGGTCCGGGGTGTCAGCGGCGGCCAGGGCTCCCGTGACGGCCTGACCGAGCAGGGCGAACTCGGCGGCGAACTCCGCCCGGCCCTCCTGGTCGAGGAGTTCGGCGCGACGGGCGGCGAGGAGGGCCCGGGCGCGGTTCAGCACGCCCAGGACGTCGGCGATCCGTTCCAGGACCGAGGTGCGGACGGTGGCGTCGGCGATGTCGAGGCCGGCGATGATCTCGCTGAGGGTCCGCAGGCCGGCGGTGTGCGTGTCGATCATGTCGGCGACCGGACCCGTGCCCGCCACGGTGGTGACGGCGCCGGCCTCCGTCGCGAGCCGCTCCGCCTCGGTGTGGTGGGCGGTGAAGGCGTCCTCGCGCTGGAGGAAGGCGATGGCCCGCTGGGCCGCCGAGGCGATGTCGGCCTCGACGTCCCCGGCGAGGGCGTCGATGCCTGCCGTGTCGGCGTACCGCATGTCCTTGAGGGTCACCAGGTGGCCCTGTGCCCGGCGGAGTTCGGTGATCCGGGAGATCCACTCCTCGGCGGTGGCGGGCGCCTCGCCCCGGATGCGCCGTACCAGTCGGCCGACCTGCTCGGCGGACTCGGCGTAGGCCGCCGCCGCCTGTCGGGTGAGCGTGGTCACGGTCTCGAACTCGTCAAGGACTTGCACGGCGGTGGCCCGGAGTTCGGTCAGCGGGGTGCGCAGGTCGCCGGTCTCCGGGTCTCCCAGCCAGTGGTGGACGTCGCCCGCGCGCGCACAGGCGGCGACGAGTGCCTCGTAGACCTCGCCGGCGGGGGTCAGCTCGGTGGCCTGACGGGCGATCGACAGGCAGTCGGCGATGCCCCGGACGAGATCCGCGTTGCCGATGCGGGCCAGCGGACCGTCCACCGCAGGGGTCACGTGCGTGTCGGAGACGTACGGGGTCCGCCAGATCTGCACGGGGTGGACCCGGCCGGGCTCGCCGGGCTCGTCGCGCAGCACGACCATCGTCCCGTCGCCGAGCAGCGCGTATCCGCGGCAGGAGACGGGACGGCTGATCTCCTTGCGGATCAGGTTGTACGGGAGGAGAAGACCGCGACGCTCCGATCGTGTGTGAAAGGCGAAGAGGAGATCCTCGCCGTTGGGCGAACGGATCAGCCGGTCGAAGACCAGTCCCGAAGTGTCGGTGTCGAAGGTCCTCACCGCACCGGAGGCCAGGCAGTAGCCACCGGGGAACACGACCCCCTCGTCCCCGGGCAATCGCAGACACGCCTGAGCGAGTCCGTCGAGCCGGACCACGCTCCCGGTCAGAGCGTTGAAGACGAGGTGGCGGACGGCCTCCTCCTTGTACGGGCGAACGCGCACCAGGATCAGGGCGCCCACGACCGCGTACGCGACCTCGGCGTCGGCCAGCGCCTGGAGCGGCTCGTCGACCGGCGCGGCGTACACGCCCTCGGCCGTCTCGGCGTCGTTATCCGTCTTGACCGTGAGCGTCCCGCCGACCGTGGAGACGAAGAGGTGGCCGTCGAGCGAGATGTGCGGGTGCCGCCCTTGGACGTGGTCGTCGCGGGTCGGCTCCACCCAGTCCACGTCGTGCGAGGGAGGGGCGACGTGGTCGCGTTCTCCCTGGGCGTCGAGGAACCGCGTCTCGCCGGACGGCCCGATCGACCAGCGCAGGACGCGTATGTCGTCGGCCTTCTGCCCGGTCCGGAAGACGGCAAGGAGCCGGCCCTCCACCCGCCTCAGCCGCAGCAGGCGCGCGCCCCGGAAGTACCGGTGCAGTGCCGAGAACTCCCGTACGAAGCCGGGGTCGTCGAGGAGTCCGGGCACCGCGCCCTCGGGCAGCGGATTCAAGTCGCGGTCGTGCAGCGTGAAGACGTCGGCGACCGACGGCTCGGCGCTCACCGCAGAGGCCGGGTGGCAGCCGAACAACAGGACGTCGTCCCCGACGGCGGCGATGTCCAGCAATACCCCGGCGCCCTCGGTGCGGACGCTGTCGGTGCCGGTGAGAGACAGACCACCGGCACCGAAGGCGGCGGTACGGGCGGTGTTGAGCGCCTCGGCACGCCTGGCCAGCTCGGCCGCCTGCGCCGAAAGACGGTCGCGCAGCACCGCGTACGTGTCCTGGTCGATTCCGGTGCTCATGTCGATCCGCTCCTTGTCCCGTGATGGATGCGGGTCCGGCGCCGACAACCCCCGTATGCCGGCACCGGACCCGCTGTGACCGCTCCCCCCGGGGCGGTCAGTTCGTGACCGCGCCGTTCAGCGCGGCGGTCTCGGCCGGGGCAGCGGTGGCCTGACCGGGTGCGTGCGCGTCGAGCACGCCGGACTTCATGACCTTCGCGAGCAGTGCCGAGACGCTCAGGTTCTGCACGTCGCCCGTGGACAGCGAGCCGAGCACCTTGGTCAGGTCCTCGGTGAAGGAGTCCTCACCGTTCAGCCACGGGCCGGCCAGCGTCTGCGCGGTCCGGGAGTGGTCCATGAAGCCGTCGACGGACTTCCCGAGCGCGATGGACTGCACCAGGCGGTCGAGGAAGACCGACTCCCCGCCGACGATGTTGATGTCGGCGTTCTCCAGGCCGGTGGCGAGCACGGTGGCCTGCGCCTCGGCGACCTGCCGCTGCACGTCGAGACCGGCGAGCCGGATCTCCTTCTCCGCCTCCAGGCGCAGCCGGTACTCCTCATGGGTACGAGAGGCCTCGTCGAGCGCGGCCATCGCCGCCGCCTTCTCGGTCAGACCGGCCGCTTCGGCCTTGAGCTTCTCGCCGATCGCGGTCGCCTCGGCCAGCGCCTTCTCACGGTTGCCGACCGCCTCGGCACGCAGGCGTGCCTCGGTGGCCTCGGCCTCAGCGCGGCCGGTCTTCTCGATGGCGTCGGCTTCCTTCTCCCGGACCTGCACCGCCGCCAGCCCCTCGGCCGCCGCCTCCGCCTGGACGCCCTCGGCGAGGCGGATCTTGGCGCGGGCGTCCATGTCGGCGGCCTTGTTGCGGGCCTCCGCCAGGGTCAGCTCCTCGGCGGCCCGGTGCACGGCGGCCTGCTCGGCGGCCTCGGCCGCCTTGATGTCCTTGACCAGCTTCTCCTGCGCCTCCGCCTCGGCCGCGATGACGACGGCCTGCCGAGCGCGCTCGGCCTCCTCGACCGTGCGGAGCCGCTTGATGGACTCCTCCTGCTCGGCGACCGTACGGTCCACCGCGATCCGCTCGCGGATCACCTCGGCGATGTCACGGCGCTCCGACTCCACCTCCTTCTCGGCGGAGATGCGGGTCAGTTCGGTCTCCCGGTCACGGGCGATGACCTCCAGCAGGCGGTCCTTCTCGATCCGCTCGTTCTCGACGGCGATGACCCGCTCGCGGTTCTTCTGCGCCACCGCCACCTCGCGGGCCTGGTTCTCCCGCTGGATGCCGAGCTGCTCCTCGGTCTTGAGGAACGCGCTCTGCGCCCGCAGCCGCTCCTCCTCCACCACCCGCGCCGTCTCGGCCTCCTCACGGGCCCGTACGGTGTCGATCTCGCGCTTCTGCTTGATCTCCGCGTCGGCCTGGCGGCGCTCCAGCTCCAGGATCGCCTCGCGGGCGTCGACGTTCTGCCGGGTGATCTCCTTCTGCTCGTGCTGACGGAACTCGTTCGTCCGGACGTTCTCCACCGCCGTCAGTTCGGTGATCTTGCGGATGCCCTGTGCGTCCAGGATGTTGCCCGGGTCGAGCTGAGTGAGCGGGGTCTGCTCCAGGTAGTCGATGGCCGCGTCCTCCAGGCTGTAGCCGTTGAGGTCGATGCCGATGATCTCGATGATCCGGAACCGCAGCTCCTCGCGCTTGGTGTAGAGGTCGGTGAAGTCGAGCTGCTTGCCGACGGTCTTGAGAGCCTCGGAGAACTTGGCGTTGAACAGCTCCTGCAGCGTCTCCTTGTCGCTGGCCCGGGCGGTGCCGATGGCCTGCGCGACCTTGATGACGTCCTCGACCGTCTTGTTGACGCGGACGAAGAAAGAGATCCGGATGTCGGCGCGGATGTTGTCCCGGCAGATCAGGCCGTCCCTGCCGGTCCGGGAGATCTCGATGGTCTTCACCGAGATGTCCATGACCTCGGCCTTGTGCAGCACGGGCAGGACGACCTGGCCGGTGAAGGTGACGTCGACCTTCCGCATCTTCGAGACGATCAGCGCCTTGCCCTGCTCCACCTTGCGGAACAGCCGGCTGACCACGAAGAGCAGCGTGAGAACGATGAGCAGGACAGCGGCGACGAGCACGCCGATGCCCACGGTGATGGCATCCATGAGAAACCCCGTGTCGATGGAAGAAAGGGGAGCCGCACGTTCGGGCGGCGTTGTGGAAGGGCGAGCACCGGACGGCACGCACTCCCGGAGCGACAGCTACCTGCGTCGCCGTGTGCGCGCAGCGGCATGGTGCTGCCCGAAGGCGGCGGCTCGGTCCCGTTCGGGCGGCCCCGCCAGACCGGCGGCGTCCTGCCCGAACGGCCCGGGTTCGTCGGGGGACAACTTCGCAAGCGGCCCCACGAGGCGCCGTGTCGACCACCATGAGGTGACGGGAGCGAGCACCAGCAGGGCGAGCGAGAGTAGAGCGGGAAGGGGGTGGGGCACATCGGAATGGCCGAGGAGTACGGACCCGCTGACGCTCAGGACCCAGCCGGCCACGACGAACACGGAGGCCGCCACCGAGACGGGCACCCGGCCGAGACGCAGCCCCACCGCGTCCACGTCGCCGTCGAAACCCCTTCGTTCCACCGCCCCGAACAGGACGAGCAGCCAGAACACCGCCACGGCGACCAGAGCCGCACTGAACGACAACGAGGGGAAGCCAAAGGCGGCGTTCAGGAACTCCCCCATGGCCCTCTCCCCCCGTACATCACGGTTTCCGTCTCCCGGCATCAGGCCCGCGCCCATGCCTTCCCGTGGAGCCATCCTGCAGCAGGATCACCGCCATGGCATTGCCGTAACCAGGCAGTCTTTGACGTCTTCTTGATGCCGGTTGCGAACCCCGGCGGACGACATGTCAGTCTTGATCCCCGCGCGTCGGGAACTCGTCGCAGACGCGTCAGGAATCGGGGAGGGACCGTGGCGGAGAGGGAACCGGTCGAGGGGTATCTGGAGGGGTGGTACGCCGAGATCCTGACGGGTGTGTGCGAGACCCGCCGCAGGCTCACCCCGGAGGAGCGCGCGGCCCTCCGCACCCTCGGAGAGCGGGCCGCCGAAGCCGGCATCGGGCTGCGGGACCTCATCCGGGCCCACCTCTCCGCCGCACAGCGGGTACGCCCCGGGCTGCCGAGGGCAGCCGCCGACCACCTCCTGTCCGCCGTGGAGCAGGCCGTCGACGCCTTCGCCGAGGGACACGAGCGCGCACAGCATCTGGCGATGCGACAGGAAGAGGCCGCGCGGCGGGAGTTCATCGACGACCTGCTGTACGGGCGGAGCGACCTCGGCAGGCTGGCCGAGCGCGCCGAACGATTCGGGCTGCTCCTGTCCCACGCCCACGCGGTGGCCGTCGCCCAGGGACGGGAACCGTACAGCGACGGCTCCGCGGTTACCCGTACCGTCGAGGCCTCGCTCACCGCCCGCTTCGGCAACCGCCGCATCCTGCTCACCACCAAAGACGGGCGGCTGATCTGCGTCGCCCCGGCGGACGAACCCGATGTCCTCGCCCACTTCGCCAAGCAGGCGCACGCCGCCACGGACGGCGGCCAGGTGGCGATCGGGCGCGCGCACCCGGGCGCGGGCGGCGTCGTCCACTCCTACGAGGAAGCCCTCAACGCCCTGGACCTCGCCGCTCGCATGAACCTCGACGAACCGGTCCTGCACGCCGCCGACCTCCTCGTCTACCCGGTCCTCACCCGCGACCGGCAGGCCATGGCCGACCTGGTCCGCACCGTCCTCGGCCCGTTGCAACAGGCACGAGGAGGCGCGAAGCCCCTTCTGGACACCCTCACGGCGTACTTCGACACCGGCTGCGTCACCGCCCAGGCGGCCCGCCGCCTCAGCCTCAGCGTGCGGGCGATGACGTACCGCCTGGACCGCATCCACCGCCTGACCGGCGCCGACCCCGGCGATCCCGTCCAGCGCTACACGCTCCAGACGGCCGTCGTCGGCGCCAGGCTCCTGGACTGGCCCGACCAGCCCCTGTGATCACGGGGCTGAGCGAGCAGAGGTCGGCGGCCAGGCGATCGGCGATCCGGCCGGCGCGCAGGTGGGTCAGGGCGCGCTGTGCGGTGTCTCGGTGGACGCCGAGGGCTTCGGTGACGCGGGCGGCGGTCGTCCTCGAGGGTGAAGGTCCACAGGTCGGTGGCGGGGGTGTCGGTGATGGGAGTCGGGTCGGCTTGCCATGCCTCGAGCGGCGTACGGCCGGAGAGAGCCTTGGGGCGGTGCTCGGTGTTCCACCAGTGTGTCCAGGCCGGCATCTCCGCAGTGAAGTTCTGAAACGACATGGCACCGGACGTGTGGAGGCGCGGCGGCGGGGCAGCCGGCGGACCTGTTCGCCGGCGCGGAGGTTGGCGTCGGTGACGGCGTACTCGAAGCGGATGTAGTCGGTGGCGGGCTCGGAGACGATCCGGGCCCGGCGGGCCTTCACCCCGCGGGCGACGGTCCGCTCCACCAGGGGCAGCCACCCCCTCCAGTACTCCGAGTCGTCCGCGGGCACGCTCCCGTCCCGCAGGAAGGTGTCGTAGACCTCCCGCTTCTCCCCCACGGCGTACACGTCGCGGAGCTCCAGGTGCGGGCGTGGGTCTGGGCGGAGTCGAGCAGGTCCTCAAAGCTGGGTGCCGACGGCTTCTGCGGCATCGCACGCCCTCCTGATCTGCTGCACCATGCTGACCGGGCTCCCGATGATCCCTTCGTGGTCTGCGGGCGGACTGTCCTGACGGCAGGCGGACCGCATCGCCGGGTCGGCGAACTTGCACTGCAGAACCAGTTCCGGGCCCTGGGCGGTCTCGGTGTCCACCCACACCGCCGGGCAGTTCCCTCCACCCGAGTTCGGGTCCGTGCCGAAGGAAAGTAACGCCATGATCCCCTCCGAGGCGAGCCGGTTGCGCGTAGTTGCGTGGCGACCGTTCCGCGCGCAGGCCCTCGGTCAGGACCAGGAACTGCCCAAGCGCGGGCGGGCGACGGGCTCGTGCCGTCTCACGGAGCAGCGAGGATCACTCCTCGTCGGGCAGGGCCTTCGCGAACGCCTCTTCGCAGTCCAGCGGGCGGAGCAGGGTGGCACGTTCAGTGCGCGCCGGGGGCCGCACGCCCGTCCGCGCTGTAGACCCGCATGCCGTCCACGTACGTCTCGACCGTGCGGACGGCGTGGAGGTCGGTCGGGGCGATGGCGAACGGGTCGCGGTCCAGGACCGCGAGGTCGGCGAGACGGCCGACAGCGATCACACCAGCGTCGTCCTGATGGTTGACCCATGCCGAACCGGCCGTGTAGGCGCCGAGGGCGTCACTGAGAGCCAGTCGCTGTTCGGGCAGGAACGGGGGGCGCAGATCCGGTTCGCCCAGCTCCTCCGCCCACACCTGGCGGTTGACGGCGACGTGGATGCCGTGCCAGGGGTCGGGGCTGGAGACGAACCAGTCGCTGCCCGCCGCGAGGACGGCGCCGGCCGCGTGCAGGGCCCCGAAGGGGTACTGGCGCCGCCCCCGTTCCTCCCCGAGGAAGGGCAGCGTCAGCTCGTCCATCGCCGGTTCGTGCGCGGCCCACAGCGGCTGCATGTTCGCGGCGGCGCGCAGGGTGCGGAATCGCGGGATGTCGTCGGGGTGCACCACTTGGAGGTGGGCCAGGTGGTGGCGCAGGCCGGTGTGGCCGTGCGCGGCCACGGCCGCTTCGAGCGAGTTCAGCGCCTCGCGGACGGCCCGGTCGCCCAGGGCGTGGAAGTGGATCTGGAAGCCGCGGCCGTCGAGGGCGATGACGGCGTCGCGGAGCACGGCGGGGTCGACCATGGAGATCCCGGCGTTGTCGCCCGGGCAGCCGCAGGAGTCCAGGTAGGGCTCCAGCATGGCGGCGGAGAAGTTCTCCACCACCCCGTCCTGCATGATTTTGACGCTGCCGGCGGTGAAGCGCCGGCCTCCGGCCGCCTTCTCGCGGCGGGCGAGCAGCGAGTCGATCTGGTCGAGGTCCTGGTCGCGTTCCCACCAGAGCGCTCCGCGCACCCGTGCGGTCAACGAGCCGTCGGCGTCGCAGGCGAGGTAGGTGTCGAGGGGGTCGGGGAAGCCCGCGTACGTGCCGACGAGGGCGTCCTGCCAGCCGGTGATCCCGAGCGAGTGCAGCAGTTCCTGGGCGGCGAGGAGCCCGGCTCGGGCTTCGGCCGCCGAGGCGGGGGGCACGAGGGCGCCGACGATGGTCATGGCGCCCTCGTGGAGGACGCCGGTGGGTTCGCCCGTGGCGTCGCGTTCGATGCGGCCGTCCGCGGGATCGGGTGTGTGCCGGTCGACCCCGGCCAGGGCGAGGGCGCGGGAGTTCACCCACGCCGAGTGTCCGTCGCGGACGGGGAAGTAGGCGGGCCGGTCGGGGAGGATGTCGTCGAGCTGGTCGCGGTGCGGCAGACCGCCCGGAAAGGCGTCGAAGGACCAGCCGCTGCCCTGGAGCCAGGCGGCCCCTGGGTGGGCGGCGGCGTAGGCGGCGATCGTGGCTCGGTAGTCGCGTGCGGTGCGGTCCGCGCTCAGGTCGCATCCGAGCATGCCGATCCCAGCGATCACCGGGTGGATGTGGGCGTCGGTGAACCCGGGCTGTACGAACCGGCCGCCGAGGTCGGTCACGTCGGTGCGCGGGCCGATGTGCTCGCGGACCTCTCGGTCGGTGCCGAGGGCGGTGATCCGGCCGCCGGTGACGGCCAGTGCCGATATCCGGTGGCGTACGGGGGATGCCGTCCAGATGGTGCCGTTGAGGAGGACGAGGTCTGCGTGGCGCATGTGCGGGCTCCGGGTGGGGTGGGGTGGGGAGGCTTGGAGGGTGGCTGGGCAGGCGTGTCGCGTCCGCGTCCGGGCTGCGGTCAGCCCCCGGCGGCGGCTGGGGCGGGCGCGAGAGGGGCCGGCGGCTGGGTGAAGTAGGCGGCCTTGCGCCGGTAGCGGGTCCACAGGGCGGCGGGTATGCCGAGGGCGATGACGGTGAGCGGCAGGACGGTGAGGAAGCGTCCGTTCTCGGCGTCGAAGGCCAGGTGGTCCACCGAGTTCCACTGCTGGTGGGCCACGAGGCCGCCGAGCAGCAGCAGTGCGATGCCGCCGAGCAGCGGCAGGAGGCCCACGACGAGCATGTCCCGTATCCGGCCCCTCAGTTCGCGGCGGAAGGTGACGACGCAGGCGATGCCGCCGACCCCGTACATCAGCGAGACCAGGATGCCGACGGAGTTGACGACGGCGACGACCACTTCGGACAGCGACCCGGCGGCCAGCCCCGCGAGCGACACCCCGACGGCGAGGGCCGCGATGCGCACGGTGGAGGTGACAGGCGTGCCCCAGGCGGGATGCAGTCGGGTCCAGCTCGGGCCGAGGACCCCGTCGCGGCCCATGGCGAGTGTGAGCCGGGCCCCCGCGATGACGCTGGACTGCATGCAGGCCACGGTGGCGAAGAGCATCGCGGCGAGGGCGGCGGTCGCGCCCGCGGTGCCGTAGAAGGTGCGGGCCAGTTCGGTGACGCCGGACAGCGGGTCCGCGAGCTGTTCGGGCGTGAGGGCGTGCAGGAAGCCGGTGGCCGAGAAGAGGAAGAACCCGGTGGTGACGAGGATCGCGATGATCCCGGCCCGGCCCGGCGAGCGGACCGAGGTCGACTCCTCGACGACGGAGAAGGCGCTCTCCCAGCCCCAGAACATGTACGCCGCCATCACGGTCGCTCCGAGGAGCGTGAGCGTGTCGGGGAAGGCGAACGGCGAGAACCACGAGGCGGAGACGGGGGCCGCGTCACCCCGGACGAAGGCGGTGGCCACGAGGACGGTGACCACGACTGCGGAGACGCCGAGCAGCACGCTCTGCACCGCGGTGGCGCCCCGTACCCCCCGCAGCGCGCTCACGACGATCAGGCCGCTCCACATCAGGCCGGTGGCGGTGACCGTGAGGGCGTCGTCCGGGGAGAGCGCCGTGACGCCTGCCTCCGCGAGCAGTCCGAGGGTGAACTGCCCGGTGAGCTGGCCCGCGTACGACAGGAACAGGATGTTGGTGGCGACCGAGGTCCATCCGGTGAGGTAGCCGGTCCAGGGGCCGAGCGCCCGGCGCACCCAGACGTACGCCGTGCCGCAGTTGGGATCGCGGGCGGCGAGCCGAGCGTAGCCCCCGGAGACGGCCAGGATCGGCAGGGCCGCGAGCAGGAAGGCGGCGGGCATCGCGGTGCCGGCGAGTGCGGCGAGGAAGGCGAGGCCGATGCCGACGCTGACGGTGGGGCTGATGTTGGCCAGCGCGATGACCACGCCGTGCCGGGTGCTGAGGGTCTTGCGGAACGTGGCGACGGGCGGCGACGCCTCGCCGGAGGCAGGGCTTCCGTGGTCCATGAGCAGCACTCCTCGGTTCGGGGTGCCCCGCAGACAACCGCTCACCGCACTATTTTGTCAACGGTGTGGGTAAAAAGATTTCACGCCGCACGACAGGGCTTGCGGAGGCGCTGCCCGACCTGGTCTGATCACCCCATGGCAGTACGAGGCAGAGGCCGTCCCCCCAAGGTCGAGCTGGATCTGCGGATCATCGTGGACGCCGCGCTCGCGCTGACCGACGACGAGGGCGCGGCGGCGCTCAGCGTGCGGCGGCTCGCCGCCAGACTGGGCGTCGACCCTTCCGCGCTGTACCGGCACGTCAGGGACAAGGACGAACTCCATCTGGTCCTGGCCGACCGCCTGTTCGAGGAGGTGCTGACGGGGTTCGAACCCTCGGAGAGCTGGCGCGACACGCTGCGCGACCTCGCGCTGCGCACGCGTGACACGGCGCTGCGCCACCCCGGCGCGGCGGTCGTGGCCACCTACCGCACCACCCGGCGCCCTGCCGAGATGCGGATCGTGGAGCACATCCTGGCCGCCTTCGGCCGGGCCGGCTGCTCCCCCGCGCTGGCCGCCGTACTGCACCGGGTCTACGGGGACTTCTCCCTGGCCTGGGCCGGGATGGACGCGGCGTTCGAGACACTCGACGGGGCGGCCCGTACGGGCGACGAACAGGCATGGACCCGCGACTACTCCGCGGCCGACCCGGTCGCCTTTCCCGCGATCGCGCGGAGTGTGACCCACATGGCGCGGCTGGACGGGACCACGGTGTTCCTCGCCGCGCTGGAGACCCTCCTGGACGGGATCGCGACGCGGATCGCGGCAGAGGCCGCGAGCCGGCGCCCGGACACACCCGAGGAACCGGCGGATCGGACGCCGGCCACGCAGCCGCCCCCATAGCCGAGACGGGCACCGGGACGTCCCGGTGGACGCGGTGGTTGCGCTACGCGCCATGCTGGGCGCATACGGCCCCCATCATGGGCGGGTGAACGAGCACCCACACACCGCCGGTGATACCGGTCGCCCGGGACCCATGGCGGTGGCCCCCGGACCGCCGTCACGTGGTGCCCCCTGCGACACCCGCTCACCCCATGACAGCGACCAGTTCCACGACCCGGCCCGTGCACTGCAGTCAGCACCCGGCCCCGCTGGCATCGCCCGGTACTACCCCTGGCCCACCTACGAAGGCACCTGCAGGCCGGCAACTACCATCCCGGCTCAGCGAGCCTCACGCCCGACGGGTTGAACGGCACCTGCGACACGAAGGCGTGCCAACGCCTCTTCCTCAGTCAGAGGTGAGGCACCGACAGGCCACGTGGGCGACGTCGTCGGTCCAGTATCGGCTTATGGCGTCCGGGCCGACACTCCACATGTGCTCGCATGTCCGTGCTCCTGCCGGGAGCTCGGCGCCGGTGTGTGCCGTCATCGCCCGGAAGAACGCCCGACCATCCGGGGACTGGCTGCTGGTCGTCCAGTGATACCCGGGACCGTCCAGGAGTGTCCAGTCGACGAGGCGTGTGCCAAGACCTTGCCGCTGTACTTCCGGGGAGAGCGAGATTTTCGAGATGACGCCCCGCTCGCACGGATGACAGACCTTCCACACCAGCCGCGCCCGTCAGGTGTCCTCATCGGAGCTCCCTCGCCAGTCCACTGGTCCGAGTCTCGCGGGCGTCGCTGCGATTGTCCTTCAAGCCGTAGGAACAGCCACCTCCACGACAGCGTACCTACCCCACACTGGCCGGAAAACAGCAGCCGCTTGGTCACCCCATGGCAGCGGAGCCGATGCGCCCTCTCGCCGCCGAGTACTGACACCTGCTGGTGGTGGGCGATCGGTGGCGTTCACCACGGCCAGGGTGTTCTCGCGGATGTACCGCACCTGGGTCCAGCCCCGGCCCGAGGCGGTTTCGGGCACTTCAGTGGTTGACCGGGGCGGGCGCGGGGACGGGAAGGCGTGGCTCTAGGGTAACTGGCATGACGAGCGCAGCCGGAGAGCTGGTGGGTGGGCGTTACCGACTGGTCGAGGCGATCGGTCGCGGCGGAATGGGCCGGGTCTGGCGTGCTCACGATGATCGCCTCGACCGTGAGGTGGCGGTCAAGGAAGTGCTGGTGCCGGACGACGCGGCATCGGGTCTGCGGTCCGAACTGATTGCGCGGACGGAGCGGGAGGCGCGGGCCGCAGCCCGGCTCCGGCACCCGGGCGTGGTGGCCGTGCACGACGTGGTCCACCACCGTGGCGTCCCGTGGATCGTCATGGAGTTCGTCGCCGGTCCCTCGCTCGGGGCGCTCGTCGGGGCACAGGGCCGCCTCGGCTGGGAGCGCGTCGTCGACCTCGGCGTCGGGATCGCGGATGCTCTGGCGCACGCCCATGCCGCCGGGGTGGTACACCGTGATCTCAAACCTGACAACGTCCTCCTCGCCGGTGACCGGCCGGTCATCGCCGACTTCGGCATCGCTCGACTCCTCGACGCCACGCAGCACCTGACGGCGACACACACTGTTATCGGCACACCGCAGTTCATGCCGCCGGAGCAGCTGGAGGGCCGCCGCGTCGAGGCTCCGGCGGACCTGTGGGCGCTCGGCGCCACGCTGTACGCGGCGGTCGAAGGGCGGCCGCCGTTCGGCGGGCCGACCCTGACCGCCGTCATCACGGCCGTGCTGACGCAACCCACCCCGGCGTCCACACACGCGGGACCGCTGGCGGAGCTGCTCGGTGAACTTCTCGAGAAGGAACCGGCGGCCCGTCCCGACGCCCAAGCCGCCGCACAGAGGTTGCGAGCCCTCAGGGGCACGGCAGGCGAACCCGAAGCCCCCGCGCGCACGCCCACGGTGGTTGTGGACCCCGCCCCTGACCGCGCGCCCGCCCCCGGTGCCGGTTACGGCTTCGCTGACATGCCCACCTCCTCCGCCGTTCCGGACGCGCTCGAGGGTGGTCCGCGTCGCGCGGATCCGCCCGGTCCGCGCCGTCGCAGCATCCTGCTGGGCGGATTGGCCGCGCTGGCCGCGGTGGGGGGAGCGTCCGCCCTCGCCATGAGGCAGTTCGACGGGGACGGGGACAAGGCACCCGCGCCGTGGATCGCTCTGACTGGTGCTCAGAGCCGTGTGCTGTCTCTGGCGTTCAACCATGACGGCACTCTCCTGGCCGGGGGGTGCGAGGACGACACCGTGCGGCTCTGGGACGTGGCCAGCGGCACCCTTGCCGCCACCATCGAAGTGCCACCGGACCCTGCCCGGGACGACTATCCGATCGCGGTGTACGAGGTCCGGTTCAGCCCGGACGGCAGGACCCTGGCCGCCGGCACCAACGGCCCCATACACCGCGTACACCTCTGGGACGTGGCGACCCGCGCCCTCACCCACACCTTGGATCGCAGGGGCCCTGTGTCGTACCCGATCACGTTCAGCCCGGACAGCAAGACCATCGCGACCAACGGCGACGGCGACGTCCTGTTCTGGAACGCCGCCACCGGCGCGCTCACCGGCACGGCGGGTGGTGACTGGGAAGCAGTGACGGCCCTCGCGTTCAGCCCCGACGGGAAGGCCTTCGCCATCGGTGACGAGGAAGGCACGCTCCGCCTGTGGGAGCCGGGATCGGCCTCGGAGCCCGCGGAGCTGAAGGCTGCGGACAGCGGCTTGCAGTCAGTGGCGTTCACGCCCGACGGAAGCGCCGTCATCAGCGGGGGCGACAGGCTACGCCTGCACGGCCGGACCGACTCGAGCATCACGCCGTTCGGCACAGAGAGGGCCGACTGGGTGATGCCCAGCCCGGACGGCGACTCCATCGCCACTGTTGCCCACGTCGACGGATCCGCGAAACTGCTCCTGTGGTCCACCACGACCCGAACCGTCACCGGCGAGGCCGAGGTCGCCGAAGGACTGGGCTCCGTGCCGATCGCCCTCAGCCCCGACTGGAAGAAACTGGCCACAGGTGGCGACGACAGCTCGGTGCGGCTGTGGCCCTTCTCGCTGCACAACCCACCTGGGTACGTTCACACACCCACACCCACGCCCACGCCCACGCACTCCCCCAATTGACCCCCGACACCAGCGCCCGAGACGGCACAACCCCCATCCCAGCCGACAGCCACGCGCCAAGCCCGGCCCACCGCTACTCGAGACCGATCTCACCGATACGAAGTCCCCGATCTGAGCACGCGTGCGGCGGGGACCGGATCCATCCTCCATCCCTCGTCGTCCAGCGGCCGAGGACACCGGTCTCCGGTTCGCCCGGAATCGGAAACCCGGGTTCGAATCCCGGCGAGGCAATCCGTCCGCGTCTTTCTGCGCCACCAGTGGTGTGGTCACGCGCCGGGGCTGCATAGCCTGAGAGCTATGGGGTCTCGCGATTTGTGCACAACATGCTGACCAGCATTTCTGAGTGGTCTCGTAGTGCGCTGTCGTCGTCGGGTCGCAAATCCGTGGCACTTGCTCAGGGCAGCGCTGGAGGATGTCGGTGTGCAGCTCTCCCACGTGTATCGCGTCACCAAGTACGACCCCGCCGACCGTGATGACTACGGGCAATACACCGGTGTCGAGGACGTGACCAGCGATCACGGCGAGGTCGAGGCGGCCTTTCTTCAAGCGGTTCAGGCGTTCGCCGCGGATACAGGCGTCGACCGTTTGTCCGTGCGCGAGCCGGAGGTCTCGTCGTTCGTCCATTTCGGTGTCGAGCCGCCTTTGGACGGCTTCGGTCTCGGCCCGCTCCTTCCGGGCGGCCTTGCCGGCTTCCACGACGGAGCAGAGGTGCTGCTGGACACCGGGTTGGAGCTGGTGCGGCTCATGCTCCGGGACAGTGGCGCCTGGTGCCGGCTGGAGGCTGAGGGGGCGTTCGCCGTGCACGTCGGCTGGGACCAGTACGTGTACATCGGCAGCACCCTGCCCTGCCCCATGGCGCTGGCCCGCACCCGCGGGCTCGGGCTGTTCCCGGAACGCCTGGACGCATCCCCTTACGACTTCGAACCCAACGAGAGTGGCGTTCCACGGCCGGGCGACGACGCGTTCTGGGACGGCCTGCACAGGGCAGTCGCCAGCGGCAGCGCGGGACTCCTGGAAGAGATCTACGTGCAAAACGCCTCACGATGGCATCGCCTCACCAGCGACACCCTCGACACGGTTCGCGCCGCCCTCGCTCCCCGCGCGCGCCTGGCCGTGTGGCCAGACCTCTCCTCCGACACCGCCACCGTCCTCGACACCCTCCCCACCGAGGGTCTCGTCGAAGGCGTCTGGCAGGACACGGACGGCCAGATCCACAGCGCCATCGCCGACGAAGACGATTTCCCGGAGCTGGCTGGCCGAATCGCCGGCGCCCATGCTGCAGCGCTTCTGCCCATGTACGCCGATGAACGCCTCCCTCTGCTCTCCGCTGTCATGCCTGACCTCGACGGAGTCGTGCGCGCCCGCTGGCAGGCTGAGCAATCACTCAACGACTCGCCCCAGGGGCTCTGACACTCGAACGCGGGCGCGCTGAGGCAACCGTGCACGAGATGCCCGCGATGGCGGAGACGAAGACTCCGAGGAAAAACACGGCCAAGAAGTCCGCGACGAAGAAGACGACCCGACGGAAGACCGCCTGCCCCGTGCGGGTCGTGGCCTTGGGTCTCCGCCAGGGGTTGATCGCCGTGTGGAGACTGAAGAGCCGGTGATCGGCAGCTACCCGGACGCGGACGAGCCCCGCCTGCGCCTGCCCCTGCTGAGCGCGGCAGAGGCCCGGGACGCGGTCGGGTACATGCGGCTGCTGGGACGCGCGACCTCGCACCGCGCGGGCAGGCCGCCGGCCAGCTCGCCGTGGACCTGGCCCGACGACTCCCCACGGACTAGAGCCTGTCTCTCCGATCACGAGAGTTGGGCGGGGCTGGGGTTGGCTGACCCCAGCCGTGCTCAACCGACTGGCGGCATCGGGCGGGTTCGTCTCCTGCACTGGTGAACAGTGCGGTCAGCATGGGTGCGCCGTGAGCAAGGGTCTGGTGCGGCAAGGGGCCTGTGGCGACGAGGGATGCGAGTCCGTGGCCGATGGTCCAGCTCTGTGTTGCGAGCTCCAGCGGGTCGACCTCGTCGCGGAAGCGGCCGTTCGCTTTGGCCCGCTCGATGGCCTGGACGAGACGGTGCAGGGGCTCGTCGGCAGCGCCGGCGTCTTCGAGGTCGAAGCCCGCGTCGAACATGACGCGGTAGAGGTCGGGGTTTTCCAGGGCGTTGGCCAGGTAGGCGGCGCCCAGTGCGGCGAGGTCTCGTACCGGGTCCGCGGACGTCGTGACTGCTGTAAGCCGGGTGGCCAGGCGGGTGAAGCCCTCTTGCCGCAGCGCCTTCCAGAGGCCGTCCATGCCGCCGAAGTAGGTGTAGACGGCCATCGTTGATACTCCGGTTCCGGTGACTACGGTGCGCAGGGTGACCGGTTGCCTCGTCCGTAGCATCTGTGCGGCCCGTTCGAGGAGCAGGGAGCGGACCGCTGGGTCTTTCGTCCTTGCCATGGCCTCACAATACATAGCATCGCTATGCTTTGATGGAAGCCGATCTTGCCGCTCCGTATGCCACGAGGAAGAGGCCGTTCATGTCTGTGACGCTGCTCAATCCCGAAGGATTGCCGAAGCCCGAGGTCTACCGGCAGATGTCGGTCGCCACCGGATCGAAGCTGGTGTTCCTCGCGGGACAGGTCGCCCGCGACGCCGACGGACGGCCCGTGGGCCCAGGGGACTTCCCCGCTCAGGTCGAGCAGTGCTATCTCAACATCAGCACCGCTCTGGCCGCGATCGGCGGCTCCTTCGACGACGTGGCGAAGCTGACCGTCTATGTCGTCGACTGGAGTCCCGAGAAGATGCCGCTGCTGGGTGAGGGTGTGGGCCGGGCGGCAGCGAAACTGGGCATCGATCCGGTCAAGCCGATCACTCTGCTGGGCGTCGCGGCGCTGGGGGACCCGGACCTCCTGGTCGAGGTCGAAGCCACTGCGGTCATCGAATAGCCGCAGCACTGCGGACAGGGAGACTCAGAGGCTGACCATGCTGAGTCGGGGGGATCTCACAGACGGCGAGTGGGCGCTGCTGGAGCCGCTTTTGCCGGTGGGCAACAACCGGTGCGGCCGTTGGCGCGATCACGGCAGGTAATCAACGGAATCATCCACCGGCTGGGCACCGGGGTCCAGTGGCGGGAACTGCCCGAACGCTTCGGCCCGTGGAAGACCGTCCACGAGCGGCACTTGCTGTGGTCGGCCGACGGAACCTGGGAGAGGCTCCTGCGGCACGTCCAGTCCGCCGCCGACGCCGACGGCAGTATCGACTGGAACATCAACGTCGACTCCACCATCACGCGCGCTCACCAGCACGCCGCCGGTGCACCTCGGACTCCACCGCCCCCGCCGGGCCCTTCAAAAGGGGGACGCCGAAGGCCAGCTCGGCGGGTGTCATCCATGGCGATGCCGCACGGCCTCCTGGAGGGGGCGGCGCCCCGGGCGAAGCTCTCGGCCGGTCCCGAGGCGGCCTCACCACCAAGATTCACATCGCCGCGGAGGGCCACTGCCGCCCGCTGTCTCTACTGATCACTCCGGGACAACGGGCGGACTGCACACAGTTCGAGCCAGTCATGGGCAAGATCCATGTCCCACGCGTGGGACGCGGCCGTCCCCGCCGCACCCCGGACAGCGTGAGCGCCGACAAGGCGTACAGCAATCGCAAGATCCGTGCCTACCTCCGCAGACGCGGCATCCGGCACGTGATCCCGGAGAAGAAGGACCACAAGGCCGCCCGCCTGCGCCGGGGCTCACGCGGCGGACGGCCCCCGGGCTTCGACAAAGGCCGGTACAGAGGTCGCAACACGGTGGAGCGGGCCATCGGCAAGCTCAAGCAATTCAGATCCGTGGCCACCCGCTATGACAAGCGCGGATACGTCTACCTCGGCACGGTCACCGCCGCCGCACTCCTCATCTGGCTCCGATCATGATCGGAGAGACAGGCTCTAGGGGAAAGGCGGACGGGAGGGATGGCGCCCCCGGGTCGCACCGGGGCCCCGCCGCCCACCCACGCCCACGGGAGGAGTGCGTGCGGCGTCGTCGCGGGGCGCACTCTGGCGTACGCCCTGGGCCGGAGCGGGTCACCACCAGTAGGCGGGGTACCTCGGTGCCGCGCGGCGGACGCGGGACGCGGCGTACGCGGTCAGTACGAGCAGGACCGTGGACCCGAACAGCAGGGGGACGAACCTGCCCGGCGCAGGCTCCTGGAGGACGATGACGACGGCGGTGGCACAGGCAGGCGAGTGCGGGGTCCGAGCCAGTGTCGTCAGGGCGATGGTGACACCGGCGGCGAGGGCGGCGGCCCATGCGCTGCCGTGCGCCGCGAGGGCCACCGCGTATCCGGCGGCGGCGCCGAGGAGGTGGCCGACGACCACGCTTCGCGGCTGGGCCAACGGCAGCGCGGGGGCGCAGTGGACCAGGGCGGCGCTGGCGGCGAGCGGAGGTATGAGCACCGGCTCGTGGAGGGCGGCGCCGATCGCGACGAGCGCGAGGAGGGCCGCTGTGGCGGCGCTGACGTTGTGGGCGGCGGTCGCAGGCGTCGGTCGCGCCGGGGCACGGCCGGCCATACGGGCCAGGCGCGGGCGCCGGCTGCGGGGGACGGCGGCGGAGCCGGTCACGGCCGAGGCGGGGTCGGGATGCGGAGCGATGTCGGTACTCACGTGATGCGGGGTTTCCGGGGCAGGCGGCCGTGGGCCGGACGAGACGGAGCGGGTCGGTAGACCGCCCGGGACCCCTGTGGTCGACAGCCGGCCCCGGTCTCGCCCCCGACCCTGGTGCGGCGGCGCGGCCTCGCACCACTCTAACCAGCGGCTTCTCTGCTGCTTGGCCGGGGGCGTCTCCGGGCCTTCGGCGTAAAATGGGCGGAATGAGCCCAGTCCGATACGAGCTGATGTTCTCCGACGACACGGGTTCGGCCCAGGACGTCGTGATCGTCGAGCGCACCTCTGCCAAGGGGCCCGGCGGCCATCCCGTCTACGCCGACCCCACCGGCATCATCCGGGCGGAGATCAGCGACCACAACGAAGTACGCATCCTCGCCTCAGGCGGGCACCAGGCTCCCACCCAGCACGTCCTGGCCCGCCGCCTCACCGCCACCGATCCGAACGATCCCGCCGGCCCCTCCGCCTCCGCGGCCTGACCAGTACGCGACCCGGCCGATCTGCCGGCGACCGCGCTCCGCGTTCGGGAGGCGCTGCCGTCCTGTCCGGTCCCGCGAGCGGAATTTCGAAGAGCCGGGACGGGATCGTGGAAGCGATTCACGCGCTGCGCGTGGTCCGCCCGCCGCAAGAGCGCCATCAAGGCACGGACGCCGACCATCAACCAGATCCGCCCTCTGCTGGTCACTGCTCCCCCCGCTCTGCGGGACGAGCTCCGTGGGTTGCCCATCCGTCTGCTGATCGACACCCTCGCCCGGACCTGGTCCGCCAGTGACCTCACCGACCCGACTTAGACAGACGAGACGGTCACGCGCTGGACGCCACGGCTGGCTTACCCAGTACCAGCAGCGCCCTCGCCTCGTGGCTGACCACCCAGTGCGCCCAGTACGACACACTCCTGCCCGACCAGCAGTATCTACTCGCCCGGGGTGGGCACCGAGACGGCCGGCCAACTGCTGATCACCTCGGGAGACAACCCCGACCAGGCTCCGGTCCGAAGCGTCTTTCGCGCGCCTGTGCAGGGCGGCCCCGGTCCCCGCCTCGTCCGGCCGGACCAACCAGCATCGCATCAACCGCGGCGGGGACCGCGGCACGACCAACGGACCGGGACTACGTCGCCAGACGCACCACCGAGGCATATCCGCCAACGACATCGTGCGGTGCCTCAAGAGGTTCGTCGCCCGCGAGGTCTACAGACACCTCAGAAGCACAGGCATCCTGAACACGGCAGGCTCGGCCAACGCCAGATCATGACACCGACCGCCTTCCGTCCGCGTCATCGAGGTCGAACGACGCGGCCGCAGTCAGCCCCTCGATGAACATCTGGAAGTCCGCGGCCAGCGGGATCTCCGTGTCGCCGTCCACGTCGAACCACGTCACGGACGGCTCCCCCCGCTCTCCGCAGACCCTGTAGTCGAGAGCGATCCAGCAGCGACCATCACCGGAAAGCAGAACCAGAGGAGACGGAAGGCCCCACTCCTCAACCAAGTAGGGCGAGTCCAGCAAGGACGGCTGGCCGTCGTGACAACCGATGCCCATCATGTCGTCGAGCGGAATGTGGTTCTCGCTCCACGACGTCGGTACGTCCGTCGGGAACACGTTCCACAACTCCGCCACCAGACCGCCGTTCTGAACCCGCAGAATCTCCAGCAACAAGGCCGGCAGGCGGACACCGAGCTGAAGCTCAGCATCCTGAACGACCGCGTCGGTCAGCGGGGGCTGAACCCGTACAGGCCCTCACCCCAGAACGTCGCCTTCACCTCACCAGACCGAGCCACGAACGCATCCTATGGACCTCGCAGCCCGGCTTGACGATCTACAGGAGCTTCAGTCCGGCTTGTCGGAGGGGTAAGCGGTTTCGTACGACTGTTCCGCTGTTACGTCTCTCGGCGGGGCGTGCTCCACCGTGATGCCGCTTGCCGCCGGCCGCGGCGGCCACAGGTTGCGGCCGGACGGCGAACTGTTGGTGCGCGGGCGGGCTGGGAGCCTTGTCGCGAGCGCGATCATGATGCCTGTGGTCTCGTGTCCCGCGACGAGCAGGGCCGCGGCCAGGTCGGCCAGCTCCTGCCCATCGATCTCGCCGGTGTCCAGGCGCCCGGCGATCAGCTTGCCACCCAGAGCAGTTGGCCGAGCTGGGGGCGACCCGTCCCTGACACGACAGCCCTCAAAGTCGCCGCACAAGCCACCCACACCACGGACCTTCGACGGTTCGCCCGGCGACACGGCGCCTGAGCGAACCCGCACAACCGGCACTGCCCCGGTTCCCTCCTCGCCGGCGACGTCGTCCTGCACCCGCGCGGCCTGCCCGTCGACACCCTCAGCGGCAAGACCAAGCACTCGGTGCGCACCGCGAAGATCCCGTATGGCTTCGCAGGTGGCGCCGGAGAACGGAGCGGCCCTCCCCTCTCACGGACGGCATCGGCGCACACAGGGGCGTGAGCGCGCGCAGCGCCCGGTCCGGGCGCCGCAAGGCGCCAGGACACGCCCCAGGCGCCTCACCACCGGCCCCTGGCACCAAGAAGACCCCACGACGCGCCTTGCTTCGCAGGCGTCCCACCGTCGCGTCCTGGCGTGCGCTGCTGCAGAGCACACGTGCCGAGTACGAGCTCCTCGAAGAACACCCTAGGCAGCCCAAGGAACAGCAGAGTCTGTCACCGGAACAGGAACAGCCCGAAGCCAGCGTGCCTGACCTCGTGCAGGCCGCCTCCGCCGTGCGGGCGTGGCTGGAGGACGAGACTTTTACGAAGGACCGATCAGCGCAAACGAGCGCGTGTGCCTGCTCAGAGCCGTCGAACCGCAGCCGAACCCCTCGTGGGCGTTCCCGGTCGGTCTCGTGCGGTGTGCTGGGCACCGGGCGGTTCCCGTACACGTGCCGTGTTCCCTCGGGATTGGTGCGCTCTGCGGGGCCGGCGTACTCGGTAACGTGATCGTCTACCGCATGGAGTGACCATGTGGCCGGCTGCTCCCTACGAGGGCTTCCGGCGGAGAGGGATGAGGCTGCGATGAGTGAACGGACGAAGCCCGAGATCGATGTTCCGCAGGGTGACGCTCCCACCGAGCTGACGATCCGGGACCTCGTCGTCGGGGACGGGGACGAGGCGAAGCCGGGCAGAGTCGTCCGCGTCCACTATGTCGGGGTCACCTACGAGACCGGAAAGGAGTTCGATGCCTCCTGGGACCGCGGCCAGCCGTTCAAGTTCGCCGTGGGCGGTGGCAGGGTCATCAAGGGCTGGGACCGGGGAATCAGGGGGATGAAGGTCGGCGGCCGGCGCGAGATCATCGTCCCCCCGCGCCTCGGCTACGGCAAGCAGTCACCCTCGCCACTGATCCCTGCGGGCTCTACGTTGATCTTCGTGGTGGACCTGCTCTCAGTCTGAGGCAGGCCTGCTGTTTTCAGGATCTGCGGCATGTCAACCAGATTCGTGCAGATCGGTACGAAGGCCCAGGACTGGTCCGTCCTCGGCCTGTTCTGAGCGGAGACACACCCGGTCGGGACGTCGACAGCGAGGGACCCGGCGTGACCAGCCTCGGACCCCGCAGCGTGCTCCTCGATGCGGCGGGCGGGGCGAACTTGCCGTACTGGTCGGGGCGAGCTTGCCGTATTCAGTGCGTCTGCCGGCTTGCGAGTCGGAGCCGTTCCAGAGCTTCCACGACCTCTACCACCTCGGCTCGACGAGGAGGCCGAGCCGGCCCGACACGGCGACGGCTACGGCTGCGGCTGCGGCTGCGGCTGCGGCTGCGGAAAGGACCGCTCACCGGCACACCGCCGACTTCTGCCGAGGAGAACTCCTCAAGTTCCTCCCACAGCCCGCCCTGCATGTGGCGCTGCACGTCCCTGCTCGCGTCCTGCGCGGGTGGCGAGGCCAGGCGACGCGTGCTCGCACGCCATGTGCTCAGTCCCGCCACGGGCGACCCCGAACTGCCGTGGGACAACTTCGGACTGCCCGTACGACGGTGAGACCTGGACATGCGACGGCCCGCTCGACCTTGCATCACCCCACGTCGATCACCCTGGCCACCCGGCGCCCCTGACCCGGAGGCCGTGTACGGGTTAGCCCTTGGTTCGGTGCACACAGCCGCGGCCGGAGCCGGCGGCGTTGATCCGGACGGAACGGCCTGTCACGCGGCAGGATGTTTCCGGCCCGTGGAGTCCGACGCCGTGTCCTTATGACCGGCATTGCACACCGGCGGAGTACAGGGAACGAGGGGGTGTACGGCCGGGTGGTGGCGGTGAGCAGCAGTGAGATGTACTCGGTCAGCAGACCTCACCGAATGTCCGTCAGACTGATCGCCGGGTTGGGCATCGAAGGGGACGTTCACGCGGGCGAGACCAGCCGCCACCAGTTCCGCCCGTCCTCCGAGCCGGACCTGCCGGAACTGCGAGATCTGCCGGACCTGCGCCAAGGGCGCCTGATGCACAAGGAAGTTGTTCGACGAGCTCGCCCTCAAGGGAGAGCGGTGTGCCGGCGGGTCAGCTGGGTGAGAACGTCACCGTCCGCGGCGTCGACCTTCTGGGCCTCCTTACCGGGCGTGGTTCCGCCTCGGAGCAGAGGTGGGGGGGGCGACGTGAGGGGCGCCGCGTCATCCGTACGCGAAGATCAACGGCTCCCGCTCCGGGGCTAATGGAAGAGGTGTTCGCAGCGGGCCCGGTGCAGGGGGACTTCATCTCCCCATCCGGCATCACGGTGGTGGTCCGTCACGGCCGCCTCATCCGTCCGCCAGACCCCGTCGGCGCCGAGCTGCCACCCGGCCCCCACCGGCATCGGAACCGGTCTCACGCTGGGCTCCGCGCGGAGCGGTCTGGCGGCATACCGCAGTGGAGACGGGACGCAGCCGGCGTGCCACAGACACGAACCCTCAAGAGGCCGACACGCCGCAGGGCGGGTTCGGGCCAGTCACACCGATCGACCGAGCGGGCCCCATGACAGGACCGGAACGGGCTGCGCGTTGCGGCAAGTTCGGCGGGCGCGATGCGGAGCGCGGCGGCCCGCCGGACGTCGCGCCAGCAAGGTGAAGCACAGCACGCGGGGTCACTCCACCAGGAGCACGTCGCCGACCCCCCTGCCCACCTCGGGACTGGGGCTCGCGCTCGGCGTTGGCTGGGTCGCCTTCGTGTTCCTGGCCTTCATCGTCGGGATCTTCGTACTGGGTGCCCTGTGAGAGCAGACACCGATCGCGTCACGTCATCGGGAACGGGGACGCCCAGCTCGGGGGCCGGCCCTGATCGAACGGTCGAGGGCCGGCCCGCTGAAGCCCGCGTTGCCCGCCGGCGTCAAGGGTGATCAGACGGCGACGGTGGCGAGGCTGCCGGGCTCGTAGGCGCCGCCCTGGTTGTTGAGGATCACGCCGAGACGGTTGGTCGCGTTGATCATGGCGATCAGCGAGACCAGCGCGACGACCTGGTCGTCGTCGTAGTGCCTGCGCACGCGGGCCCAGGTCTCGTCGCGGACACCCTCATAGCCGTCGATGATCCGTGTGCCCTCCTCGGTCAGGGCCAGCGCGGCACGCTCGGCCTCCGTGAACACCGTGGAGTGACGCCAGGCGGCTACCAGGTTCAGCCGGGCGGAGGTCTCACCGGCGGCCGCGGCGTCCTTGGTGTGGATGTCGACACAGAAACCGCAGCCGTTGATCTGGCTGGCACGCAGCTGCACCAGCTCCTGCGTCGGCTCCGGCAGCGACGACTGCCGGATCACCTGGCTGACGGCGAAGATCCGCTTACCGATCCTGGCGCCGATCTCGTGAGCGAACAGGTTCATACGGGGTTCCATCACCACGTCCTCGCATATCGAATCGTGTGCCGCGCGGACCGTCCGTGCAGCGTCCTGACGCACACAAGGCGCCGGTCGCCACGGCTTTGTGACAGCGCAGCGATGTGACGACGGCCACCGAGCTTCTGTGTCACAAAGCCGTGAGCGGCGGCGTCTTGTGCGCGACACGAACGAGACACGCAACAGGCAGGAGCCGACGATGGACGAGCGCACCGAGCGGGTGACCGGCGTGAGTGGGCACGGGCCTCGCGCCACGGGGATGGACGGTGCCACCGAGGCGTTCGTCGCCCACCGCAACCTGCTGTTCACCGTCGCCTACGAGATGCTCGGCTCCGCCGCCGACGCAGAGGACGTCCTCCAGGAGACCTGGCTGCGCTGGGCGGTCGTCGACCACACCACGGTGCGGGACCCGCGTGCCTTCCTGGTCCGCATCACCACCCGCCAGGCACTGACCCGGCTGCGTACGCTGCGCCGGCGCAAGGAGTCCTACGTCGGGCCCTGGCTGCCCGAGCCCCTGCTCACCGCGCCCGATGTCGCCGAGGACGTCGAGCTGGCCGACAGTGTCTCCATGGCCATGCTGCTCGTGCTGGAGACGCTCGCGCCGACCGAGCGTGCCGTGTTCGTGCTCCGCGACGTCTTCGACCTCGCCTACGACGACATCGCACAGGCCGTCGACAAGACCCCCGCCGCGGTCCGGCAGATCGCCCACCGCGCACGAACCCACATCGCGGCACGCCGACCACACGAAGCCGTCTCCCCCGCCCAGACACGCCACGCGCTCACGGCCTTCCAACACGCCATCGAAACAGGCGACTTGCAGCACCTGCTCGACATGATCGCCCCCGACGTCGTACTCCTCACCGACGGCGGCGGAGCCGTACCGGCCGCACTACAACCCGTCATCGGCGCCCATGCAGTGGCCCATCTGCTCAGCAGGCTCACGTCCACGGCCCTGCAACCGGCACAGTTGAACGGCCACCCGGCACTCATCCTGCGCACGGGCGGCGAGATCGACACCGTCCTGGCGGTACGCCTCGAGGGCGGCCTCATCACCGGGCTCTACGCCGTCCGCAACCCCGAGAAGCTGACACGCATCCACCGGGAGACCACCATGCATCGCTGACACCCCATGCACCGCTGAAACCCCAGCAGGCGCGCACCGGGGACTGCGCACAGCACCCATCCGCCTGCACCACCACCACCAGCAGCAACCCCAACCGGACCCGGCCCAGCCACCCAGGACACCACCCCTCCAGGAGCGCCGGGCGGGCGGTGACCAGGCTCGCCCCCCTCCCGGCCCGCGACGGCCCCACAAGGCGCCGATCGCCCGCCCGCACGAGCATCAGGGCCGCGGAGGCGTCGACCCGCACGCCCCCTCAGCAGTGCCGGGGTGCTGCGCAGCGAACTGGGCGATTTTCGGTGCGGTCGGGTCGTAAAAGCGTTCGACCGGTCGTGGTCGTCGGTCTAAGGTCAGCGGCGTGGCAACGAAACTCAACCAGATCATCGCAGTGGAGAAGGGCGTCAAGTCCCGGGCGCACCAGGACCTGACGGCGGCTCATCACGGCCTGCAGAAGCCCGCGTTGCTCGCCGGCATCTCCCGTACGTACCAGCCGAAGGACGAGGAGGGCGAGCAGCTGCCGCCCGAGTCGACACTGGTGCAGGTGAAGGCCGAGGACGTGCTGCGCGACACCGCGCGGGCGCTGACCCGTCTCTTCGACGTGACGGCCACCAAGGACTGGGCGAACTGCGAAGCCCGCGCCGACGTCTCGGTCGACGGGCGCGTGCTCGTGGAGCGGGTGCCCGTCGCGTATCTGCTCTTCCTGGAGAAGCAGCTGACGGACATCAACACCTTCGTCCGCAAGCTTCCGGTGCTGGACGCCGCCGAGTCGTGGACGCAGGACCCGTCGACGGACGCGTGGAAGACGGAGGTCGTCCGCACGGTCCGTACGAAGAAGGTACCGCGCAACCACGTCAAGGCGGAGGCCACGGACAAGCACCCCGCGCAGGTCGAGGTCTACTACGAGGACATACCGGTCGGATACTGGACCACGGTCAAGTTCTCGGGCGCGCTGCCGGCCCGGCGGGTCAACGAGCTGCTCGAGCGCGTGGAGAAGCTCCAGCAGGCGGTCAAGTTCGCCCGCGAGGAGGCCAACAGCGCCGAAGTCACCGACCAGCGGACCGGCGACGCCGTCTTCGGCTACCTCTTCGGGTAGCCGGGACACCACCAACTCCCCGGTCGCGGAACCGCGGTCGGGGTGCGCGAGGAGCGCAAAGCTGAAGCTGAGCCTTGTCGTGACATCCGCGGTTGAAGTGGAGGTTCGAGTCCTCCTCCCGGCACTTCCCGCCGGGATGGCCCAACCAGGCAGAGGCAGACCGCGGTCAATCTCAGACTATTGCTCCAGACTCAGCATGCGCCGCTCATCGCCGGATCGACCGGGCCCGGGCCCTGGTGCGTCGAAATGCCAGTTCGAATCTGGTCCGCCGAGCTCGATCGGCGGTGGTCCAAAGGCAGGACGCGACGCAATGACGAATGACCCGGGTCCTCAAGCGTGCCGGCGTGTGATGTGAGCGGCACCGACAGGGTCCGGGGGCAGGCTACGCCCCCGGACCCGCTCCTTTTCCCCGCTTCCCCGTAAGGACCGCTTGACCTTGACACGGTGACAAGGACTTCACTGCTCGCCGAGGAGGTGGTCCCGATGACCACGATCAAGCAGGACACCGATATCCCGCGAACGCTTCAGGGCCTGGACGACGACCGCTCGTCCGTACGGCTGCGCGCGGCACTCGCGGCCGGTACGACACCGGACGCACGCTTCGTCGACAAGCTCATCGAGCGCAGCGCCATCGAGCCGGAGTTCTTCGTCCGCGACATGCTGACCTGGGCACTCACACGGCACCCCGTATCTCTCACCCTCCCCGCACTGCTCCGTGAACTCCGGTCTCAGGGCGCGCAGGCACGGAGCCAGGCCCTGCACACCCTTTCCAAGATCGGAGACCGTCAGGCGTGGCCCTCGATCACCCGGGCGCTTCTGTCCGACGGCGACGACGACGTGGCGAGGAGCGCCTGGCGGGCCGCCGTCATCCTCGTACCGGAGGGTGAGGAGGCCGGGCTGGCCGCTGTGCTCGCGACCCAGCTCGGGCGCGGCGAGCGGGAGACCCAGCTGAGTCTCAGCCGGGCGCTGGTCGAACTGGGCGACGCCGTCATGCCGGCTCTGCGCGCTGCCTCGACGGCCTCCGACCGGCGTGTGCGGGCGCACGCGCTCGCCACGGAACGACTGCTGCACGACCCGGACGCCGGCTTCGAGTTCGCGATCGAGGAGGCGAAACGCGTCGTGGCACTCGGCGGGTCCGGCCAGGAGGGATGATAGGGCGTGTTGATCGGTGAGGTGGCGCGACGGTCCGGGGTCAGTGCCCGCATGCTCAGGCATTACGAAGCGCTCGGCCTGGTACGGCCTTCGGGCCGTACGGGCTCCGGCTACCGGGAGTACTCCGGTGACGACATCCGGCGGATCTTCCATATCGAGAGCCTTCGGTCGCTGGGCCTCTCGCTGCGTGAGATCGGGCGTGCGCTCGACGATCCCGGCTTCACTCCTTCGGCGCTCGTCACCGACCTCGTCCGTCAGACGCGGGAGCGCATCGCGGCCGAGACCGAGCTGCTCACGCAGCTCCGCCGGATCGACGCCACCGAACCCTCCGACTGGGAAGATGTCCTCCAGGTCGTCGCGATCCTCCAGGCCCTGAGGTCGACGAGCGCCGACGCGCGTCAGCGCGCGGCCCTTTCCTCCGCCGACGAGGTTCCGGTTCCGGTGGAAGCTCTCGTCGAGGCGGTACTGAACGAGGCGGATCCCGTCGTCGCCGGAGCCCTGCAATGGGCCCTGGCACGATCAGGCGACGGTGGTACGGCGCTGCTCGCGGAAGGCCTCGACTCAGCAGTAGCCGCGGTACGGGAACGAGCCGTCCAGTCCCTTACCGAGCTGCCCGGCGATGAGGCCGCCGCCCGGCTGCGCCACGCCCTCACACACCCCGATGCCGTAGTCCGCGGGCATGCAGCCCTGGCCCTGGGGACACGAGGGGTGAACGATGCGATCCCGACGCTCCTCGACATGATCGTGGAAGGAAGGAACGACACCGACGCGGCCGATGCGCTGAGCTCGCTGGCGAACGACCCCGCGACGGCGGAGCAGGTCGCCACCGGGCTCGTCGACCGCCTCACGGCCGACGCCGCCGAAGCGACCGTGCGCGTGCGGCTGACCCAAGCACTGGCAGACGTCCCGGGGAGTACAGCGTCGCATGTCCTCGAGGAGCTATCACATGACAAGGACCGTGCCGTGGCGCTGACCGCGACCTATCTTCTGCAGCTACGCGACGCACCGTGACGGCCCCTACAGGCCGAACTCGAGGTGCTCGATGTCCGTGAAACGGACCTCCTCCAAACTCCCGGCTCGACGGCCGCTGTCCTGGAAGTACACCTCCTTGAGCGCCTCGGCGGCGATCTCCCTCAGATGGGCGTCGGTGGCGCCGGCTTCCTGTGCGTCGAAGAGGCGGGCGGCGTACTGCGGGGGCAGGGCGACGGTCAGGTGCCGGATGCGGTCCTGGTCCGTGGAGCCGATCGGCGCGGTGTAGCCGAGGCGGGCGCGGGTGTCGATGACGATGCCGCCGGTCGACGCCGCCTTCTCGCGGGCCTTGGCCTTGACCTGCGGTTGCCAGCGGGCCTTCACCGCGCGGTCCAGGCGCGCGGCCAGGTCCGGGCGCGGCGTCTTGATCTGGTCCTTCACGTACCGCTCGACCGTGCGCTGGGAGATCCGCAGCATCTGGGCGACGGCCTTGGTGCCCTTGTACTGCTTGACCAGGTATCGCATCTGCGCGCCGGCGCTCTTGGGCGCCGGGCGGGTGAACGCCTGCTGCACCGCCTTGTCGAGGCCGTCCCCGAACAGGGTCATCGTGTGCTCCTACTCTCCGCCGTCGGCGTCGGTGACGGTGCCGTCCTTGATGTAGCGGGCGAGGTTGAGCGCGGGGGCGTCGAACTGCTCCCGGACGCCTTCTCCCCACAGGACGGTCTGGGTGCCTTCCCACTTCACCAGGCCGGGGTTCACGCCGAGCTTGAAGCCGCCCGGCAGCGGCTTGCCCTGGCGGTAGGGCAGGAAGTCCAGCGGGCTCTCGCCGTCGACGGCGTACACGACGCAGTCGGAGAGGATCGCGACCGGGTACTGGCCGGTGAACGCGGCGTGCTTGACGATCTTGCGGTGGAGGTTGACGCGCGTACGGGAGATGACAGCGGCGCGGATGTCCGGCCGCCACGTCGGGCGGGACAGGGCCCGCCACGGCTCGCCCGGCCGCCAGCCCTCCCCGCGCGGGCGTTCGCGCAGCTTGCCCAGGCCGCCCTTCACGGTCGCCTTGATCGCCGAGACGACGGTGGCGAGTTCCGGGTCACGGCTCTGATAGCCGTCCATCGCCTTCAGGAACTCCTCCGGCGGGATGTCGGCGGTGACGCCGAGGTCGGCCATCGTGGCGAGGTAGGCGTCACGGAGCCGGCTGTACCAGCCGTCCAGGTAGCGGCCGGTGTCGTACCGGACCCAGGCCTCGATCGGCTGGACGTCGTAGCCGAGTTCCACCGCGTACGCGACGGTCGGGGTCGCGTACCACGCCGGGCCCTCGGGGCGGTCGCCCTTCGGGGTGAACGGGCTCGGCAGCAGGGTGCCGTCAAGCTCGGCCCACTTGTCCTTGGCCAGCTTCACCCGTGACAGATCGGCATGGGACAGGTCGACCAGCCACGAGCCGGGCTGCTTCGGGTCGAAGACCGGCTGCCTGACGTGGGTCGGCGCGCCGAGGCCGACGACCAGGCCGTTGGCACCGGCGGCGAAGGCCATGTTCACGTCGAGGCCGACCAGGTTGCGGCGGGTGCATTCGTCGTCCGTCATGGGCCGGGCCCAGTCGTACGCCTCCTCGAAGACCTTCTCGGCGGGGCCTCGGATGTGGAACCGGGGCAGGTCCTTGAGTACGGGGTGGCCGTCGGGCGCCTCGCACGGCGCCGGGTCCACCGGATCCTTCCCCAGCGAGCCGGGGTTGTACTCGGAGTGCCTGCGGCCGTCGGCGTCGGGTGCGGAGGCGCGGGTCGGCGGGTGGAGGGCGGTCATGAGTTCCAGGCCGGTCACCGCTGTGGAGCCGCGCGGCGTCATCACCCTGGTCGCGAAAACGCCCAGGACGCGGGCGAGTTCCGGCGGGGCCAGCTGGGCGGCTGTGCCCCAGTGCCGGGTGTCGAGCGCGTTCCAGGACGGGATGCACAGTTGCACGCAGGACCGCTCCGATCCCGTGGCGGGGCGGTAGATCCGCGCCCACGGACCGAAGCCACGCCCGGTCAGTTTCCAGTCGGCGCGTGTGAGTTGCCTGATGACTTTGTGGCCGTCGGGGATCCGTCCGGCGAGCTGCTCCTCCTCGGTGAGGGTGACCGGCAGGCCGTAGCGCTCCAGGGCGGCAGCGGTGAGGACGAGGAGCGGGTCGGCGTCCTTGCCGGGGCCGGACAGCTTCGGCTGCCCGAGTCTGCCTTCCGTCAGTGTCCAGTCGACCAGGGCCGGTACGGACTTGGCGGGCACGTCCAGGACCAGGCCGCCGGGGCAGTACGCCGACACCTGTCCGTCGGTGTCGACATCGACCACCGCGAGCGGGCCGTTCGCGAAGCGCGGGTCGGTTCCGGTGCTCGCCGGGGTGCCCGCTGGGGTGCTGGCTGGAGTACCGGCCGGGGCCGCCGTCCGCGTGCCGGGGCGGCGGGGCGTCGAGGTGTTCCCGGAGGTGCGCGCCAGGGGCGGTGCGGGGTGCTGGGTCTGCTCGGCGGAGGGGGCCGGGACGGTCTGGGGGTTCCTGTCCTCGGTCATGACCGGGGTCTGCGGCGCCGGGGCCGTCCGGCCGGTGGGCGTCTCGGGTACTCCCCCGGATCCGTCGGGCGCTGTCGTGGGCGTCGTCGGGGCGGGGTAGAGCTGCGCGAGGCCGGCGAGGAGGCGCGCGTACGCGTCGCGCTCCGGTGGGCGGGCCTCCGTCCTGCCCGACTCCCAGCCGCTGACCGTGGCCCTGCGTACCTTCAGCGCGGCGGCGACCTCGTCCAGGGTCAGCCCGTGCGCCGTACGCAGCCGCTTGCGCTCCTCCGGCGGGGGCAGCGTGGCACGGGACGCGAGCAGTGCGTCGACCGCCTCGAACAATTCGGACATGAGAGGACCTCCTGTCGAGACCCTACCCAATGAACCGTACGGATCGCGCACTATCACCGTACGATCCGCGTACGAATCGCGTGCGGCTTCGTTCCTGCCATTCCGTGTGAGGTCGTACGTGACCTGTCCCAGCGAAGGTTGAGCGTTCTCATCGAAGGCTGGTCGCCGGGCTTTCCTGGTCGAGCATTTGATGGAACCGTTCGAAGCCGTTCCGTCTTGACAAGCGGATCGGACGTAGTTCGCCCCACACTTTCAGCCGCTGGGTGATTGGCCCGATATAGCATGGACGCTGCCGATGCGGCGCCCAGAGACTGATGGTTCTTCACCGACAGCCGCGACAGGCTCACCTCAGGGAGACCGCATGCGCCACCCTCTTGCTGCCGCTCTTGGCACCGTTGCACTGACGGCGAGCATGCTCGTGAGCGCGCCGTTGGCCAGCGCCAGCACCTCCGACTATCCGGTCAAGTCGTTTGAGGTCGTCGTGGGGAACACGTACACGAAGGGAACCATCACCTGGTACAACCGGGCGGTCCGCGTGGCCGGGGAGCACAAGGCGGTCGCGAGCTGCCGGGGGACTACGGCCTACACCCTCGACTCGGCGGGCAGGCAACTGAGCATGGGGATGAGTCCCTTCGCGGTATGCAACGGTGACAGCCAGAAATTCAGCTTCGATGTGCCGGCAGACGTTGCCGGCGGCGCTCCGGTCGTGCGGGTCTGCCTCGACAATGGAGCAACGCCCAGCCCAACGCCTCTGGAATGCGTACTCAAAAACCGGTAATTCCGGCACCATGCGCGCTCAACTTCCGTGAGAAGCGACCAGCCTTGACTGCGACAGGTCAGTACGGTCCGCGGCGGTGCCGTCAGCGTCGGAACTGGCGCCGGTAGGTCGAGGGGCCGACGCCCGTCGAATGCCGGGAGTGGTGACGGAAGCCCGCGACGGTCGGGCCCACTCGGCCGGCGACTCCGTGTGCTGGTGATTCCCGGCGGTGTCACCACGGCGGTCGAGGCCGACGCGGCCGTCATCGACTGGCCGGCCCGGCGCCGGAAGACCTCCGTGCTGACGTTCAGCATCTGTACGGGGGCCTTCCTGCTCGCCGCCCCCGGGGCGCTCTACGGCCGCCCCGCCACCACCCATGGTGGGAGCCACTCGCCCTTCGCCCCGCGCACCAGATGGAGTACGTGTGGGCCGACCGCACCACCGCGCCGGGACGAGGAACCATGTGAACCGGCTCCTCGCCCCTCAGCCGTGAGCGCTCGTCACCCGCCCCGCGGTCCCTCGGCGACTGCCGCGGTCACGTCGGCGAGAGAGGCTCCGCCTCGGCCGCGGTCACGTCGACGGGAGTCTCCGCCTCCCAGCGCAGGAGGTCTCCCGGCTGGCATTCGAGCACTTCACAGAGGGCGGCGAGGGTCGTGAAGCGTACTGCCTTGGCGCGGCCGTTCTTGAGTACGGCGAGGTTGGCGGGGGTGATGTCCACGCGCTCCGCGAGTTGTCCCACGGACATCTTGCGCCTGGCGAGCATCACGTCGATGTCGACGACGATCGGCATCAGATCACCTCGGCGAGTTCGTCCTGCATCCTCGTCGCCTCGACGTCACGCGCGACGGCCTGGGCGAGCAGCATCCGCAGCACGAGCACGATCAGCGCGACGCCGAGCACGGCGAGGCTCGCCCCGCAGATCAGCAGGACGATGCCCGGAGCGACCGCCTCCCCCGGCGCCAGGACGACGGCGAACGCGAACACCAGGGCGGCGCCCACCGTGAAGGCGCCGGTGATGACATCGACGTACCGGAAGGCCGCAGGCGAGAACACCGTCCCCCGCCGCACCATCGTCACCAGCCGCCACACCGAGACGAGAACGGTCTGAGCCGTCAGCAGCCCCAGCACCATGATCACGAGAAGCGGGGTCCGCAGGTACGCGTACTCCGGCTTCAGCTCCTCAAGGTCGGTCGCGAGGAGCGGAACCATCACCACCTCGACGAAGACCGAACCGGCGAACAGCACCGCAAGGACCGCACGTAGCGCAAGCACCTTCAGCTTCCCCATCACATCCCCTTAGATCGACTAGCGATAACAATCTATCGATATTCGATATGCCAGGCAAGCGGGAAGCCCCCGGCCACGTGCCGCGCCTCAGGTGGACACGCGGTCCTGGAGGGCCGATTGCCAGGCGGGGGCCGGTGTGGTGGGTTCGGTTTCGGGGCGGCGGCCTCCCTGGGCGAAGAAGTCGACCAGGGGGAGCAGGGCCGCGCCGACCGTGACCGCCTCCGGGCCGAGGGTGCCCAGGTCGATGCCGGTGCGGCTCGCCGGGTACTTCAGGGCGTACTCCGTGGCGTAGTTCTTGACCGTTTCGAGGAAGCGGGTGCCCAGTTGGAGGCCGGCCCAGCCGCCGACGAGGATGCGTTCGGG
>NZ_JBIWIO010000019.1:0-36828 GCF_044764665.1 Streptomyces sp. NPDC093795
ACTCTATCAGATCTTTCCGATCCGATTTCCTCGGTGCTTTCCGGTCCCTTTTGTTTTCACTCCGGGGGCCTTTCGGCGGTTCCGACTTTATCAGATTCATTTCGGCCGACCTAATCGGTGGCTTTCGTGATTCGAATAAGAATCGGGGTGACTCCGTGGAATCGAATTCCCGACCGGAGTGAGTGAGACTTTAACTTGGTCGCTGCCGAACTGTCCAGTTCCAGGCAACCGTTTAAATCTACCTCCCCACAGCCGCCGTGTCAACAGCTTTTGTGGGCACCGGAGGACACTAGCAGGTCAGCGGGGCCGTACGCACATCAGGCGGCGGTGGGCAGCTCGGCGCTGCGGTCGGGCTCGGCCAGGTCGCCCGCCTCACCGGCGCGGGAGGCGCGGCCGCCCAGGACGTAGACGTAGGCGAGGAAGGCCAGCTCGGCGGCGATGCCGATGGCGATGCGGGCCCAGGTGGGCAGGCCGGACGGGGTGACGAAGCCTTCGATCAGGCCCGAGACGAAGAGGACCAGGGCCAGGCCGATCGCCATGCCGACGGCGGCGCGGCCGCGTTCGGCGAGGGCCGCTCGTCGGGTCGTGGGGCCCGGGTCGATGACGGTCCAGCCGAGGCGGAGGCCCGTGCCGGCGGCCACGAAGACGGCGGTCAGTTCGAGCAGGCCGTGGGGAAGGATCAGGCCCAGGAAGACGTCGAGGCGGCCGGCCGATGACATCAGACCGATGGCGACGCCGACGTTCAGCATGTTCAGGAAGAGGATCCACAGCACCGGGATGCCCAGGAACGCGCCCAGGACCAGGCACATGGCGGCGGCCCGGGCGTTGTTCGTCCAGACCTGCGCGGCGAAGGAGGTCGCCGGGTGGCTGGAGTAGTACGTCTCGTACTGGCCGCCGGGGCGGGTCATCTCACGGAGCTCCGCGGGGGCGCCGATCGCGGCCTGGACCTCCGGGTGCGCGCCGATCCACCAGCCGATCAGCACGGCGAGCAGGGTGGAGAGGACGGCGGTGGGGATCCACCAGTGCCGGGAGCGGTAGACGGCCGCCGGGAAGCCGGCTGTCAGGAAGCGGGCCGCGTCGCGCCAGGAGGAGCGGCGGGCGCCGGTGACTGCGGCGCGGGCGCGGGCCACGAGCTGGGTGAGCCGGGCCGTGAGCATCGGGTCCGGGGCGGTGGACTGGACGATCGAGAGGTGCGTGGCCGTGCGCTGGTACAGGGCGACGAGTTCGTCGGCCTCGGCGCCTGTGAGCTTGCCGCCCCGGCGCAGGAGGTGGTCGAGGCGTTCCCACTCGGCGCGGTGGGCGGTGACGTAGACGTCGAGGTCCATGATCGGCGGCTGCTCCAGGGCATCGGCTGCGGACGGGTCCGTACTACTGCGGCGCGCTGCGGGTCAGCTTGGCAGACTGGCGTTCGGAGGGGTCGGGAAGGTCGGAGAAGGGTGGGTGGGTGCCGTGAGTGGGTTGGTGACGGGAGACGCCGTCGTACTGGGGTTGCAGCCGGCGCGGCTGCCGAGCCGGGCGTTGGCGGTGCTCATCGACCTCGTGGTGGTGTGGGCCGCGTATCTGCTGATCTCGCTCGGGCTCGCGGTCGCCACCGCGTCGCTGGACGACGCGGCGGTGATGGCGGTGTCCATCGCCTCCTTCCTGCTGATCCTCGTGGGGGCGCCGATCGCGGTGGAGACGCTGTCGCACGGGCGTTCGCTGGGGAAGTTGGCGTGCGGGCTTCGCGTGGTGCGGGACGACGGCGGGCCGATCCGGTTCCGGCACGCGCTGGTCCGCGGGGCGATGGGGGTCGTGGAGATCCTGATGACCTTCGGGGTCGTCGCCTGTGTCGCGTCGCTGGTGTCGGAGCGGGGGCGTCGGCTCGGGGACGTCTTCGCCGGGACGCTGGTGGTGCGGGAGCGAATACCCGCGGCGGCACGGGTCCAGGCCGTGCCTCCGCCGCCGCCGTGGTTGGTGGGGCGCTTCTCGGGGCTCGATCTCTCGGCGGTGCCCGAGGCTCTGTGGCTGGAGATACGGCAGTACCTCACGCGGGCGCGTGAGCTGGATCCGGTGGTGGGGCGGCGGCTCGCGGAGCGGCTGGCCGACGAGCTGGTGGCGCGGACCGGGACGCCTGCGCCGCCGGGGTTGCCGGCCGAGGCGTATCTGGCGGGGGTGGTGGCCGAGCGGCAGGCCCGGGACGCCCGGCGGGCGGTTGCCTTCGCGTCGGCGGCGGGGTCGGCGTCGGGGCCTGTCGGCGGTGTTCCGCCCGTCGCCGCGTCCCCCGTAGCTCCGCCCGTCGTCGCTTCTCCCCTGGCTCCGCCCGTCGCCGCTTCCCCCGTCGCTCCGCCCGCCACCGGGTTCGCTCCGCCGGCCTGAGGGTCAGGGGAAGACCGACGGCGGGGTCTCCAGGGCTTCGAGTTCGATGCCGGGGGCCGCGAGGACCACGTCGCCGGCGATGTGGACGGTGTGCCTTTCGCCTGTGTCGAGGGCGCTGACCTGGTACTCGTCCACCATCAGGGGGCCGTTGTCAGTGGCGTGCGCTTCACTTTTCAGCAGGGCCCAGGACTGGTCGACCGTGAGGGGGGCGAGCACCGGGTCCGTGAAGGCGACGAGCCTGACACGGGTCTCGGGGGAATCGGGGGTGAGACGCAGGAGTCGCGTGAGCGCGACGAGGAACGCCGGGGAGGTGCCGGTGAAGGCGTGGGCGCGCACATTGCCTTCGGTGGCATGAGTTCCGGTGGGGTCCGTGCGGACCCAGGTGACGCCGTCGAGGGCCGCACCGCGGACCTGCCAGCCGGCGGCGTGGAGTTCGAGACGGATGGGGCGGCCGAGTTCGTCGACGGCCAGGTCGACGGAGCCCTGATGGTCGCCGGAGGGGGTGGTGCGCTGGCAGACGTAGCGCCAGCCGGAGGGGCCTGGTGCGCAGTGGAAGTGTTCTTCACCGAGGGGGGTGTGGTCGTGCGGGTCATGGAGCGAATATCGGCCGCGGGGCATGGGTCGGTCCTCGGGAGGGGGCGCTTCCAGGAGCGGTAGCGGGGGCGGGACGGGGCAGGCCCCCGGCACGGGGGTGCGGGGGGCCTGCCTGAATCCTCTACGGGTGTCCGGGACGGTGTCGCGTCAGTGCGCAGGCGCCGCCGGCCGGGGGCATCAGTAGCGGTAGTGGTCCGGCTTGAACGGGCCTTCGACCTCGACGCCGATGTAGGAGGCCTGCTCAGGACGGAGGGTCGTCAGCTTGACACCGAGCGCGTCCAGGTGGAGGCGGGCGACCTTCTCGTCCAGGTGCTTGGGCAGGACGTAGACGTCGGTCGGGTACTCCTCCGGCTTCGTGAAGAGCTCGATCTGGGCCAGGGTCTGGTCCGCGAAGGAGTTCGACATGACGAAGGAGGGGTGGCCGGTGGCGTTGCCCAGGTTGAGGAGGCGGCCCTCGGACAGGACGATGAGGACCTTGCCGTCGGGGTAGGTCCAGGTGTGGACCTGCGGCTTGACCTCGTCCTTGACGACGCCCGGGGTCTGGGCGAGGCCGGCCATGTCGATCTCGTTGTCGAAGTGGCCGATGTTGCCGACGATGGCCTGGTGCTTCATCTTGGCCATGTCCCCGGCCATGATGATGTCCTTGTTGCCGGTCGTGGTGATGAAGATGTCGGCGGTCTCGACGACCTCGTCGAGGGTCGTGACCTGGTAGCCGTCCATCGCCGCCTGGAGAGCGCAGATCGGGTCGATCTCGGTGACGATGACGCGGGCGCCCTGGCCGCGGAGGGACTCGGCGCAGCCCTTGCCGACGTCGCCGTAGCCGCAGACGACGGCCGTCTTGCCGCCGATGAGGACGTCGGTGGCGCGGTTGATGCCGTCGATGAGGGAGTGGCGGCAGCCGTACTTGTTGTCGAACTTCGACTTCGTCACGGCGTCGTTCACGTTGATCGCCGGGAAGAGGAGGGTGCCGGCCTGGTGCATCTCGTACAGGCGGTGGACGCCGGTGGTGGTCTCCTCGGTCACGCCGCGGATCTCGGACGCGAGCTGGGTCCACTTCTGCGGGTTCTCGCCGAGGGTGCGGTTGAGGAGACGGAGGATGTAGCCGTACTCCTCGCTGTCCGCGGTGGAGGGGTCCGGGGCGGAGCCGGCCTTCTCGAACTCGACGCCCTTGTGGACGAGGAGGGTGGCGTCACCACCGTCGTCGAGGATCATGTTCGGGCCGCCGGTGGGCGTGTTCGGCCAGGTCAGGGCCTGCTCCGTGCACCACCAGTACTCCTCCAGGGTCTCGCCCTTCCAGGCGAAGACGGGGACGCCCTGCGGGTTCTCCGGGGTGCCGTTGGGGCCGACGGCGATGGCCGCGGCGGCGTGGTCCTGGGTGGAGAAGATGTTGCAGGAGGCCCAGCGGACCTCGGCGCCGAGGGCGACCAGGGTCTCGATGAGGACGGCGGTCTGCACGGTCATGTGCAGGGAGCCGGTGACGCGGGCGCCGGCGAGCGGCTGCTGCTCGGCGTACTCGCGGCGGATCGACATCAGGCCGGGCATCTCGTGCTCGGCGAGGGTGATCTCCTTGCGGCCGAAGACGGCCAGGGAGAGGTCGGCGACCTTGAAGTCCTGGTGCGTGACAGTCGTCATGACGGGGCTGCTCCACGTGTGGTCGAGTACGAGGGTCGGTTGGGACGCCTGGCGCCACGAAGGCTCCCGGGGCATACGGATGCCCGGGGTTCTCCACGGTGCCGTCGTCGGAGGCCCTCTCTCCCTCGGCCGGTCCTTGCGGACCGCCCGACCGCCATCAGCAGCGACGTCTGGCTGGTCACGAATCTACACCGGACGGGGCGGTGGGCCACAGTCCGCATCGGAATCGCGGGGCGGTTCCGGGGCTCGTACGGACGTGCGAGGCCCCCGGGGCCGTGGGGTCCCGGGGGCCTTGTGGCGACGGGGGTCAGTGACCTGCGCCGCCCGGACCCTTGGCGAGGTTCGGGCCGTTCGACGCGGCCGTCTCGCTGTAGATGTCGGGCTCCAGGTAGATCACCCGGGCGATCGGGACGGCGGCGCGGATGCGCTCCTCGGCGGCGTTGATCGCGTTCGCGACCTCGGTGGCCGAGTCGTCGTGCCGGACGGCGATCTTCGCTGCGACGAGGAGCTCCTCCGGGCCGAGGTGGAGCGTACGCATGTGGATGAGGCGGGTGACGGTCTGGCCGTCGACGACCGCGTCCTCGATCTTCTTGACGTCGTCGATGCCCGCCGACTCGCCGAGCAGCAGCGACTTGGTCTCGGCCGCGAGGACGATCGCGATGACGATGAGGAGGACGCCGATGCAGAGGGTGCCGATGCCGTCCCAGATGCCGTCGCCGGTGATCAGGGCGAGGCCGACGCCGCCGAGGGCGAGGATCAGACCGACGAGCGCGCCCAGGTCCTCCAGGAGGACGACCGGCAACTCGGGGGCCTTCGCCCGGCGGACGAACTCCTTCCAGGACAGGCCGCCGCGGACCGTGTTGGACTCCTTGATGGCCGTACGGAAGGAGAACGTCTCGGCGATGATCGCGAAGACGAGGACGCCGACCGGCCAGTACCAGGCCGTGATCTCGTGCGGGTCCTTGATCTTCTCGTAGCCCTCGTAGATGGCGAACATGCCACCGACGGAGAAGAGGACGATGGAGACGAGGAAGGCGTAGATGTACCGCTCGCGGCCGTAGCCGAAGGGGTGTTCCGGGGTCGCCTCGCGCTTGGCCTTCTTGCCGCCGAGGAGCAGCAGGCCCTGGTTTCCGGAGTCGGCCAGCGAGTGGACGCTCTCCGCGAGCATCGAGGACGAACCACTGAAGAGGAACGCCACGAACTTGGCTACGGCGATCGCGAGATTCGCGACGAGTGCCGCCACGATCGCCTTGGTTCCGCCTGACGCGCTCATGGATGTACGTGGTCCCTTCGTCGATGCACCGGCTCTGTCGCCGCGGTTCGGCCGGTCATTGTCGCATCAGGCCACAACCGTTGCGCGGAAGATGGTTCCCGCACCGGACAGTTCGGTCGTCTCGCCCGCCGGTACGAAGACGGATTCGCCCGGGGCGAGGGTGACTTCGCCCGCCTTCGGGCGGCCCGCGACGGCGAGCAGGATCTGTGGGGTGGGGCTGGTCAGGTGGGTCGGGGCGGCGCCCTCGGCCCGGGCGAACCGGGAGAGGCGGAACTCGTCGGTGGGGGTGTCGTAGACCTCCTCGCCCGAAGGGGAGGCCTCCGGGCGCAGGACGGTCGGGTCGGTCGGCTCGAAGCGGACCACGCGCAGGAGTTCGGGGACGTCGATGTGCTTGGGGGTGAGTCCGCAGCGCAGCACGTTGTCGGAGTTGGCCATGATCTCGACGCCGAGGCCGTCGAGGTAGGCGTGCGGCACGCCCGCGCCCAGGTAGAGCGCTTCGCCGGGCTGGAGCCGGACCCGGTTGAGCAGCATCGCCGCGATGACGCCGGGGTCGCTCGGGTAGTGGTGGGCGAGGCTCGCGTACGGGGCGTGGGCGCCGCCGAGACGGTCGGCGGCTGCGGTCGCCTCGGCGACGGTGTGAGCCATCTCCTCCGGGTCGGCGGTCAGCAGGGCCGTCAGGACCTCGCGGAGCGCGGCCTCTTCGGGGTGGGCGTGGAGCAGGTCGACGTACGGCTTGAGCGAGTCGACGCCGAGCGCGGCGATCAGGTCGGCGGCCTCGGCGGGGGTACGGAAGCCGCACAGTCCTTCGAAGGGCGTGAGGGCGCAGATCAGCTCGGGCTTGTGGTTGGCGTCCTTGTACGTGCGGTGCGGGGCGTCGATCGGGACGTCGGCGGCCTCCTCGGCCGCGTGGCCCGCCCGTGCCTGCGCCAGGTCGGGGTGGACCTGGAGGGAGAGCGGGGCGCCGGCGGCGAGCACCTTCAGGAGGAACGGGAGGCGGGGGCCGAACTTCTCGACGGAACGCGGTCCCAGCTCGCGTACGGGATCGGCGTCGATCAGCGCGTTCAGCGAGCCGCGCTCGGTGCGGGAGGGCGCGCCGGGGTGGGCGCCCATCCACATCTCGGCCTGGGGCTCGCCGGACGGGGCGATTCCGAGCAGTTCCGGGATGGCCGTCGTGGATCCCCAGGCGTAGGGGCGAACGGTGTTGACGAGGCGGTCCATGGTGCCTGCCAGCTCCTCGGGGTGGTGACGGATGGTGAGGGGTGTCGGGAGACAGGTGACAGGTGTCGGGTGACGGGGGTGTGACGGGGTGGTGGACGGGTGGGGGGTATGGGGGGGTGGCGGTTTGCGGGTGGGGGGTGAGGGGTGGGCGCTGTTTCTAGTGGGGTGTGCGGCCCGGGGTCGCCAGGGAGAGGTAGGCGGCCGCGAAGTCGGTCACGGCCAGCAGCTCCGCCAGGGTCTCCAGGTCGCCGCCCTCCTCCGGTTCCAGTTCGCTGATGGCGGTCTCGTGGCTGAGGGCCAGTTCGCGGGCCGCGTGGGCCGCGGTGAGGCCGTCGGTCGGGCGGTCCCTGAGCAGGACGACCCTCGCGCGCAGCGCCTGCTGCTCCTCTACCCGGTCCCGGAAGAAGTCTTCGGGGTCGGCGCCCGCCGCGTAGTCGCCCGCGAGCAGTACCCCGTGCGCGGGCAGGGCGTCCGGGAGCTCGGCGGCCAGGGCGGGCAGGCCCGCGATCTCGGCGAGTACCGCGGCGAACCGGCGGCCGGCCGGGCCCGCGGCCGCGCCCTCGGTCCAGATCAGCGGCAGCGAGTCCGCGAGCTCGGCGGCGAGCGTCTTCGCCGGGTTGCTGTACGTGGCGATGGCCGGGCCGCAGAGTTCGGCCGTACGGTCCAGCCGGTCGGCCACCTTCTCCAGCGTCTCCGGCGGCGCTTCGAGGAGCCCGACCCGGTCGAGGAGCGCCAGCAGCGGGGTGAACAGGGCCCACAGGGCGCCGGGGCCGGCCGCGAGGCCCTCGGTGGAGTCGTCGGGGGTCTCGTTCGGGGCGGTGGCCATCGGGACGAACAGGCCGTGGGAGCCGCTGACGGCCTCGGCGAGCGGTGAGGCCTTCGGGGCGACGGCGACGACCGTCATGCCGCGCCGGTACGCCTGCTCGGCGAGGAGCGCCAGGCCCGGCTCTGAACCGTCCGTCGTCGGCAGCAGGAGCAGGTCCACCGAGCCGGCCCAGCCGGGCAGCGCCCAGCGCAGGGCGCCCGCGGCGGGGGCGACGCCGGTCGGCTGGAGGCGTACGACGGGGGCCGAGGCGCCGGCCAGGGCGCCGATCAGGTCGGCGACGCCGGCGGCTACGGTGCCGGGGCCCGCGAGGAGTACGGCGCGGGGTCGGCCCTCGGGGTGCAGGTCCGTGATCCCGGCCTCGGCGGCGTGCCGGGTCGCCGTCCGTACCCGGGCGCCGGCCTCCGCCGCGGCGCGGAGGAGACCGCGGTGGTCGGCGAGGGCCAGGTCGTCCGGGGCGTCGAGGAGAGTCTCGTCGAGCATGGGGCGGGTGCCTCCGGTCGCGTCGTCGTCGGGTTCTCTGCGGGGCCTGCGGGTGCCTGGTGGGTCCTTGGTGGTGCGGGGCCTGGGGGTGCGGGGCCTGGGGGTGCGGGGCTTGTCGTGCGGGTCCTGGTGCGCCCGGCCTTCGGCCGGGCTTGTCGGTTCCCACCCGCGCCACCTGTACTGCTGAGAGGGCAGAGGTGCGGGTTTTCCCGTGGGGGTGCTCGCCGTCGGCGGGCCCTCCGGGGGGAGGGAGGGAGGTGCGCGAGTCCGGTGATCGGGGGCCCTGGCGTGCGGCGGACTCGTCTCTGGCGACGTACTCGCGTATCGCGTACCCGTACCACCCGTGCCCATACCCGTGTGTCCGCCTGCCCGTACCCGCGTACTCGCCTGTCCGTACCCGCGTACCCGTACCCGCGTACCCGCCTGCCCGCGTGCTCGCGTTGTCGGCCGACCTTCGTCGGGGGCAACAGGGCCGTGGGCGCGGCGGATGGCTTGGGCCCTCCTTCTGGCCGCTCGGCTCGGCGGTCAGTGGGGGTGTCTCGCCTGCGGGCGGCTCGGGCTGCTTTCGGGGGCGGCCGGGTCCCGGGGGGTCAGGACGGGCGGCGGGCCTCGTCCGTCAGGAGGACCGGGATGTTGTCCCGGACCGGGTAGGCGAGGCCGCAGTCGGGGCTCGTGCAGAGGAGTTCGGGGGTTTCGTCCGCCGTGCGGTCGTTGAGCGGAGCGTGGCACGCGGGGCAGGCCAGGATCTCCAGGAGGCCGGCTTCGAGCGGCATGGGATGTCCCTTCGAACAAGCGGGGGTCGGGCCAGGTCAGCCTACCGCCGGGGAACGAGGGGCGCCCCGTTCCCCGGCGGCCTGCCGGGTCAGTCCGTCGCCCGGACCAGGGCGAGGACCTCGTCGCGGATCTTGGCCATGGTGGCCTCGTCGCGGGCCTCGACGTTGAGGCGGAGGAGCGGCTCGGTGTTCGAGGCGCGCAGGTTGAACCACCAGTCCGCGGCCGTCACCGTGAGGCCGTCGAGCTCGTCGAGGGTCACGTCCTCGCCCTCGTACGTCGCCCTGACCTTCGCCGCGCTGGCGGCCTGGTCCGCGACGGTCGAGTTGATCTCGCCCGAGGAGGCGTAGCGGTCGTACGCCGCCACCAGGTCGGACAGGGTGCCCTCCTGGCCGCCGAGGGCCGCCAGGACGTGGAGCGCGGCGAGCATGCCCGTATCCGCGTTCCAGAAGTCCTTGAAGTAGTAGTGCGCGGAGTGCTCGCCACCGAAGATCGCGCCGGTCTTCGCCATCTCCTCCTTGATGAAGGAGTGGCCGACGCGGGTGCGGACGGGCTCGCCGCCGTTCTCGCGGACGACCTCGGGCACCGACCAGGAGGTGATCAGGTTGTGGATGATCGTTCCGCCGGGGTGCTTCGCCAGCTCGCGGGCGGCCACGAGGGCCGTGATCGCGGACGGCGAGACGCCCTCGCCGCGCTCGTCGACGACGAAGCAGCGGTCGGCGTCGCCGTCGAAGGCGAGGCCGAGGTCGGCGCCCTCGGCCCGGACACGGGCCTGGAGGTCGACGATGTTCTTCGGGTCGAGCGGGTTCGCCTCGTGGTTCGGGAACGTCCCGTCCAGCTCGAAGTACATCGGGACGACGTCGAGCGGCAGGCCGTCGAAGACGGTGGGGACCGTGTGGCCGCCCATGCCGTTGCCCGCGTCGACGACCACCTTGAGGGGGCGGATCGTCGTGAGGTCGACCAGGGCCTTCAGGTGGGCGGCGTAGTCCGCCAGCGTGTCCCGTTCCGTGACCGTGCCCGGCGTCGCCGCCGCTTCCGGCGCGCCCGTCTCCGACCAGCGCTCGGCCAGCTCGCGGATCTCCGCGAGACCGGTGTCCTGCCCCACGGGGGCGGCGCCCGCGCGGCACATCTTGATGCCGTTGTACTGGGCCGGGTTGTGCGAGGCGGTGAACATGGCGCCGGGCAGGCCGAAGCTGCCGGACGCGAAGTACAGCTGATCGGTGGAGCAGAGCCCGATCAGGGTGACGTCGGCGCCGAGGCGGGCCGCGCCGCGCGCGAAGGCGTCCGCGAGGCCGGGCGACGAGGGGCGCATGTCGTGGCCGATGACGATCGCGTCCGCGTCCGTCACCCGTACGAAGGCCGCGCCGAAGAGCTCGGCGAGGTCCTCGTCCCACTGGTCGGGCACCACTCCGCGGACGTCGTACGCCTTCACGATCTGCGACAGATCGACAGTCACGGATCCACCCTCCTGAGTTCTCGGCACGCGTGTGCGGCGCGTGTCGTGTACGGAAGGCCAAAACTACCCGGAGGCAGGAGGGGTACGCGGACTGCGGCTCAGTTGTCCGGGGAGCGGAGCACCCTGAGGTGCCCTCTGCGGCCGACCTCCATGGGGTCGCCGCTCCGGCCTCCGCCGCCCTTGCCGCCGGCCTCGGCCGCGCGTTCCCGGGGGCGGGCCGCCTCCCGTACGGCGTTGGCCAGGGCTTCGAGGTCGTCGCCGCTGGGGCGGGGCGGGGCGGAACCGTCGGTCAGCCGCACGACCTCCCACCCGCGTGGGGCGGTGAGGCGCTCGCTGTGCTCGGCGCACAGGTCGTAGCAGTGGGGCTCGGCGTAGGTGGCGAGCGGGCCGAGGACCGCAGTCGAGTCGGCATAGACGTACGTCAGTGTCGCGACGGCAGGGCGGCCGCACGCGGTGCGCGAACAGCGACGTACAGGGCTCACGACGTTGGACGGTACCGCACTCTTGAGCGGGCCGCGACGACTCTCCCTCAGGTCACTCCACCGTGTCGCGCTGTGACCTCCACCACCCCGCCGTCGGGGGTGGTCGCTCTGACCTGCGTGGGAGAGGGCGCAAGGGGGCGCGGTCGGGAGTCGATCCGGACAGTCCGGGGTACAGATCCGGTCAACCACGGCCAGATGGCCGTGCGCGCGGGGCCCTCGAATCGAGCGGACGATTGGCCGGAATGTTCAGGTTTCGACATCGGGTGTGGGGGTGGGGCGGCAGCCCCGGGAGCGGAGGCGAGGATGCGCCACGGTGCGGGGAGACAGATGAGGGTTACGCTGCGTCAGTGATGGACAGTCCTGTGCCGCCGAGCCCCCCGAACCGTTCCACGGAGCCTCCGGCGGAGCCTCGGGTGCGCCGCCGCGACCGGCACGGCCGCGGGATGCGCGGACCGGTCGCCCCGCCGCAGGTGCCGCTCTCCGCGAGCCGGGCCGACACCTTCCGTGATCTGGTCCTCGACTCGGTCGAGCGTCTGGAGCGGCGCTGGCCGCAGCTCGCGGACGTCGACTTCATGGTGATGGAGGTACCTCCACCGGTGTCGGGCGAGACCGTGCCGCTGGGGGGCTCCGCGCCCGCCGAGAAGGACGAGCCCGCCCGGGTGGTCGTCTACCGGCGTCCGGTCGAGATCCGGTCGAAGAACCGGGACGAGCGGGCTCTCCTGGTCCACGAGGTGGTCGTGGAGCAGGTCGCGGAGCTCCTCGGGCTCTCCCCCGAGTCGGTCGATCCCCGGTACGGGCAGGACTGAGCCGGGCGCAGTCGCGGTCGAGCCGGGCGGAATCGCGGGCTTAGCCGGGCGGGGTCGCGGTCGATCCGGGCGGAGTCACGGGCTTAGCCGGGCGGGGTCGCGGGCTCAGCCGGGCTTGAAGGCCTTCTAGTCCAGTACCCCGAGGTCCTGGTGTGCCGTCGGGACCTCCACCGTGCCCCGGTCGTCGACGAGCGTCTGGATCGTGAACATCGGCGTGCCGTCCAGGGGCAGCGCCAGGGTCCGCGCCGCGAACACCTTGCCGCCGGAGACCGGCTCGACGGTGATCGCGTACGAACCCTTGAGGCCCTCGGGGACCAGGTCCGTGAGGGTGGTCGTCGTGCCCGCCTTGACGGTGACCGTCCTCGACACCGGCGTACCCGCGCCGGAGCCGGCCGAGGCCGTGACCTTGACCTGGGCGGCGGCGTCGGGCGCGGTCAGGAAGAGCGTGCTGGCCTTGGCCCGGTTGTCGGCGACCGTCGCACGGCCGGAGATCGCCGCGGCCGCCGGTACGAACGCGATCTCGGTGTTCGCGCCCTTGCCGCGCACCACCCGGAGGGCGGCCACGAAGGGGGTGGGCTTCTTCGGGTCGCTCGGGGTGAGCAGCAGGGAGCCCCCCTCGCCGCGGGTCAGGTCCGGCAGGTCGACGGAGGCCGTCATCCCGGACTTCACGTGCAGGGAGCCCGCGCCGGCGGGGACGATCGTGCCGGTCGCGCTGACGAGCTGGACCTTCAGGTCGGCGTCGTCGTGGCCGGGGGCGAAGGCGACGAGCCGCACGGAGGTGGCGTCGGCCGGGATGCCGGGGAGTACGGCGCGGCTCGCCGGGTCGGCCGCGGCCGCGATCCAGTCGCTGCCCAGCTTGTCGTCGGCGGCGCCGACGGCGGCGCCGATCCGTCCACTGCGGGTGGTGACGTGCACGGTGACGGACTGCTGGGCTGCCTCACCCGTGAGGGTGGAGAGGAGCACGGGGACCGTGGAGCGGGCGGGGACCGGGATGCCGTCGGTGAACTGGGACTTGAGGGGGCCCTCGGGGCCGAACAGCTCGACGTCGGCGACGGCGGCCGAGTCGTCCGGGTTGGTGAGGTGGACGTAGTCCTGGCGCTCCTTGGCGGTGGAGGCCGCGGGGAACCAGAAGTCGGTGTCGGGGGCCCCGCAGCTGAGACCGAGGAGGCCGCTGGCGCCGCCCGCGGGGACGACGGTGGACTGCTGCACGGTCCAGCCGGGGGCGAGGGTGCCCGTCGCCGAGCCGACGAGGGCGGGCACGGCGGGGCCGTCCGCCTCGGCGGTGACGGGCTTGCCGGGGGCGGTGACGGTGGCCGGGATCTTGGGGGCCTTGGGCTTCTTGCCGGTCTGGGAGGTGCCGCCGGAGGTCGTCGTGCTCGCGGCGGGCCGCAGCTGGGCGGTGGGCTGCTCGGCCTTGCCCTGGTTCGGGGTGCCGGTCCCGGCAGCTGTGCCCGTGCCTGCGCCCGTGCCCGGCGGCGTGTACGAGGTGTAGAGCGTCTCGCCCACCTCCGAGGTGCTGGGCGCCGGGCAGACCAGGCCCGCGCGCTCGACCGGCAGCCGGGTGGTGGCCTTGGCCTGGGGAGGGGCGGTGTCGCCCGGGGCGGTGAGGGACGCGAAGCCGGTGACGGCGGCGAGCGCCGTGGCGACCGCGATCAGGGAGAGGGTCGTGCGCTTCACTGGTTGCTGCTCCCGTCGGGACGCTGCTCGGTCTCGTGGCCCTGGGGGTGCCCGTAGCCGTAGGTGTACGGGTCGTACGGCTGCTGTTGTTGCTGTGGGTCGTACTGCTGCTGCTGCTGTTGCTGGTCGTACTGCTGCTGGTCGTACTGCTGCTGCTCGTAACCCTGTTCGTAGCCCTGCTGGGGGTACGCGTACGGCTGCTGCTGGTACGGGTCGGCGGCGTACTCCTGGTAGTAACCCTGCTCGGCGTACGCCTGGGGCTGGGGCTGTTCCTGGTTCTGGGCCTGGGCGTAGGCCGGGTCGTAGCCGCCGTCCCACTCCTGGGGCTCGTACGCCTGCTGGTCCGGGATCGGGACGGGCTCGGGCTCCGGTTCCGTCCCCGCCGTCTCGGTCTCGGCCTCCGCCTCCGCCGCCGCGCGCAGACGGCGGGCCCTGCGGCCGTCGCCCTCGGTCGCCTGGGCGGGGATCGCGAGCTCCTCCTCCGGCAGGTCGTCGTCGATCTCGCGGCGCCGGCCGGGCAGGGCCAGGACCAGCAGGACGACGGCGAGGGAGACCTGGGTCCAGATCCACGCGGTACGGGTGAGCGGCTGGTCGTACGTGACGTCGAGGCGGCCGCCCGCGGCGGGGAGTTCGAAGCCCTGCGCCCAGCCGTCGACGGTGGTGCGGGTCAGCTCCTTGCCGTCGAGAGTGGCCGTCCAGCCCTCGTCGGCGCGGTCCGCGAGCCGCAGGACGCGGCCCGCGGGGCCGGTCGGGATGTCGGTGTGCGCCTCGACGGGGCCCGCGGCGACGGCGACGGGAACCGTGGCCTTCGCGGGGTCGGCCTGCTTCTCCGTCGGTCCGGTCGGCGGGACGATCATGACGCGGGCGATCTCGCGGTCCACGCGCCAGAGGGCGCTGCCGTCGAGCTGGCTGAGGCGGCTGAGGCCCGGGGTGGAGTCGAGGACGCGGCTCGTCTGGCGCGGTGCCCCGTCCCGTACGAGGACGTAGCGGATCGCGTAGCCGCTGAGTTCCTGGGTCTGGTCGGCGCCGGAGCCGGCGACCAGGTGGGCGACGACGTCGTCGAGGCGGGGGTCGTCCTCGGCGCCCGCGGTGAGTTCGGCGTCGCCGAGGCGGGCGCCGGAGCCGCGGACCAGGGTGTACGCGACCTCGCCGGGGCTGCCGCCGAGGACGAGGGTGCGGGGCTGGTCGCGGGTGCCGCTCTCCTCGGCGACGAAGGCCGGGACCTGGACCGGGTCGCGGCGGGTCAGCGGGCCGTCGGCGCCGGCGATCATCCAGCCGACGGCGGCGACGGCGGGGCCGGCGGCGCAGGCGAGGGCGATCAGGGCGGCGACGGGCTGGCGCCAGCCGAAACCGTGGGCGGCGACGCGGGTGCGGCCGCCTTCGGCGCCGATCATGCCGACGGCGATGAGGGCGGCGCCGTAGACGAGGGTGGCGGGTCCGGCCCAGCCGGTGCCGCCCGCGCCGTTGGTGAGGACGGCGAGGAGGAGGCCGGCGAGGGCGGCGGTCCAGGCGGCGAGGACGGCGAGCCTGCGCTCCTCGCGGAGCAGTCCGGCCAGGGCGGCGAGGACGAGGCCCACCAGGAGCAGGCCGCCGGTGGTGCCCGGGCCGCCGGGGCTGGTGCCGAGCAGGTCGAGTGCGGTGGCCGTGCCCGTACGGATGTCGCGGCCGGCCTCGCGCAGGAGAGCGGCGGGGTCGGTGAGGAGGGTGAGCGACCAGGGGGCGAGGACGAGGAGCGGGGTGCCGACGGCGGCCAGGAAGCGGAGCCCGTACGCCGTGATGTCCGAGCGGCGTACGGCGAGGACGCCGAGGCCGAGGACGACGGCGAGCAGCCACACGACCGGCGTGAACGCCATCGTGAACGTGAGCAGGAAGGTGTACGCCCAGGTGGCGCGCCAGCTGCCCCGGTCGGGCCGGTTGAAGCCGTGGGCGGCGACGGCGGCGCGGGCCATGAGCGGGAGCAGGATCGCGAGGACGGCGGTGCCGAGCCGGCCGGTGGCGAGGGCGCCGGTGACGGCGGGCAGGAAGGCGTACGCGATGGCGCCCCAGGCGCGCAGGAGGCGGGACTCGACGATGCCGCGGGCGGCGAAGTAGGCGGTGAATCCTGCGAGCGGGACCGAGCAGACGAGCAGCAGGGTCAGCGCGGTGGAGGTGGAGCCGAGGAAGAGGGTGGAGAGCGCGGCCAGGACGGCGAGGTAGGGCGGGGCGGTCTGGGTGCCGCCGGTGCCGAGGGCGTGCCAGGTGTCCGCGTACCGCGACCAGAGGCCGGAGACGGTGTCGGGGGCGGGCAGCAGGGCGCCGCCGGCCAGGGAGCCGCCGGCGAGGAGGCCGCGGCAGGCGACAAGGGACACGAGGAGCAGGAGGGCGAAGAGGACCGGGCCGGGTTTGGCCGCGATCTTCTTGAGCCGGGCGAACTGCTCGATCTCCAGGTAGTCGGCGTCGTCGCCGCCGGGACCGGATTCGACGACGCCGCGGCGGGAGCCGCCGGAGTCGGCCTCGGTACCGCCGAAGTTGGCGGTGAGCTGTTCGACGGCGGCGCGGACGGTGGCGCCGGGCGGCGGGAACAGCGGGCGGAGTTCGCTCGCGGCGACGGCCGGGTTCTTGCGCCGTTTCCGGGCGGCGAGGATCTTCTCGGGGCGCAGGAGGGTGGCGAGGAGGCCCATGACCTCGTCGACGGCCTGTCCGGGGACCTTGCCGACGAGGTAGGCGAGGGTGCGGAGCAGGGTGCTGAGGACGAGCCGCAGGAGGACGTAGGGGAGGGCGGCGCCGCGGGTGTTGGCGAGGAGGGTGTAGACGGCACCGGCCTTGTCGACGCGGTGCGGGTTGGCGGCGGTGCGGCCGGCGCAGTCGACGGTGCGGCGCTCGCGGGCGGAGGCCTCGGCGTGGCGGAGGACGGCGTCGGGGGCGATGAGGACGCGGTGGCCGGCGGAGTGGGCGCGCCAGCACAGGTCGACGTCGTCGCGCATGAGGGGCAGGCGCCGGTCGAAGCCGCCGAGTTCCTCGAAGACGTCGCGCCGGATCAGCATGCCGGCGGTGGAGACGGAGAGGACGGAGCGGACCTGGTCGTGCTGGCCCTGGTCCTGTTCGCGGCGGTCGAGGCCGGTCCAGCGGCGGCCGCTGCGGGCGATGGAGACGCCGGTCTCCAGGAGCTGCTTCCTGTCGTACCAGCCGCGCAGTTTGGGGCCGATGACGGCGGCGTACGCGTCGGAGTCCGCGACGCGCAGGAGTTCGGCGAGGGCGCCGGGCTCGGGGGCGCAGTCGTCGTGGAGGAGCCAGAGCCACTGGACCGGTTCGCCGTGCGGGAGGTCCGGGAGGTCGTAGGCGTCGTCGTTCCAGGTCCGGCTGACGGGGTCCCAGCCGCTGGGGCGCTTCAGGTAGGGCAGGTCCTCGGGTCCGAGCACGGGCGCGGTGCGGGCGGCCTCCTCGACGGCGGTGCCGAAGCCGGTGCGGCGCGCGAGGTGCAGGACGCGGTCGGTGCCGATGGCGTCGGCGAGGAGCTGCGCCGAGTCGTCGGCGCTGCCGGTGTCGGCGGCGACCACGTTCTGCACGGGGCGTTCCTGGGCGAGCAGCCCGGCGAGGGCGTCCGGCAGCCAGCGGGCGCCGTCGTGGGTGACGAGCACGGCGGTGACGACGTGTCGCGGAAACTCAGGAGTTGAGGACATCGAGCTACGGGCCCTCCGGCCGGGGTCGCCCGCGAAGGGCGTGGGGAGCGTCTCGGACGGAGGCCCACACTAACGGCTGCACGCGGAGCGGTCCGCCGCCCTGTGGACAGAGGGTGTGGAACGGTTTCGTACAGGACACGCAGAACGGTCCGCCGCCTGTGGATGGAGCACAGGGGGCGGACCGTTCGTCGTGTCGTGGTGGGCGCGGCCCGGTGCGCGGGCCCCGGCAGGCCGCGCGCCGTTCAGACGGCGGCCTTCTTCAGGCGGCGTCGCTCGCGCTCGGAGAGGCCGCCCCAGATGCCGAAGCGCTCGTCGTTCTGCAAGGCGTATTCGAGACATTCGGAACGGACCTCGCAGGCGAGGCAGACCTTCTTGGCCTCGCGGGTCGAGCCGCCCTTCTCGGGGAAGAAGGACTCGGGATCGGTCTGGGCGCACAGCGCGCGCTCCTGCCAGCCGAGTTCTTCGTCCGCGTCCTCGACCAGCAGTTCCTGGAACAACTCGGTCATGTGCGCCCCTCGTCTGTTCTGTGCGTCCCCGTGGGTGTTGCCGTTGCGAACCCGGCCGAACGACACGAGTGAAATTACAAGTTCGTGCTCTGCGCGAGTCAAGCCGAGATCTGCTATTGGGCCCGGTATTCACTCTGCGGAACCAAGCGTATGCGGAAAGTGTTCAAATCACCAAAAACCGTGACACATGCCACCGGCCTGGCCGCGCCGTGCGACCTCACAAGGAAGGACGTCCGAGACTTGGATCTTGTTGCGATCCAGCCATGGAAGCGATCCGGATCACAGTCCGATCACGGGGCTGCCATGTTTACGGGCACGACTGAAGCGCCATCTCTCCTGGTCGGCGCCCGAACAAACCTTTCTCCGGACACAGCAACCGGATGAGGTGAAACATTACCCCCAAATCGGGCATTGAGTTGACAGTCGGGTGCCGCTCCGGCCACCTTTGGTGGCATGCCAGCGACCACAGCGCTCTCCGCGACCCACAGCCGTGGGTACCGCCGCGCTGTCCAGGCGCGCTGTTGCTGTTGCTGTCCCAGCTGTTGATGCCGTAGAGCTCCAGCTTTCTCCTCCCGGTGTCACCCGGCGTTACCTCGCGTAACTCGCGCCAGTCGCGCATCACTCGCGTCACTCGCATCACCTCTGCTTCGTGACCCCCCACCGCTTCTGTTTCTGCTGAGGAACCTCCCCACCCATGAACATGGACAGCGACCTTCAGATCGCCGGCGACATCCTCGAGGTCCCGCACCTCCTCCAGCCCGAGCGCGCCCACCCCGTCACCGTGGCCGAGTTCGCCGGCCTCGCGCGCTCGATCGCCGACGACCGCGCCCAGTGGGCCCCGTACGTCGAGTACGACGCCACCACCCGCTGGTACCACCGGCTGCGCACGGGCCCCGGCTACGAGGTGTGGCTGCTCTCCTGGGTGCCCGGCCAGGGCAGTGGGCTCCACGACCACGGCGTCTCCTCCGGCGTACTCACCGTCCTGGCGGGTGAACTGACGGAGCGTGCGGACCGGGGTGCGGGCGGGAGTGCGGGCCGGAGTGCGCGGACGCTCGCGCCTGGCGCGCAGCGGGTCTTCGCGCCGGGGTACGTCCACGAGGTCGTCAACGACTCCCTCGAACCGGCCGTCAGCCTCCACGTCTACTTCCCCGGCCTCACGGACATGCCGATGCACGAGTCGCTCCAGGCGCAGTGCGCCCCGGTCTCCCCCGCCCCGGCCACCCCCGGTGTCGTCGTCGCCTGAGAGACTGCTGCGCATGCGCATTGTGGTTCTGGCCGGGGGTATCGGTGGTGCCCGTTTCCTTCGCGGCCTCAAGCAGGCCGCGCCGGACGCGGAGATCACGGTCATCGGCAACACCGGTGACGACATCCATCTCTTCGGGCTGAAGGTCTGCCCCGACCTGGACACGGTGATGTACACCCTCGGCGGTGGCATCAACGAGGAGCAGGGCTGGGGCCGTACGGACGAGTCCTTCACCGTCAAGGAGGAACTCGCGGCGTACGGCGTCGGACCCGAGTGGTTCGGCCTCGGCGACCGGGACTTCGCGACCCACATCGTCCGTACGCAGATGCTCGGCGCGGGCTATCCGCTGAGCGCCGTCACCGAGGCGCTGTGCGCCCGCTGGCAGCCCGGCGTACGCCTGCTTCCCATGTCCGACGACCGCGTCGAGACGCATGTGGCGATCGAGGTCGACGGCGAGCAGCGCGCGGTGCACTTCCAGGAGTACTGGGTGAAGCTGCGCGCCTCGGTCGACGCGAAGGCGATCGTGCCCGTCGGCGCGGAGGCCGCGAAGCCCGCCCCGGGCGTCCTGGAGGCGATCGCGGAGGCGGACGTCATCCTCTTCCCGCCGTCCAACCCCGTGGTGAGCGTCGGGACGATCCTGGCCGTGCCCGGGATCCGTGAGGCGATCGTCGCGGCCGATGTGCCCGTCGTGGGCCTCTCCCCCATCATCGGCGACGCGCCCGTGCGCGGCATGGCCGACAAGGTGCTCGCGGCCGTGGGCGTGGAGTCCACGGCGGCGGCGGTCGCGCGGAACTACGGCTCCGAGCTCGTCGACGGCTGGCTCGTCGACACCGTCGACGCGGACGCGGTCGCGGAGGTCGAGGCGGCGGGCATCCGCTGCCGGGCGGTCCCGCTGATGATGACCGACGTCGAGGCGACGGCCGCGATGGCTCGGGAGGCACTGGGGCTCGCCGAGGAGGTACGGGGGTGAGCGACGGTGCGCCGGCGGCTCCTTCTTATCGGGTCTGGGCGCCGGCCGGGCTGCCCGAGGTGGCGGCCGGGGACGATCTGGCCAAGCTGATCGCCTCCGTCTCGCCGGAGCTCGTCGACGGGGACGTCCTCCTCGTCACCTCCAAGATCGTGAGCAAGGCCGAGGGGCGCGTGGTCGCCGCCGACGACCGCGAGGAGGCCATCGACGCCGAGACGGTACGGGTGGTGGCGCGGCGCGGCGCCCTGCGGATCGTCGAGAACCGGCAGGGGCTCGTCATGGCCGCCGCCGGGGTCGACGCGTCCAACACCCCTGCCGGGACGGTGCTGTTGCTCCCCCAGGACCCCGACGCCTCGGCGCGGCGCATCCGTTCGGGGCTGCGCGACGCGCTCGGCGTCGACGTCGGCGTCGTCGTCACGGACACCTTCGGGCGGCCCTGGCGCAGTGGGCTCACCGACGTGGCGATCGGGGCGGCCGGCGTGCGGGTCCTCGACGACCTGCGCGGCGGGACCGACGAGCACGGCAATCCGCTGAGCGCGACCGTGGTCGCCACCGCCGACGAACTCGCCGCCGCGGGCGACCTGGTGAAGGGCAAGGCGGCCGGTCTTCCGGTCGCCGTCGTCCGGGGCCTGCCGCACGTGGTGGGCGGGGACGACGAGCCCGGCGCACGGGCGCTGGTGCGGGGCGCGGCCGACGACATGTTCCGGCTCGGCACCTCGGAGGCCGTACGCGAGGCGGTGACGCTGCGGCGGACCGTACGGGAGTTCACCGCGGACCCGGTGGACCCGGGTGCGGTACGGCGTGCGGTCGCCGCGGCCGTGACGGCTCCGGCCCCGCACCACACCACGCCGTGGCGGTTCGTGCTCCTGGAGTCGGCGGCGTCACGGGTGCGGCTGCTCGACGCGATGCGGGACGCGTGGATCGCGGACCTGCGGCGGGACGGGAAGTCGGAGGAGTCCATCGCCAAGCGGGTGCGGCGCGGGGACGTCCTGCGCAACGCCCCGTACCTGGCGGTGCCCTGCCTCGTCATGGACGGCTCCCACCACTACGGCGATCCGCGCCGGGACGCGGCCGAGCGCGAGATGTTCGTGGTGGCGGCGGGCGCGGGCGTACAGAACTTCCTGGTGGCGCTCGCGGGTGAGCGGCTGGGCTCGGCGTGGGTGTCCTCGACGATGTTCTGCCGGGACGTCGTACGGGAGGTCCTCGACCTGCCGGCCGGCTGGGACCCGCTCGGCGCGGTCGCGATCGGACATCCGGCGGGGGCGCCGAGGGAACGGGCGGCGCGGCGGGCGGCGGAGTTCGTCGAGGTGCGGTGAGCCCGGCGGGCCAGTCGTCGTGACCCAGGGCATGGTCCGCCGGACACGCACTAGATCGCCGTGATGTTGCCGGGGGTCATGCGGGGTGCCCTGCGGGGTGGGACGCGGCCGCTGAGGAGGATCAGGCGGGCCGCGCGGTGGCGCTGGCCCGCGTAGGGGGTCAGGAGGTCCAGCATCGCCGCGTCGTCGGTGGTGCGGTCGCCCGCGAGCGCCCAGCCGACGATGCCGGGGAGGTGGAGGTCGCCTGTGGTGACCTCGTCGGGGGCGCCGTTGCTGCGCTGGACCGTCTCCGCGCTCGTCCAGGGGCCGATGCCCGGGACCAGTTCCAGGCGCTCGCGGGCCGCCGGCGGGGCCATGTCCGCGGCCTCCTCCAGGCGGGCCGCCACCCGGGCGGCGCGGACGATCGTGGCCGAGCGTTTGCCGTCGACGTTCGCGCGGTGCCACTCCCAGGAGGGGATCTGCGTCCAGGTGCGGGCGTCGGGCATCGCGTACATGCCGTCGGGGGCCGGGCCGGGGGCGGGCTCGCCGTACTTGCGTACGAGCACCCGCCAGGAACCGTACGCCTCGTGCGCCGTGACCTTCTGCTCCAGGACCGAGGGGATCAGCGACTCCAGGACCAGGCCGGTGCGGGTGAGGCGGAGGCCGGGGCGGCGGCGGTGGGTGGCCAGGACCAGTTTGTGGCGGGGGACGAAGGCGGCCGGGTCGTCGTCGGCGCCGAGCAGGGCGGGGAGGCGGTCCAGGAGCCAGGGCGCTCCCGGGCCCCAGGCCTCGGCCGCGGCCTCGCCGCCCCTGATCGTCACCCGGATCGTGCCGGGGCCGTCGGGTGTACGGCTCGCCCGCCAGACGGAGCCGTCGGGGGTGACGCGGAAGGTGGGGTCGGCGGGGCCGCGGCGGAGGGGGCCGAGGGTGAGGCCGAGGTCCAGGGGGGCGCTCTCCGTGACGGGGATCTCCGTGTGGCCGCCGCGCACGGTGGTGCGGGTGGGGTTTGTGGGGGGTGTGAAGCGGCCGGCCATGGTTATGAGCGTAGCCGGGTGGTACGGCTGCTCCCCCACCCCTGTGTGGGCGATCGTCCCGCAGGGCGTGGGGGTCCCCCCGGACGGAGTCTGGGGGAGGGTGGGCACACGGGACGGCGCCCTCGGCGGCGCCTCCGCCCCTTGTGCCTGGGCCCGCACCAAGCTGTGCGGCGCGCACGGGGTGCGGGTTCAGGCGCGGAAGCCTAGGCCCGGCAAGGGGCGCCGTTCCGTTGTGCCCACCCGTTCCGCCCCAGCGGAACGAATGCCCACAACGGGGTGGGCGGGGCGGGGGTGGGTGGGCACCGCCCCAGCGGGGCGGATGCCCGCGACGCGGGGTGGTGGGTGGGCGCCGGGCCGGCGGAACGGATGCCCGCGACGTGGGTGGGCGTCGGGCCGGCGGAACCGATGCCCACAGCGGGGCCCGGTGGTTACTGGTCCGAGGAGAAGCGGATTGTGGCTGGGGGGAGGGTGGCGTTGCACCAGATTCTGATGCCGTCGCGGAGTTCGTTGTCGGGGCCCACATGGGCCCCGTCGCCGATGACCGCGCCCGTGAGGACCGTGCGCGCGCCGATGCGCGCGCCCGCGCCTATGAGGGAGTCGGTGATCACCGCGCCGGGTTCGACGATCGCGCCCGCCAGGATCGTGGAGCCCGTCACCCGCGCGCCCTCGCCGACCACCGCGTCCGCGCCGACGACCGTGCCGCCGGTCAGCTTGGCGTCCGGGGCGACGCGGGCCGTCGGCAGCACCAGGCGGTCGCCGCAGCGGCCCGGGACGGCCGGGGACGGGGCGCGGCCGAGGACCAGGTCGGCGGAGCCGCGTACGAAGGCCTGCGGGGTGCCGAGGTCCAGCCAGTACGTGGAGTCGACCATGCCCTGGAGGTGCGCGCCCGAGGACAGGAGCTCCGGGAAGGTCTCGCGCTCGACCGAGACCGGGCGGCCCGCGGGGATCGAGTCGATCACCGAGCGCCGGAACACGTACGCGCCCGCGTTGATCTGGTCGGTGACGATCTCCTCGGGCGTCTGCGGCTTCTCCAGGAACGCCGTGACGCGGCCCGTGGCGTCCGTGGGGACCAGGCCGAAGGCGCGCGGGTCCTCGACCCGGGTCAGGTGGAGCGAGACGTCCGCTCCGGAGGAGGAGTGGGTGGCGACGAGCGCCTCGATGTCGAGGCCCGTCAGGATGTCCCCGTTGAAGATCAGGACCGGCTCGTCGGGCCCGGAGTGCAGCCGCGATGCCACGTTGCGTATCGCGCCGCCGGTCCCGAGGGGCTCGTCCTCGGTGACGTACTCGATGCTCAGGCCCAGCGCCGAGCCGTCACCGAAGTGGGGCTCGAAGACCTCCGCCAGGTAGGAGGTGGCGAGCACGATGTGCTCGACGCCGGCGGCGCGGGCGCGGGCCAGCTGATGCGTCAGGAAGGGGACGCCCGCTGCCGGGACCATGGGCTTGGGCGTGTTGACCGTGAGGGGTCGCAGCCGTGTTCCCTTGCCACCGACCAGGAGGATCGCTTCTGTCACCTTGTCGTCTCTGCTTCCTGTTCGGGGTCCGTCAGCACGCCCGTCTCGGTCGTCCGTGCGATATGACCGGTCAGTTTAGGCAGATGGTTGCCCCGATGACCCCATCAGCGCCTTCCCTGGTACTTCGCGGAGCTCACACGGGCCGTCCCGAGCTTGCCGTACAGCCGTACTCCCGGGCACTCGGTGGCGAATCCGTCACGGTGTCCCGCGATGGCGTTGAACCGGACCTTCGTGCCCTTCTTGTACAGGTTTCCGCCTCCTGAGACGAGGTACGACGTTCCCTTCGGGTTCACCCCGTGCAGCCCGAGCTTCCAGGCCGTCAGGCGGGCGACGGCGGTCACCGCGGCGGTCGGCGGAGTGGTCTTGCTGAAGGTGCCGAGGACGGCGATGCCCATGCTGTTGGTGTTGAACCCGAGGGTGTGGGCGCCGAGGACGGGCTTGGCCACGCCCCCCGCCCGGCCTTCGTAGATGTTCCCGCACTTGTCGACGGCGAAGTTGTAGCCGAAGTCTCGCCACCCGCTGCTCAGGACGTGGTAGCGGTAGATACCGCGCAGGACGGAGGGCGCCTGGCGGCAGGTGTAGTTGTTGCCGGTCGCGCTGTGGTGCACGAAGGCCGCCTTGATGCTCTTCGTGTAGACGAAGCCCTTCTCCCGGATCTTCTCGTCGGCGCCCCAGCCCTTGCGCGTGATGATCTTGGGGCGGGGGCCGATGTAGGGCTTCGCGGCGGCCGCGGGCGCCGCGGCGGCGACCTCGCCGACTTCGGCGGCTTCGGCGGCTTCGGTGACTTCCCGGCCCGGCGCCTGGGCCGCGGCGGCCTCCGCCGGCTGCGCGTAGGGCGTGTACGGGACCGTGAACTCGGTCGCCTCCTTCGACAGGGCCGGGATCCACGCCGCGCCGTACGGGGCGAGCTGGGCGTTGACCGCGCTGACCGCCGCCTCCGCCGCGCCGAGGCTCGCCTGGACCAGGGCGGACACGGCGGTCCGGATCCCGGCGGCGGGGGCGAGGGCGGGGACGACGGCAGGGGCGTCGGCAGGCGCAGGGGCGTCGGCAGGCGCAGGGGCAGCGGCAGGCGCAGGGGCAGCGGCGGGAGCGGCCTCCCCCGGAGCGGGCTGCTCCTGGGCGTCCGCCGCCTGAGCGTCTGCTGCCTGACCGTCCGCCTCCGGGGCCTCTCCCGGGGCCACCAGTTCCAGGCGCAGGCCCGCGGGGAGCGGTTCCTCCCCCCGTACGCGGATCTCGACGCCGTCCGAGTCGCCCACCCACAGCGGGGCCGTGGAGCCCTTCAGCGCCCGGCCGGCGCCCTCCGCGGTGTCGGGGTCGGCGCCGTGTTCCTCGTTGTGGGTCTCCACGTCCTGCCACTCCGACCAGGTACCACCACCGGCGGCCCGGGTGCGGACCTGGACGGTGCCGTGCAGGGCGGCCTTCGGGTCGTCCCACACGACGCCGACGAGCGAGAAGGGCTCGACGTCGCGCCGGGTGAGTCCCTGCGCGTCCGTCCCGTCCTCCCCGCCGCCGCCCAGGGACCGGTCGGTGTCACCGGTCAGCGGTTCCAGTGGCAGGGACTGGGTGGCGCCGGGGAGATCGGGCGCGGGTGGCAGTGCGGAGAGCGACGGTGGCAGCCCGAGCGCCTGGGGGACCTCGGCCGCCGCGGGCGCGGCGAGGGAGACCGGCAGGGCGAGGACCGCCGCGCAGCTGACGGCGATCGAGGAGGCGAGTGAGGGTCGCATGGGCCGATCGTGCGTACCGGGGAGCCGTTCCGCGCGCCGGGAACGGGCCCGGAAACTGACGGCGTGTCGGGCCGACCGGTGGACGGCGTCACCGGTACGGCGGACCCCCGCACGGCCGCGCGCGTACGCTGTCCGGCGTGAACGCCAGCGACCGCACCCCCGCCGACCTGCTGCGATCCGCGCTCGCCGCGGACCCCGCCCGCCCCTTGGTCACCTTCTACGACGACGCCACCGGTGAGCGGGTGGAATTGTCCGTCGCCACCTTCGCCAATTGGGTGGCCAAGACGGCGAACCTGCTCCAGGGCGAGCTGTCCGCCGCTCCCGGTGACCGGCTCGCCCTGCTGCTGCCCGCGCACTGGCAGACCGCCGTCTGGCTGCTCGCCTGCTCCTCCGTCGGCGTGGTCGCCGAGGTCGGCGGCGACCCGGCGGACGCGGACCTCGTGGTCGCGGGGCCGGACGCGCTCGACGCGGGGCTCGCCTGCTCCGGGGAGCGGATCGCGCTCTCGCTCGCGCCGATGGGCCGCCGCTTCCCTGCCGCGCCCGCCGGATACGCGGACTACGCGGTCGAGGTGCCGAGCCAGGGTGACCGGTTCGCCCCGTTCGTACCGGTGGATCCGGATGCCGTCGCGCTCGTCGTGGACGGTACGGAGCGCAGTGGCGCGCAGCTCGTCGAGCAGGCCCGCGCGGACGCGGAGGCGCTCGGCCTCGCCTCCGGCACCCGGCTGCTCTCGGGCCTCGGGTACGGGGACTGGAAGGGACTCTCGGCCGGTCTGTACGCGCCGCTCGCGGCCGGCGGCTCCGTGGTCCTCTGCCGGAACGCGGAGCTGCTCGCGCCGGAGTCCCTCGCCAAGCGGGTGGAGAGCGAGCGGGTGACGGTCACCGCCGTCTGACCATCCGGACCCGTCACCTTCCCCGCCCGTCGGCCCCCTCCGCAACCCACCTGGGCGCCGGACCAACCCGTTCAGCCCATCGACGCGCCGGGTCCCCGGGCCCGGGCACGCCGTCCGGTACATGATCGGCCCGGGGGGAGTCGCCTCCTTCCGCACAACCATGTGTCGGGTTCGGCCGTCTCCTTCTGCGACCGGCGGCCGCCCGGCGTGCCGCCGACGCCATGAAGGACGGACTGAGACGTGACGGACCGCGCGGGCACGCCCGCCGCACCGGATCCCCCTCCGGCGGACGGGGATCCCGCCCCGGCGGAAGGCACGGCGACCGGCGCCCCGGAGGGGCCGCGCCGGCGCCACTGGCTGCGGTGGACGGCCCTCGGCGTCTCGGTCGTGGTGCTGGTCGCGGCCGGGGTCGGCTGGTGGTTCTACCGGAAGCTCGACGGCAACATCACCACGGACACCACCGCCGCCGCCGAGCTCCTGAAGTACGAGAAGGAGCGCCCCGCCGCGGTCGTGTCGGCCGCCCGGAACATCCTGCTCATCGGCTCGGACACCCGGGCCGGCGAGGGCAACCGCGAGTACGGCAGGGACAAGGGGACGCAGCACTCCGACACGACGATCCTGCTGCACCTGTCGGCGGGGAAGTCGAGCGCGACCGCCGTCTCGCTCCCCCGCGACCTGATGGTGACGATCCCGAGCTGCCGCAAGGCCGACGGGAGCCGGACCTCCGAGCAGGTCGCGCAGTTCAACTGGGCCTTCGAGTTCGGCGGTACGGCGTGCACGATCCGTACCGTCGAGAAGCTGACCGGGATCCGGGTGGACCACCACATGGTGATCGACTTCCGGGGCTTCAAGAAGATGGTGGACGCGGTCGACGGCGTCGAGGTCTGCCTCAAGGAGCCCGTGGACGACCACGACGCGAAACTGAAGCTGCCCGCCGGCCGCCAGACGCTCCGCGGGGAGCAGGCGCTCGGCTTCGTACGCGCCCGGAAGTCGATCGGCAACGGCAGCGACACGGAACGCATGGACCGCCAGCAGCAGTTCCTCGGCGCCCTGGTCAACAAGGTGCAGAGCGACGGGGTGCTGCTGAACCCGACGAGGCTCTACCCGGTCCTGGACGCGGCCACCAAGGCGATCACGACCGACGCGGGACTCGACTCCCTGCGCGACCTTTATGACCTCGCGCGGTCGATGCGGGCGGTCCCGACCGAGAAGGTGCAGTTCCTCACGGTCCCCCGTCGCCCCTACACGTACGACGCGAACCGGGACGAACTGGTACAGCCGGCGGCGAGTCAACTCTTCAAGCAGCTACGGGAGGATCGGCCCGTCGCGGTCACGCCGGGCGAGAAGGACGACGACGGGGCGGGCGGTCGGGACGGCGGCGCGGACGGGAAGCCCGACGACGCGGACGCCCCCCCGACACCCTCCGTGACCCCGACGTTCACCGGGCGGAACGCGGCGGAAGGGGTGTGCTCCTAGACCGTCCGACAGACGGTCCGCGCCGCCCGGCCGGAAGGAACGACCGGCGAGGCGGCCGGGACGTAGGCCGCTTCCAAGGGCCCGTGGGGGCGGTGAGTAAAGGCCACACCAAGGGGAGGGCGGGGACCGATGAGGTTTGAGCAAATTGCCCGGTTGTAAGGGGCGTGGAATTTGTCACGCGCGTCGCCCCACGCTGAACTGGGCGGATAGTGTGACGCGATCCGGTGCACCGCGACCGCGTGGTCGCACTCACCAAGGATCGAACGACCGAGAGAGCGGCGCCCTGTGGGGAAGGCGCCTCGCGTGGCACCGACGGAGGACTCGAGTAACCGTGGACGCGCACAGCCGTGGACGGGCGGACGAGATCGACCCCGCCGACCAGTGGGTGCTCAACCCGCAGACCGGCAACTACGAACTGCGACTGGACCACTCCGCAGGGCAGTCGCCCGCTGCCCAGCAGGCGCCGGCCAGACCCCGTAGATCCACCGTTCCCTCGCCCACGCCGGCCGACACCCCCGTCGAGGCGCCCGTCCCCGGGCAGCGCCGCCGCCGGGTCACCGAGCCGGGCGGCGGGGCGCAGCAGCCGCCCTCGAGCCGCCGCAAGCGCAAGCAGGGCGCGTCCCGCAAGAAGAAGGTCCTGCTGTGGACCGGCGGGACGATGGCGTTGGTGCTCGTGGGGGGCGGGACCGGCGCGTATCTGCTCTACAACAAGCTCGACGGCAACATCGATGTCGTCGACCCCGTCGGCCTCGAGAGCAAGGGCTTCCGCAAGGGCGAGGACTTCAACGTCCTGATCATCGGCACCGACAAGCGGACCGGTGCGGGCAACGGGGGCTATGGCGACAACAACAGCCCCGGTCACGCGGACACCACGATCCTCTTCCACGTCGCCAAGGACCGCACGAACGCGACCGCGGTCTCCATCCCGCGCGACCTGATGACGACGATCCCCGAGTGCCAGTCGAGGCAGCCCGACGGCTCGATCCTGACGATCCCCGGCCAGCGGCAGGCCCGCTTCAACGTGAGCCTCGGCCAGGACGGCCGTGACCCCGGCTGCACCATGCGCACGGTCAAGGAGCTGACCGGCCTGACCGTCGACCACTTCATGATGGTCGACTTCAACGCCGTGAAGGAGTTGACCACGGCCGTCGGCGGTGTGAAGGTCTGCGTCGAGAAGGCGGTGGACGACCCCAAGTCGCATCTGAAGCTGCCGGCCGGCGAGTCGGTCATCGAAGGTGAGCAGGCCCTCGCCTTCGTCCGTACCCGCTCCAGCTTTGGCAACAAGAGCGACCTGGACCGGATCGCGATCCAGCAGCAGTTCCTGGGCTCGATGATCCGGCAGATGAAGTCGGACGAGACGCTCACCAGCCCGTCGAAGCTGCTCGACCTCGCGGAGGCGGCGACGAACGCGCTCACCGTCGACAAGGGCATAGGCTCCCTCTCCAAGCTCCAGGACCTGGCCAAGGAGCTTGCCGGGATCGACACGAAGAACATCTCGTTCGCGACCCTCCCGGTCATCGACAACCCGGCCGAGCCCAAGCCGATCACCGTCGTGCCGCATCCGACGCAGGCACCGCAGCTCTTCGCCGCGCTGCAGGCGGACATCTCGCTCACCGAGGTGAAGAAGAAGACCCAGGACGCCAAGAACGCCCAGGCGCAGGCCCAGGCGAAGCTCCTCCAGGGACCGCGCGCCCAGGCCGCCGACGTGCGCGTCGACGTCTTCAACGGCAGCGGCATCCAGGGCGCGGCCCAGTCGACCATCGTCTGGCTGCAGAACGAGCAGGGCGTGAACCGCTCCACCAACAAGAGCAACGCCCCCGAGAAGGCGGCGAAGACCACGCTCACCTACGCACCGAACCAGGCCGATCAGGCCCGCAAGCTCGCGGACATGATGGGTCTGGCGGCCACGGCGCTCAAGCCGGGCACACAGGCGGCCGGGGAACGCGAGCCCATGACGCTCGTCCTCGGCGCCGACTTCAAGGGCGCGGGGGTGCCCATCAACGGTCCGACGAAGGCGCCGGACGTCGAGAAGGTAGAAGCAGACAAGCAGGTGTGCGCCAAGTGACCCGGAAACACCGGGACTCCGCGCGCACCTGACTGACGAGGGGACCTGGGGTGGGACAGAACAGCGTGCGTGGGGAGGGAACGCGGGGACGCGTTCCGCGCGCCCGTGAACTCGGCTGGGACGACGACCTGCACGGCGCCGGTGATGCCACCGGCGCCACGGGCGACGCTCCCGCGGAGAAGGCGGCGCAGGCCGACGCACCCGCGTCGACCCGCGCCGAGCGCCGGCGGGGCGCGGCGAACGGCGGGGCGAGCGGCAGCGGTACGGGGGGCGGCGGTACGGGTTCGGGCGGGCGGGCCGCAGCGCGCCGACGCGCCAAGAAGTCCGGCAAGCACAAGGTGCTGCGCTGGGTCGCCGTCACCATGGCGGTGCTGATACTCGGCACCGCCGGCGCCGGATACCTGTACTACGAGCACCTGAACGGCAACATCCGCGGCGGCTCGCGCGCGGGCGGCGACAGCGGCGTCAAGAAGGCCCCGCCGAACGCGCTCGGCGACACCCCGCTCAACATCCTCCTGATCGGCTCCGACAGCCGGGCCGACGCCAAGAACGTGGCGCTCGGCGGCGGCAAGAACCTCCGCGACGCGAAGCCGCTCGCGGACGTGCAGATGCTGCTGCACGTCTCGGCCGACCGGCAGAACGCCTCCATCGTCACCATCCCGCGCGACACCATCGTGCCCATCCCCGAGTGCAAGGGCGACGACGGCGTCACCTACCGGGCGACGACCACCTCCCCGATCAACGAGACGCTGGGGCGCGGCGGTCCCGGCTGCACCCTCACCACCTGGGAGAGCCTCACCGGGGTCTACATCGACCACTGGATGATGATCGACTTCGCGGGTGTGGTGGCGATGGCCGACGAGGTCGGCGGCGTCCCCGTGTGCGTGAAGACCGGTGTCTGGGACAGGTCGACCGCGCGGGTGAAGGGCGGCTCGGGTCTGCAGCTCGGCCCGGGCACCACGGAGATCCAGGGCAAGCAGGCCCTCCAGTGGCTCCGTACCCGGCACGCCTTCGGCAACGACCAGGGCCGGGCCAAGGCCCAGCACATGTACCTCAACGGCATGGTCGAGAAGCTCCAGAAGCAGAACGCCTGGAGCGACACCGGCCAGCTGATGGGGCTCGCCGAGACGGCCACCAAGGCGCTCCAGGTCTCCGACGAACTGAAGTCGGTGAAGAAGCTCTTCGACCTGTCGATGCAGCTCAAGAACGTGAAGATGAACCGGCTCACGACGGCGACGGTCCCCACGACCGAGTGGTCCCAGGACAGGAACAAGCTCGAGATGGTCAAGTCGTCCGCCGACAAGATGTGGGCGATGCTCCGCGACGACATCGCCTTCGACAAGAACGGCAAGCCGGCCGCGGCCAAGCCGAAGCCGAGCACGCCCGCGAAGCCGAAGGTCACCGCCGAGGCCCCCGGTTCCTTCGCGGTCACGGTCGCCAACGGCACCGCCGGTACGGACGAGGCGCCCGTCGAGGGTCGGGCCAAGGCCGTCACCGAGACCCTCACGGGCAAGGGGTTCACGCAGGCGGAGGCCTCCAAGGAGGCGCAGCCCCGCGAGGACTCGGTCGTCATGTACCCGAAGGCGGACGGCGACCAGGGCAGGGCGAACGCGGTGTCCGTGGCGAAGGCCCTCGGGCTGCCGGAGGCCAAGGTGCGGCCCGACGCCAAGGTGGAGGGCATCACGCTCGTCGTCGGCGCGGACTGGCGCGAAGGCTCCGTCTACAAGGCTCCGGCGCGGGAAGCGGGCGACCTGCCCGCGGGCGCCGACGACAAGGCGACCTGCATGGACGTCTACTCGGTCTACAAGTGGGACGGCAAGGACTGACTCCCGCACCCGTGTGAACGCCGACGGCCGGGCCCCGTGCGGGACCCGGCCGTCGGTCGTACGCGCGATCCGGTCAGACCGTCTCCGGTTCCGTCTCGCCGGCCTTCACGGCCGGGCGGCGGCTCGCGATGACCTTCCTGGCGAGGGAGCGGGGGCTCGTCAGGAAGCCGTAGCCCCAGGACATGTGCATCGTCGCGAGGGCCACCGGGATCTGGAGGCGGGCCTTCAGCGGGAGTCCCTTGCCCGCCGGGACCGAGCCGGCGGTGATCGCGGCGAGGTAGCCGGCCGGGATCACGAAGCCGAGCGGGGTCAGGACGGCGCCCACGACCAGGCCGGCGGCGATGGCGCAGACGGCGGTCGGCGGCGCCAGGTAGCGGAGGTTGATGGAGCCCTGGTGGTAGCGGGCCACCACATGGCGCCAGCGGCCGTAGTCCTTGTACTGCTTGGCGAGGGCCTTCACGGAGGGCCGCGGGCGGTACTGGACGCGCAGCTCGGGCGAGAACCAGATCAGGCCGCCGGCCTCTCGGATACGGAAGTTCAGCTCCCAGTCCTGGGCGCGGATGAACTCCACGTTGTAGCCGCCCTGCTGCTCCAGCGCCTCGCGCCGGAAGACACCCAGGTAGACGGTCTCGGCGGGACCCGCCTCGCCGCCCGTGTGGAAGGCTGCGTTGCCGACGCCGATCTTCGAGGTCATCGCGGCGGCGACCGCGTCCTCCCAGGCGTTCTCACCCTCGGCGTGCATCACACCGCCGACGTTCTGCGCGCCGGTCTCCTCCAGGAGCCGGACGGCGGTGGAGATGTAGTTCGGGGAGAGCATGCCGTGGCCGTCGACGCGCACCACGATCGGGTGACGTGAGGCCTTGATCGCCGCGTTGAGGGCGGCGGGCGTACGGCCCGTGGGGTTCGGCACGGTCGTGACGCGGGCACGGGGATCGGAGGCGGTCTCGCGGACGAGCTCGGCGGCGATCTCGTCGGTACGGTCCGTGGACGGGCCGAGCGCGATCACCACCTCCATCTCGCCGTCGTACTCCTGCTCCAGGATGTGACGAACCGAGGTGCGCAGATACCGCTCCTCGTTGAGAACCGGCATGATCACGGAGACGGGGGGCGTGGCGTTCATTGCCCGCCACGTTACCGCGAACGGGGGACAGCGGTGCGCGCCGCACGGGTGGTGAGCCCTTGCGCTGATCGTATGGGCCTACCGTTCTCCCGGTTCCCTTTCACACCCGCGGAGGTGTCCGTCCGTGCCCCCACCGCCCCGCACGCCCCGTCCCCGGCCCGCCGCCCGCCCCGCACCGGTCCGCCGGCGGCGCAGGCGCCCCCGGTGGGGGATGCGGATGGCGACGGCGCTCTCCGTGGCGGTCCTCGCGGCCGGCGGGATCGGGCACGCGGTGGTGACCGGTCTGAACACCGGGATCACCCGGGTCGACCCCTTCAAGGACATGAAGAACCGGCCGCAGGCCGGGCACGGGATGAACGTCCTCGTCGTCGGCACCGACGGCCGGGACCGGATCACCCCGGAGGAGAAGGAGAAGTACCGGCTCGGCGGCGCGCCCTGCCACTGCACCGACACGGTGATGCTCGTGCACATCTCGGAGGACCGGGACCGGGCGAGCGTGGTGAGCCTGCCCCGTGACTCGTACGCCGAGATGCCCGAGCACACCGATCTCACCAGCGGCGAGAAGCACCAGGCGCATCCGGTGAAGCTGAACGCGGCGTACGCCGAGGGCGGACCGGGGCTGACCGTGCGGACCGTCGAGTCGATGACCGGCGTCAAGATCGACCACTACCTGGAGGTCGACTTCACCAGCTTCATGCGGACCGTGGACGCGGTCGGCGGGGTGCAGATCTGTACGGCCCGGCCGGTGAAGGACCCGTACACCGGGCTCGACCTGACGGCCGGCACCCACGACCTCGACGGCGGGGCCGCCCTCCAGTACGTGCGTTCCCGGCACATCGACGGTGCCGCCGACATCGGGCGGATGCAGCGGCAGCAGCGGTTCCTCGCGGCGCTCGTCGAGCGGATCAGCAGCGGCGGGGTGCTGTTCAACCCGGTGCGGTTCCGGGAGGTCGCCACGGCCATGCTGAGCTCGGTCCGGGCCGACGAGGACTTCGGTACGGATCAGCTGTTCGCCCTCGCCAAGGCGATGCGGGGCTTCACGCCGGCGTCGTCGGAGTTCGTGTCCGTGCCGATCGGGGACATGAGCTTCCCCGTGGAGGGGATCGGCTCGACGGTGAAGTGGGACGCGGCGAAGGCGCAGAAACTCTTCCAGGCGCTACGGGAGGACCGGCCGCTCACCCCCGCGAAGCCCGCCTCCTCGTCGAAGGCGCCGGAGGCCGTGACCGTGGATGTGGCACCGAACACGGTCCGGGTGCAGGTCTACAACGGGACCCAGACGGACGGGCTCGGCCGGAAGGTCGACGACGCGCTGCGCGCGACCGGCTTCGACACGACCCGGACGCCGATGACCGCGGCCGGGGAGGGGCGGGCGCGGACGCTCGTGGAGTACGACCCGCGCTGGGACCGCTCGGCGAAGACCCTCGCGGCGGCGCTGCCGGGGGCGGAGCTGAAGCCGGTGGCGGGGAGGGGCGGGACGCTGCGGGTGACGGTGGGCGCGGACTACAAGGGGGTGCGGGCGGTCCGGGCGGAGGAGGCGGGGAGGGCGGGGCCGTTCGAGGCGGTCACCGGGGACCGGGTGGTGTGTCCGTAGACGATCGCCCACACCGAGACTGCGTCAGTCCTCGTAGCCCTCTGCCGCCCGGCGCTCTCGCAGGTCCTTGATGGCGTCGCGGCGGGCCAGGCGGTGGGTGCGGCGGATCTGGGCTTCCTGGTTGCGGCGCTTGTCCTGTTCCGTCTCCGGGACGACCTGCGGGACCTCCCGCGGCTTGCCGTCCGCGTCGACGGCGGCGAAGACCAGATAGGCGGAGCCGACCTGGGTGGCGGGCGTGGACTCGTTCCAGCGCTCGGCCATGACCCGGACGCCGACCTCCATGGAGGACCGGCCGGTCCAGTTGACCTGGGCCTTCACATGGAGCAGGTCCCCGACCCGTACCGGCTCCAGGAAGACCATCTCGTCCATCGAGGCGGTCACCGCGGGGCCGCCCGAGTGCCTGCCCGCCACGGCGCCCGCCGCATCGTCCACCAGCTTCATGATCACGCCGCCGTGCACCGTACCGAGGAGGTTGGTGTCATGGCTGGTCATGATGTGGCTGAGGGTGGTGCGGGAGGCTGAGGTGGGCTTGCCCGGGATATCGCCCTGATCTGTCATGCCCTCCACCATATGCCGGGTGCCACGGCCGTCGCCGTCCGGTCCGTTTTGCATCAGCTTGGCAACAGCCCGGGCCCGATGTCCCACCCGGCCTGTCGCCCGCGAAGCCCTGCCCGGCACACTGGTCCGCATGAATGACTGGCCCGAAGACGGTGGCTACGGCCGTGGCAACGCGAACTCCCAGCCCGAGGGTGCTCGCCGGATGAGCCATGTGCAGCGCCCGCAGGTTCCGCAGCAGCCGCCTCGTACCGACCAGGGCTACAACCCGAACTTCACGCAGGCGCAGGGCACGGGTTACGACTCCGGTTACAGCTCGGGCCAGGTCTACGGCGGCGCGCAGGGCGGCGGCCGCGGCACCGTACCCCCGCAGTACGCCCCGGGCCCCGGCGCCGGCGGCCCCGGCCGTCCCGCGCCGGACTGGCGCAAGCGCATCAAGGTCGGCTCGATCGTGCTGGTCGTCGGCATCCTCGCCTGGGGCATCGGCACCTACGCCTGGGCCAGCTCCCAGATGCGCAACGAGGTCGACCTCGCCAAGGTCATCGAGCGGCCGGCCGAGGGCGACTGCACGACGTATCTGATCGTCGGCTCGGACAGCCGTGAGGGCATGTCCGCCGAGGAGAAGAAGAAGCTGCACACCGGCTCCGCCGCGGGCAAGCGGACCGACTCGATGATGATCCTCGCGGCCTGCTCCAGCGGGAACACGATGGTCTCGCTCCCCCGTGACTCCTGGGTGACGATCCCGAGCTTCGTCGGCTCCGAGTCGGGCAAGTCCTTCCCGGCCCGTGGCGGCGCGAAGCTGAACGCGGCGTACGCCATGGACGGCCCCGAGCTGCTCGTACGGACCGTCGAGTTCAACACCGGCCTTCGCATCGACCACTACGCCGAGATCGGCTTCGCCGGCTTCGCGAACATCGTGGACGCGCTCGGCGGCGTCGAGCTGAACATCGAGAAGGGCTTCAAGGACAAGAAGTCCGGCGCCGACTTCCAGGCGGGCCAGCAGACCCTCAACGGCGAGCAGGCCCTGGCCTTCGTCCGCACCCGCTACGCCTTCGCCGATTCGGACCTCACGCGGACGAAGAACCAGCAGAAGTTCCTCTCCGCCCTGGCCAACGAGGCGGCGACGCCGGGCACGATCCTCAACCCGTTCGCCCTGTATCCGACCCTTGGCGCCGGCCTGGACACGCTGATCGTGGACAAGGACATGTCGCTGTACGACCTCGGGAAGATGTTCTTCGCCATGAAGGGCATCAGCGGCGGCGACGGCAAGTCCATGAACATCCCGATCGCGGGCAAGGCGCCGCAGAACTCCCTCAAGTGGGACATGCCCAAGGTCAAGCAGCTGGTGCAGCAGATCCAGAACGACGAGAAGGTCACCGTCGAGTCGAAGTAGCGATCCGCGGACGTACGGAAAGAAGGGCGCCCTCCTTGGGTCAGGAGGGCGCCCTTCCTCGTGCCTACGGGGAGGTCGTGCCTACGGGAGGTCGTCCCTACGGCAGGTTGCGGGCCATGACGATGCGCTGGACCTGGTTGGTGCCTTCGTAGATCTGGGTGATCTTGGCGTCGCGCATCATGCGCTCGACGGGGTAGTCGCGGGTGTAGCCGTAGCCGCCGAGGAGCTGGACGGCGTCGGTGGTGACCTCCATGGCGACGTCGGAGGCGAAGCACTTGGCTGCCGCGCCGAAGAAGGTCAGATCGCCGTCGACGCGCTCGGACTTGGCGGCGGCGGCGTAGGTGAGCTGGCGGGCGGCTTCGAGCTTCATGGCCATGTCGGCGAGCATGAACTGCACGCCCTG
>NZ_JBIWIO010000020.1:0-30743 GCF_044764665.1 Streptomyces sp. NPDC093795
CGCCGAGCAGCCCGGTGTGGCCGTCGGGGAGACGGCCGATCCGCTGCCGCTCCTCGTCCGTCATGCCGGAGGTGAAGAGCTCGGTGAGGCGGCGGGGGGGGGGGGGGGGGGCCCCCCCCCCCCCCCCCCCCCCCCCCCCCCCCCGACCGCGCGAGATCGTCCACGTACCCCGGGGGCAGCGGGGTACGGACCACGGCGAGCCGCCAGTAGAGCGGCCCGACGACCAGGTCGAGGGCGCGGCCCGGGTCGGTGCCCTCCGGGAGTTCGCCGCGCGCGACGGCCTCGCGGACGATCCGGGTCATGACGCCCTGCTGGCCGTCGAGGAGCGCGGCGGTGACGGCATCGGCGATCTCGGGGTGCCGGGCGGCCTCGACGAGCAGGTCGGGGATGACCTGCGAGGCGACGGGGTGGCGCAGGGCGCCCGAGGCCACTTCGAGGAGCGCGCGCACGTCGCCGCGGAGGGAGCCGGTGGCGGGGGCCGGCATGCCCTGGGCCGCGAAGGCGCCGACGAGGTCGAGGACGAGGGAGAGCTTGGACTTCCAGCGCCGGTAGACGGCCGTCTTGCCGACGCCCGCGCGGCGCGCGATGCCCTCGATGGACATACGGGCGAAGCCGACGGCCGCGAGCTCCTCGAAGACGGCGGCGCGGATGGCCTCGGTCACGTCCTCGCGGAGTACGGCGGCTCCGGCGGGGGCGCGGCGGGGGGTCGGATCGGTCATGAACGGCATCCTAGCCAACGGCGACGGCCCGACGGCGTCACGACGATACGGTTGCGTTCCGACGCGCACCGCCCTACTGTCCACGTAGCGACGATACGGACCCGTTCCATCGCCGACGATGCCCGCACCCTTCGTCGAAAGCGCCCACCCGTGACCACCGAGACCCTTGCTCCCCATCCCACCCCGTACGCCACACCCGAGCCCCCCGTCCCACCACCGGCCCGGCCGGCTCCCCCGGCGGACCTGCGCACCCTCGCCCTGCGCCACGGCCTCACCGTGAGCGGCGCCCGGCCCTCGCTCCCCGCCTACGTCCGACAGCTCTGGTCCCACCGCGCCTTCATCACCGCGTTCGCGACCGCCCGTCTGACCGCCCAGTACAGCCAGGCGCGCCTCGGCCAGGTCTGGCAGGTGACGACCCCGCTCCTCAACGCGGCCGTCTACTACGTGATCTTCGGCGTCCTGATGAACGCCGAGCACGGCGTCCCGGACTACGTCCCCTTCCTCCTCACCGGCGTCTTCGTGTGGACGTTCACCTCCGACTCGCTCATGGCCGGCAGCCGGGCGATCAGCGGCAACCTGGGCCTGGTCCGCGCCCTCCACTTCCCGCGCGCCGCCCTGCCGGTGTCGCTCGCGCTCCAGCGGCTCCAGCAGCTCCTCCTCTCGCTGGTCGCGCTCGCCGCGATCCTGTTCTGCTTCGGCGAGTTCCCCACCTGGAGCTGGCTGCTCGCGGTCCCCGCGCTCCTCTGCCAGGCGCTGTTCAACACGGGCCTCGCGCTCGCCCTGGCCCGGATCGCGGCCCGCACCCCGGACATCGCACAGCTGATGCCGTTCGTGCTCCGCACCTGGATGTACGCCTCGGGCGCCATGTGGTCGATCCAGAACCTGGCGAGCGGCGGCCGCTTCCCGGACGGTGTGGTGCTGGCCCTCCAGTGCAACCCGGCGGCGGTCTACATCGACCTCATGCGCTTCGCCCTCATCGACAGCTACACCGCGGCGCAGCTGCCGCCGCACGTCTGGGCGCTCGCCGCCGGCTGGGCCGTCGTGGCCTTCGCGGGCGGCTTCATCTGGTTCTGGAAGGCGGAGGAGACGTACGGCCGTGGCTGACACACAGAGGACCCCGACCGTCGTGGCCGACGGCGTCCACATCACGTACACCGTCCACGGCGGGCATTCCGGTGGCCGGGGCGCCGCGACGGCCGCCCTCGCCCGGATCCTGCGCCGGGGCGGCGGCCCGGCCCCGGCCGCCCGGCGCGTCCACGCCGTGAAGGGGGTCAGCTTCGTCGCGTACCGGGGCGAGGCGATTGGCCTGATCGGTTCGAACGGATCAGGGAAATCCACCCTCCTGAAGGCGGTCGCGGGCCTCCAGCCCGTCGAGCGGGGCCGGATCTACACCCATGGGCAGCCCTCGCTCCTCGGCGTCAACGCGGCTCTGATGAACGATCTGACGGGCGAGCGGAACGTGATCCTGGGCGGTCTCGCGATGGGCATGAGCCGCACGGAGGTCCGGGAGCGCTACGACGGCATCGTGGACTTCTCCGGCGTCAACGAGAAGGACGACGCCATCTCCCGCCCGATGCGGACGTACTCCTCCGGGATGGGGGCCCGGCTGCGCTTCTCCATCGCCGCCGCGAAGAGCCATGACGTCCTGCTCATCGACGAGGCCCTGTCGACCGGCGACGCGCGCTTCCGCCGCCGCAGCCAACGGCGGATCGACGAGCTGCGGGCGGAGGCGGGGACGGTCTTCCTGGTCAGCCACTCGAACTCCACCATCACGGAGACCTGCGAGCGGGCGCTGTGGCTGGAGGCGGGCACGCTGCGGATGGACGGCCCCGCGGACGAGGTGGTGGCGGCGTACGAGGAGTTCACCCATACAGGGGTGAAGGAAAGGGGCAAATAAGACATAGAGGACTACAGTACGGAGGGATGACGAACGATCACCCTCAGTCGCCACCCGGATCGGGAACCGAGCCACCGGGAACGGGAACCGAGCCGACGCCCGGGACGAGACCCGAGCCCGGGAGCGCAACCGAACCCCCGCCTCAGCCCGGCACCGAGCCTCCACCCGGCATCGGAACCGTCACCGACCTCCCACCCCGCACCGGCACCGAGCCCCCCTCCCTCACCGGGTCCCCCTTCGAATCGGACACCTTCACCTCCGCCACCTTCGTCACCGTCGGCAACGGCCCCTACCTCGCCCTCGCATCCGTCTGGCTGCTCACCCGCGTCGGCATGGTCCTGCTGCTCGTCCGCGACACCCTCGGCATCGGCGGAGTCGGCCGCGAGGTGGACCTCTACCAGCACTGGTACGCGCAGTTCGCGCAGGGCACCTTCCCGGCCGGCGACGTCACCTGGCAGTACCCGCCCGGCGCGGGGCTCGTGATCATGTCGCCGGGCCTCGTGCCCTGGCTGACGTACTTCCAGGCGTTCGTCGCCCTCAGCCTCCTCGCCGACGCGGTCGTCGCCCTCGCCCTCGCCCGCGCCGACAGCGCCCGCCTCACCCACGGCGCCTGGGTCTGGGTCTGCGGCCTGCCGCTCCTCCTGCACCTGCCCCTCGCCCGGTACGACGTGCAGACCACCGCCCTCGCCGTACTCGCCCTGCTCGCCATCGGCGCCCGCTCGACCGCCTCCCACCGGCTCGGCGGAGCACTCGCCGGCGTCGGCGCGATGGTCAAGGTCTGGCCGCTGCTCACCCTCATCGGCGCCCCCCGGGGCCGTACCACCCGCGAGGCGTGGACCGCCGCGGCCGTCGCCGCCCTCGCCCTCCTCGCCACCCTCGCGCTCTTCTTCTCCGGACCCCTCGGCTTCCTGCGCCAGCAGGGCGGCCGCGGCATCCAGATCGAGTCCCTCGGCGGCACGGTCCTCGCACTCGCCGGGGCCACCGGCGCCTGGCCCGGCAGGGTCGAGTTCCGTTACGGGGCCTTCGAGTACGTCGGTCCGTACGTCTCCACCCTCGGCCACCTCTCCCTGCTGCTCACCGTCATCGCCTTCGGCTGGCTGCTCCTGTGGCGCCTACGGGCAGGCCGCTGGACCCCCGCCACCCCGCTCGACGCGGCCTTGACCGCCGTCCTGCTCTTCACCGCCACCAGCCGGGTGATCAGCCCCCAGTACATGATCTGGCTGCTCGGACTCGCCGCCGTCTGTCTGACGTCCCGGGCCACCGTGATGCGCCCGGTGGCGGTGCTGCTGCTCCCGGCGGCCGCGCTGAGCTCACTCGCGTACCCCGTCCTCTACGACGAGGTCGTCGCGGGCACGAACCAGGGGCTGAGCGTGATGGTGCTCCGCAACGGCCTGCTGCTCGCGGCGGCCCTGCTGGCCGCCCGCCGCCTGTGGACGTCGACGGTCACCACCGACACGGAATGACGGAACGACGGAACCGGAACGACGGAAGGGCCCCGCCGGAACACCGGCGGGGCCCTTCCCTCTCACACCCCTAGCTGTGCGTACGAAGCAGCGTCCGCATCGTCCGCATCGCCACCGACAGGTTCGCCAGGTCGAAGGTGTCCGACCCCTGGATCTCCTCCAGGGTCGTCCGCGCGCGGCCCAGGATCGCCGCGTTCTTCTCCTCCCAGGCCTTGAACCGCTCCTCCGGGCTCGCCGTGTCGCTCCCCGCCGCCAGGACGTCCGCCGTCAGCGCCGAGTGCGCCGCGAACAGGTCCTCACGGATCGAGGCGCGGGCCATCGACTGCCACCGGTCGCTGCGCGGCAGCTCGATGATCCGGTCCATCAGGTCGGTGATCCGCAGCCGGTCGGCCAGGTCGTAGTAGACCTCGGCCACCGCGAGCGGCTCCTTGCCCGTGCGGTCCGCGATCGCGACGACGTCGAGGATCGGGAACGCGGAGGAGAAGCCGGCGACCCGCAGCGCGAGCTCCTCCGGCACGCCGAACGCGGTCAGCTCGTCCAGGATCGACTGGTACCACTCCAGGTCGGCACCGCGCAGCAGCGACGGCAGCTGCTCCCAGACCTCGTCGACGCGCTCGGCGAAGAACTCGATGGTCTCGGTGAGCTGGAGCGGCTGCGGCCGGTTGTTGAGCAGCCAGCGCGTGCCGCGCTCGACGAGCCGGCGCGAGTGCAGCCGCATCCGGGTCTGGACCTCGGCCGGCACCCGGTTGTCGAGTGCCTCGACGGCGTCCCAGACCTGGCTGAGGCGGAAGACGACGCGGGCGGCGGTCTGCGCCCGGACGATCTCCTCGATCGACGCGCCGGTCTCCTCGCGGAGGCGGTGCAGGAAGGTCGAGCCGCCGGTGTTGACGACGTCGTTGACGAGGATCGTGGTGACGATCTCGCGGCGCAGTGCGTGGTTGTCGACGGCCTCGGGGAACTTCTCGCGCAGCAGCGTCGGGAAGTACGCGTGGAGCAGCCCGCGCAGGTACGGGTCGTCGGGCAGCCCCGTGGCGATGAGCTCGTCGGCCACCGTGATCTTGGTGTACGCGAGGAGGACGGCGAGCTCAGGCTGGCTGAGGCCCCTGCCGTTGTTGAGCAGCTCGCGGATCTGACGGTCGTTGGGCAGGAACTCCAGGGACCGGTCGAGGGCTCCGTCGCGGCCCAGGCGGCGCATGTACCGCTGGTGGGCGTGGAGGAGCGAGGGCGACTGGGCGACGGCGTTGGCCAGGGCCGTGTTCTGCGCGTAGTTGTTGCGCAGGACGAGCGTGCCGACCTCGTCGGTCATCTCCGCGAGGATCTTGTTGCGCTGCTTGACGGTCATGTCGCCCTCGGCGACGAGCCCGTTGAGCAGGATCTTGATGTTGACCTCGTGGTCGGAGGTGTCGACGCCGGCGCTGTTGTCGATGGCGTCGGTGTTGACCTTGCCGCCGTGGCCCTCGGGGCCGCCGACGCGGGCGAACTCGATGCGGCCCAGCTGGGTCGCGCCGAGGTTGCCGCCCTCGCCGATGACCTTGGCGCGGACGTCCTGGCCGTCGACGCGGATGGCGTCGTTGGCCTTGTCGCCGACGTCGGCGTTGGTCTCGACGGTCGACTTGACGTACGTACCGATGCCGCCGTTCCACAGCAGGTCGACGGGTGCGTGGAGCACCGCCTTCATCAGCTCGGCCGGGGTCATCTTGGTGACGCCGTCCTCGATGCCGAGGGCGGCCCTGACGTGTGCGTTGACCGGGATCGACTTGGCGCTGCGGGGGTGGATGCCACCGCCGGCGGAGAGCAGCGACAGGTCGTAGTCGGCCCAGGACGAGCGGGGCAGGTCGAAGAGGCGGCGGCGCTCGGCGTAGGAGACGGCCGCGTCCGGGTTCGGGTCGATGAAGATGTGCCGGTGGTCGAAGGCGGCGACCAGGCGGATGTGCTCGGAGAGCAGCATGCCGTTGCCGAAGACGTCGCCGGACATGTCACCGACGCCGACGACGGTGAAGTCCTCGGTCTGGGTGTCGTGGCCCAGCTCGCGGAAGTGGCGCTTGACGGACTCCCAGGCGCCGCGGGCGGTGATGCCCATGCCCTTGTGGTCGTAGCCGGCGGAGCCGCCGGAGGCGAAGGCGTCACCGAGCCAGAAGCCGTACGACTCCGCGACCCCGTTGGCGATGTCGGAGAAGGTCGCGGTGCCCTTGTCTGCGGCGACCACGAGGTACGTGTCGTCCTCGTCGTGGCGGACGACGTCGACCGGCGGCACGACCTCGCCCGCCACCAGGTTGTCGGTGATGTCGAGCAGCGCCGAGATGAACGTCTTGTACGAGGCGATGCCCTCGGCCAGCCAGGCGTCACGGTCCACGGACGGGTCCGGGAGCTGCTTGGCGACGAAGCCGCCCTTGGCGCCGACCGGCACGATGACGGTGTTCTTCACCATCTGCGCCTTGACCAGGCCGAGGATCTCCGTACGGAAGTCCTCACGGCGGTCGGACCAGCGCAGACCGCCTCGGGCGACCTTGCCGAAGCGCAGGTGGACGCCCTCGACGCGCGGGGAGTACACCCAGATCTCGAAGGCCGGGCGGGGCGCCGGGAGGTCGGGGATGGCCTGCGGGTCGAACTTCATCGACACGTAGGAGTGGCGCTTGCCGTCCTGCGTCATCTGGAAGAAGTTCGTCCGCAGCGTGGCCTTGATGACGGTGAGGAAGGAGCGCAGGATCCGGTCCTCGTCCAGGCTCGCGACCTGGTCGAGGGCGCCTTCCAGCTCCTCCAGGATGCCGTCGGTCAGCTCGGTGCCGGCGCGCTGGCGCTCCGGGGACATCCGGGCCTCGAAGAGGGAGACGAGCAGCCGGGTGGTGTGGACGTTGTCGCGGAGGGTGTCCTCCATGTAGTCCTGGCTGAACATCGCACCGGCCTGGCGCAGGTACTTGGCGTACGCGCGCAGCACCATCGCCTCGCGCCAGGTGAGCCCGGCGGAGAGGACGAGCGAGTTGAAGTTGTCGTTCTCGGCCTCGCCGTTCCAGGTGGCGGCGAAGGCCTCCTGGAAACGCTCGCGGGCGTCGTCGCCGAAGGAGTCGGCGCCGTTGCCGGTGGAGACGGGAAGGCGCAGGCCGAAGTCGTAGATCCAGGCGTGCGTACGGTCGGCGCAGCGCAGCTCGTACGGACGTTCGTCGGTGACTTCGACGCCGAGCCGGTTGAGGACCGGCAGGACGGCGGAGAGCGAGATCGGGTCGCCCGTCTTGTAGATCTTGAAGCGGCGCTCGCCGGGGCCCGCGACGACCGGCTCGTACAGGGAGAGCGCGAAGTCCTTGCCGCTGGTGCGGGCGAGGGCCTCCATGTGGACGAGGTCGGCGACGGCCGAGCGCGGCGAGTGGTCGGCCTTGTAGCCCTCGGGGAAGGCGTTGCCGTAGCGGCGGAGCAGCTCGGCGGCGCGCTCCTCGCCGAACTCGGCGTTCAGCGCCTCGGCGAAGCCGTCGGCCCAGGAGCGGGCGGCCTCGACGAGCCGGGCCTCGATGCGGTCGACGTCGGCGTCGGTGAGCTTCGCCAGCTCGGTGCCGGGCTTGACGCGGACGACGAAGTGCAGCCGGGACAGGATCGACTCGGTGTTCCAGGCGGTGAAGTCGACGCTGGTGCCGCCGAGCTCCTCCTTCAGGATGTCGATGATCCGCAGCCGGACGCGGGTCGTGTAGCGGTCGCGCGGCAGGTAGACGAGGGCCGAGTAGTAGCGGCCGTACTCGTCCTGGCGCAGGTAGAGCCGGAGCCGACGCCGCTCCTGGAGGTACAGGACGCTGGTGACGATGGACTGGAGCTGGTCGACCGGGGTCTGGAACAGCTCGTCGCGGGGGTACGTCTCCAGGATCTGGAGCAGGTCGCGGCCGTCGTGGCTGTTCGGCGAGAAGCCGGCGCCCTCCAGGACCTCCTGGACCTTCCGCTTGACGACGGGGACGCGGCGGACGGACTCGGTGTAGGCGGCCGAGGAGAACAGGCCGAGGAAGCGGCGCTCACCGATGACGTTGCCGTCGGCGTCGAACTTCTTCACACCGACGTAGTCGAGGTACGAGGGGCGGTGCACGGTCGACCGGCTGTTGGCCTTCGTCAGGATCAGCAGCTTGTGTTCACGCGCCTTCGCGCGGGCGTCCGCGGGCAGCCGGCTGAAGGACGGCGAGACGGGGTGGGCGTGGTGGCCCTCGTCGTCGCCCGAGTGGTGCGGGTCGGAGCGCAGGATGCCGAGGCCCGTACCGGGGACGGCGGACAGGGCGTCACCGTCGACCAGCGCGTACTCGCGGTAGCCGAGGAAGGTGAAGTGGTCGTCGGCGAGCCAGCGCAGCAGCTCGCGGGCCTCCTCCACCTCGGTCGGGCGCAGGTCGGTCGCTGTGGGCTCGCCCGGCAGGCCGTCGGCGATCCGCAGGGCGGCCTCGCGCATCTTGTCCCAGTCCTCGACCGTCTCGCGGACGTCGGACAGGACGCGCAGCAGATCGGCGGTGATCTGCTTGAGGTCGGCGCGGTCGGTCTCACGGTCGATCTCGACGTGGATCCAGGACTCGGTGAGCGCGTCGTGCGGCAGCTCGCCGTGGATCTGGGCCGAGAGGACCTCGATCAGCTTGCCTGCGACATCACGGCGGACGAGGACCTGTGGGTGGATCACGACATGGATGCCGCGGCCCTGGCGTGACAGCTCGTTGGTGACCGAGTCGACGAGGAAGGGCATGTCGTCGGTGACGACCTCGACGACGGAGTGGCTGCTTGTCCAGCCGTTCGCCTCGACCGTCGGAGTGTGGACGTGCACGTTCGCGGTGCCCTGTGGACGGTTCTCCGCGAGCCGGTAGTGGGAGAGCGCGGCACCGAACACGTCGACCGGGTCGCGGTCACCGAGATCCTCCGGCGCCGTGTGGAGGTAGTAGCGCTGGAGGTACTCGAGTACGGCGTCCCGGTCGGGGCGCTCCCCAGCACCCTCCGGGCCCGTCGGAAGTCGCCCCCCGACCGGGCTGTGCTCAGCTACCCGCGCGGCCCTTTCGAGCAGCTCGGCCTTGGCTTCGTCCAGCTTGGTCTGCATGTCCTCTGACTCCTGTCGCGCGCCGTTGCGTGACGTCGGTGGAAGAAAGGGCACAACGCCACGACGCGGTGATACCGGTCGAAGACGACGTTATGCCCGGATGAGAGATGCCCGGGTCGTTATCGGCCACAGAGCGCGGCACGCCCGGACGGAGAGGATCGGCGAACGCACGGTCGGCCCGGCCCCTGAAGCGGGCCGGGCGGCAGCCGGGGGCTGCATTGCCCCCTCGGCGTATCGCGCTGATCACGGGAAAAGCCTATCGTCCTCGCCCCCCACACCGTCATGGTCCGTATGTGTACAAAAGAGGGGGTGGAAGTTTGACGTTATGGACAGCGACACATGTCCTCTTGGCAAAGTGCCCCGCCACGGGCAGCGTGTACCCGAGCACGGGCGCAGCACGGCAGACCGACCATCTGTGATCTGGGAGAGCCATGGCGAAGATCCTGATCGTGACCGGGGACGCGGCGGAGTCGCTGGAGGTGATGTACCCCTACCAGCGGCTGCTCGAGGAGGGATACGAGGTCGACATCGCGGCCCCGGCCCGCAAGCAGCTCCGGTTCGTCGTCCACGACTTCGAGCCCGGCTTCGACACGTACACCGAGAAGCCCGGCTACACCTGGCCCGCCGACCTGGCCTTCTCGGAGGTCGACCCGGGCGCGTACGTGGCGGTGGTGATCCCGGGCGGCCGGGCGCCGGAGTACCTGCGCAACGACCCGGAACTCCGCAAGGTGCTCAAGGCCTTCTTCGACGCGGACAAGCCGGTGGCCCAGATCTGCCACGGCCCGCTCCTGACGGCGGCGGTCGGCGGCCTCGAGGGCCGCCGGGTCACGGCGTACCCGGCGCTCGAACTCGACATGCAGGCGGCGGGGGCGACCTTCCAGGACAGCGCGGCGGTCGTGGACGGCCTCCTGGTCTCCTCCCGGGCCTGGCCGGACCACCCCACCTGGATGCGCGAATTCCTGAAGGTCCTCCGCGCGAAGGGTTGACGCCACAAGGGGCTGCGGGCGCCGCCTGTGGCGCCCCGCACGCTCCCGGCGCCTAGATCAGCTCCTCCGCGACAGCCACCGCCTCCTCCAGCGAGTCCACCACCGGCACCCCCACCCGCTCCAGCGACGCCCGACTGTGCGACCCCCCGGTGTACAGCACCGCCCGCGCCCCCACGTGCGCCGCCGCCACCGCGTCGTCCGCCGCGTCGCCGATGACGACGACCCGGTCCGCCGGGACCCCCTGGAGCGCGGCCAGGTGCCGCACCATGTGCCCGGACTTCCCGTCCGTCGAGGTGTCGGGCCGCCCGTCCATCCGCAGGAACCGCTCGGCGATCCCATGTCGCCGGACCAGCGGGACGAGATCCGTGTGCGGCGCGAGGGACAGCAGCGACTGCGTGAACCCGGACGCCTGCCGCGCCGCGAGCAGCTCCGCGGCCCCGGTGGTCAGCCCGCAGTTCTCGGCGCGCAGCCAGTAGTGCCGGTGGAAGACCCCGTCCATGACGGTCCACTCGGCGTCGGTGGGCAGCCGCCCCATGAGCCGCTCGTAGAACTTGGGCACCGGCACCGTGTACAGCTCGCGGTACCGCTCCAGCGTGATCGGTTCGAGCCCGAGCTCGGCGAAGGCCGCGTTCGTCGCCCCGATGACCGCGCTGGTGTCGTCGAGCAGTGTCCCGTTCCAGTCCCAGACCAGATGCTTGCCGCGCAAGCCGTCGTGCTTCCCCATGGAAAGACGGTACCCGGCGGCACCGACAGCGAAGACTGGGCGGCGGCGGGAACGGCGACGGCGGCTGATCAGCCCAGCAGCCCCGGAATCTCCTGCACCCCGAACCACAGCAGCTCGTGGTCCTCGGCCCCGTCCACGGTGAACTGCGCGTCGTCGTCTCCCTGGTCCGCCGCCCCCAGCGCAGCGGCGGCGGCCGTCACGTCCGCCTCCGCGTCGTCCGCGTCGGCGTGCACCGCGGCCGCCTTGGCGAACGGCACGGCTCCGGCGATCCGGACCTCTCCGACGGAACCGGCGTCGAGCCCCCGGTCGGGGTCCATGACCGCGTCCTTGTCGGCCACGTCGACGGCGACGACGATCCGGCGCCGGGGCGCGCCGGGGTCTCCGGCCAGGAGGCGCAGGGAGGCGGACGCGGCCCGGTTGAGCGCCGCGTACTCCAGCTCCTCGATGTCGTCGGAGACGTACCACTCACGGAGGGCGGGGGTGACGGCGTAGGCCGTCAGCGGGCCGGGACCCAGTTCGCCCGCCTTGTGCGCCTGTGCGAGACCGGGGAGCGTCAGGGGGACGTACACACGCATGGCTGGCCACTTTTCGTCGACGGAGAGGCCCTCAGGATACGTGCGGAGTCCCCCTTCGGGGTGGCCGGCCACGGCAGGCCCGCGTCCACCGCGGAAGGGCCTTCTCCCGGGTCCCGGAGAGCTGATTTTCCTCCGGATCACCCGGATAGGTGATTCGCGTTCCGGCCCGCCGCGCCGCGCCGGACTCCTTGCGGGGGCTCCGGGCCCGCCCGTACAAGATCCCCAACGGAAGTTACTGACTGGTACCGACCGGTCACGCAACGACAGGGGACCGCCATGCACACCACGCTCACCACCACCGCCCCACCGAAGCCCCCGCACCCCACCGCCAACGCCGCCACCCCGACCCGGCCGAGCCCCCCGCACACCCCGCGCCCCCGCTCAGCCCCAGGCGGCCCGGCCGGCACCCGCCCCCGCGGCCAGGCGGGCAGCCACCCGGCAAGCACCCACCCGCCAGGCGACCACCCGGCGGCCACCCGCCCCGCCGGCACCCACCCCCGCACGCCCCCGCCCCGAGCGCTCCCCCCGCACACCCTCTTCGCCGAGCGCCTGCTCGCCGTACTCAGCGGGGAGCGCCCGGTGCACTGGATGCTCGGCCACACCGTCGGCGAGGGATACGAGCAGCTGGTCCGGATCGCCCCAGGGACGCCCCTGCGCTCCCTCGGTCCCCGCCCCGTCCTGCGCCGCTGCTCGGCCCAGGTGAACGCCGACCGAGCGGCGATGGAGGCCTTCGCGACGGTCGCCACCGGGCCCCGCGTACGCGCGATGGCGTTCCGCCTGGAGCGCGGCGCCGACCATCGCTGGCGCTGCGCGGCGGTAGAGCTGGACGGCCTCGGCACGACCCCCGTGCCGACCCGCCAGGCATGACGCCTCGGCACGACCCCCGCGCCGACGCGCCACGCATGACGAAGGGGCCGGCCGCCCACCGGGCGACCGACCCCCACGCACCGAACTCACCGCCTCAGCGACGCCTCGTCAGCGCCCTCGGCGGTACCGCCTCACTTCTTCCGGCGACGCCCGCCGCCCGCGTTCTTCTGCGCCTTGCGCCGCTCCGCCCGCGTCATCCCGTCACCGGCGTCCGCGTCGTCGGAGGCGAAGTCGCCCTCGACGACACCGCCGTCGCCGTCCACGGTCGGCGCGGAGAAGTGCAGCCGGTCCGGCCGCTGCGGGGCCTCGAGGCCCTTGGCACGGATCTCCGGACGCCCGGCGGGGGCCGGAACGGCGTCCTCCTTGGAGAGCGAGGGAGCGCTCGCCTGCACCGGGACCTCCTCGACCTGCTGCTCGACCTGGACCTCCAGGTTGAACAGGTAGCCGACGGACTCCTCCTTGATGCCCTCCATCATGGCGGTGAACATGTCGAAGCCCTCGCGCTGGTACTCGACCAGCGGGTCCTTCTGCGCCATGGCGCGCAGGCCGATGCCCTCCTGGAGGTAGTCCATCTCGTAGAGGTGCTCGCGCCACTTGCGGTCCAGGACGGACAGGACCACGCGCCGCTCCAGCTCACGCATGATCTCCGAGCCGAGCTGCTTCTCCCGCGCGTCGTACTGCTCGTGGATGTCGCCCTTGATGGACTCGGCGATGAACTCGGCGGTGATGCCCGCCCGGTCCCCGGCCGCGTCCTCCAGCTCCTCCACGGTGACCTTCACCGGGTAGAGCTGCTTGAAGGCGTTCCACAGACGGTCGAGGTCCCACTCCTCCGCGAAGCCCTCCGCGGTCTCCTGGCGGATGTAGTCGTCGATCGTGTCGTCCATGAAGTGCTGGATCTGCTCCTGCAGGTCCTCGCCCTCCAGGACGCGACGGCGCTCGCCGTAGATGACCTGCCGCTGCCGGTTGAGGACGTCGTCGTACTTCAGGACGTTCTTACGCGTCTCGAAGTTCTGGGTCTCGACCTGCGACTGCGCGGAGGCGATGGCACGGGTGACCATCTTGTTCTCGATCGGCACGTCGTCCGGCACATTGGCCATGGCCATCACGCGCTCGACCATCTGCGCCTTGAACAGACGCATCAGGTCGTCGCCGAGCGAGAGGTAGAAGCGGGACTCGCCGGGGTCGCCCTGACGGCCGGAACGACCGCGCAGCTGGTTGTCGATACGGCGGGACTCGTGGCGCTCGGTGCCGAGCACGTACAGCCCACCGAGGTCCTTGACCTCCTCGAACTCCGCCTTCACGGCCTTCGCGGCGCGCTCCAGGGCGGCGGGGAGGGCCGCGGCCCACTCCTCGACGTGCTCGACCGGGTCGAGACCGGCCTGGCGCAGCTCGGCCTCGGCGAGGTCGTCCGGGTTGCCGCCGAGCTTGATGTCCGTACCGCGACCGGCCATGTTCGTGGCGACGGTGACGGCGCCGCGGCGGCCGGCCTGGGCGACGATGCTGGCCTCGCGGTCGTGGTGCTTGGCGTTGAGGACCTCGTGCTGGACGCCGCGCTTGGAGAGCTGCTGCGAGAGGTACTCGGACTTCTCGACGGAGGTCGTGCCGACGAGGATCGGCTGACCCTTCTCGTGCTTCTCCGCGATGTCGTCGACGACGGCGGCGAACTTGGCGACCTCGGTCCGGTAGATCAGGTCCGACTGGTCCTTGCGGATCATCGGCCTGTTCGTGGGGATCGGGACGACGCCCAGCTTGTAGATCTGGTGGAACTCGGCGGCCTCGGTCATGGCCGTACCGGTCATGCCGGAGAGCTTGTCGTACAGGAGGAAGAAGTTCTGCAGGGTGATCGTGGCGAGGGTCTGGTTCTCGTCCTTGATCGCCACTCCTTCCTTCGCCTCGATCGCCTGGTGCATGCCCTCGTTGTAGCGGCGGCCGGCGAGGATACGGCCGGTGTGCTCGTCGACGATCATGACTTCGCCGTCCATGACGACGTAGTCCTTGTCCTTCTTGAACAGTTCCTTCGCCTTGATGGCGTTGTTCAAGTAGCCCACGAGCGGGGTGTTCACCGACTCGTACAGGTTGTCGATGCCGAGCCAGTCCTCGACCTTGGCGACACCGGCCTCATGGATGGCGACGGTCCGCTTCTTCTCGTCGACCTCGTAGTCGCCGGTCTCCTCGATGCCCTTGAGCTGGTTGCCGGGCTCGCCCTTGGAGAGGCGGGTGACGAGCTTGGCGAAGTCGCCGTACCACTTCGTCGCCTGGTCGGCCGGGCCGGAGATGATCAGCGGCGTACGGGCCTCGTCGACGAGGATGGAGTCGACCTCGTCGACACAGGCGAAGTTGTGGCCGCGCTGGACGAGCTCGTCCTTGGACCACGCCATGTTGTCGCGCAGGTAGTCGAAGCCGAACTCGTTGTTCGTGCCGTACGTGATGTCGCAGGCGTACTGCTCACGGCGCTGGGCCGGCGTCATGTTGGCGAGGATGCAGCCGATGGTCAGGCCGAGGAAACGGTGCACCCGGCCCATGAGCTCGGAGTCACGCTCGGCCAGGTAGTCGTTCACCGTGATCAGGTGGACGCCCTTGCCGGAGAGCGCGTTGAGGTACGCCGGGAGGGTGCCGACGAGGGTCTTGCCCTCACCGGTCTTCATCTCGGCGACATAGCCGAGGTGGAGCGCGGCGCCACCCATCAGCTGGACGTCGTAGTGGCGCTGACCGAGGACACGCTTGGCGGCCTCGCGCACCGTCGCGAAGGCCTCGGGCATCAGGTCGTCGAGGCTCTCACCGTCGGCGTACCGCTGCTTGTACTCATCGGTGAGCGCCCGCAACTCGGCGTCGGAGAGGTTGACGAAGTCCTCTTCGATGGAGTTGACCTGGTCCGCGATGCGGTGCAGTTTGCGCAGGATCTTTCCTTCGCCTGCACGCATGAGCTTGTTGAAGACGGACACTGAGGCTGGTCTCCTTGCCGGTCGGGCCTGGCACTGGGTCTTGTCATGGACGCGAGCGCGGGCACGGCAGGTGGTCCCCACCGCAACGGCCATCGTAAGCGAGACCGCCCTCGCGAAGGGAGGCCCACAGTGCCGGAGCCGTACGTCCGCCCGGAAAGAGAACGCACGAGGTGGGCGGAAGGTGCCGCCCCACCCGAAAAGTGTTCGCTTCCCGTGCGGCCGCTCACCACAATCCAGGCATGGAGCCGATCACCCTCACCACCGACCGACTGCGCCTGCGGAACTGGGTTCCCGAGGACGCCGACGCGGTGTACGCGATCTGTCAGGACCCGGACATCCGGCGCTGGACCGTCGTCCCCGACCCCTACACCCGGCAGGACGCCGAGTTCTTCCTGAACCGGCTCGTGCCCGACGGCTGGCGCGACGACACCGAGTACTCCTTCGCCGTGGAACCGCTGGCCGGCGGCCCGCTGCTCGCCGCCGCCACCCTCAGCAGCCGTGGCATGGGCGTCTGGGAGGTCGGCTACTGGCTGGCCAAGGAGCACCGGGGCAGCGGCTATATGACGGAGACCGTCCGGGCCCTGGCCCACTGGGCCTTCACCGCGCTCGGCTGCACCCGCCTGGTGTGGCGCGCCGAGGTCGGCAACGTCGGCTCGCGCGCGGTGGCCGAGCGCGTCGGCTTCGTGATGGAGGGCGCCCAGCGCGCCGCCCTCACCAACAAGGGCACGCTCACGGACGCCTGGGTCGGTGCCCTGCTCCCCTCCGATTTCGGCCTCCCGAGCCCCCTGCCGTACCTCGCGACCGGCGACCTGCCCGCCCAGACGTGACGTACAGCCCTCCCCGGCCCGGCTGTCAGTGCCGGGGCCTAGGGTGCGGTCCATGACGACTGTGCCGCGCCCCGCCGCCGAACTGTCCGCCGACGAAGCACGCCGGATCGCGCTGCGCGCCCAGGGTTTCCTGGGCGCGCCCGACCGACGCGCCGGGGTGCGCGGGGTGCTGCGCGGCCTCGGCCAGGTCCAGCTCGACACCATCTCCGTCCTGGCCCGCTCGCACGAGCTCATTCCGTACGCGCGGCTGGGCGCCGTCGGCCGCACGACGGTCGAGGACGCCTACTGGTCCGACGCGCACGCCTTCGAGTACTGGTCCCACGCGGCCTGCATCCTGCCCGTGGAGGAGTGGCCGCACTTCGCCTTCCGCCGCCGCGCCTACCGCGACCGCCCGCAGTGGCACCACGAACTGTCGGCGGGGGCGTACGACAAGGTGATCGACCAACTGCGGGCCGAGGGCCCGCAGACGGCGACCGAGCTGGGCGGCGCCAAGAACAAGGGCGAGTGGTGGGACTGGTCCGACTCCAAGATCGCGGTCGAGCGCGCACTGATGTTCGGCGAGGTGGTCGTGGTCGAGCGGCGCGGCTGGAAGCGGGTGTACGACCTGGCCGAGCGGGCGATCCCGCAGGCGCTGCTCCACGACGAGCTGGACGACACCGAGTGCGTGCGGCGGCTGGTGCGGCAGGCCGGGGAGGCCCTCGGCGTGGGCACGCGCGCGGACATCGCCGACTACCACCGGATCAAGGGCGAGCAGTTCGACGCCGTGGTCGAGGCGGCGGGTCTGGTGCCGGTCACGGTCGCGGGCTGGGGAAAGCCCGCCTGGGCCGACCCGGCGGCGCTGGCCTCGGAGCCGCGCGGCCGGCACCGTACGACGCTGCTCTCGCCGTTCGACTCGCTGATCTGGGAGCGGCCCCGCACGGAGCGGATCTTCGGCTTCACCCACCGCCTCGAGGCGTACGTGCCGAAGCAGAAGCGGGTCCACGGCTACTTCGCGATGCCGGTCCTCGCCGGGGGCCGTCTGGTCGGCCGCGTGGACCCCGCCCGCGAGGGCAGGACGCTCGTCGCCCGGCAGGTGACCCTCGACGGCCCGAAGGCCGTGCCCGCGGTGGCGACGGCGCTGCGCGAGGCGGCCGAGTGGGTCGGCTGCGACGCGGTGTCGGTGGTACCGGACCGGATGAACCACCCCGAACTGGCACCGGAGCTGATCCGACTGGCGTCCGGCACCTAGCGGATCTCGAGACGGCATCTCCCGGGGGACGACCCCCGGACCCCCGGCAAGGGGCCGCACCGCCGACGGGCCTCAGCGGATCTCGAGGATCTTCTCCCGCATCGCGTAGACCACGGCCTCCATCCGGGAGTGCAGCTGCAGCTTCTCCAGGATGTTCCGAACGTGGTTCTTCACGGTGTTCTCGGAGATGAACAGCTCCTTGGCGATGTCCCGGTTGTTCATCCCGGTCGCGACGAGCTTGAGGACCTCGAGCTCGCGGTCGGTCAGCCGGGGGGCGGGCACGAGCCGGCGTTCGTCGGTGCGCTGGATCATCGACTTGAACTCGGTGAGCAGCTTCGACGCCATCGAGGGGCTGATCTGCGACTGCCCGTCCGCGACCGCGCGGATGGCCGTCGCGACCTCGTCGGTGGAGATCTCCTTGAGGAGGTAGCCGGTGGCGCCGGCCTTGATCGCCTCGTAGAGGTCGGCCTCCTCGTCGCTGATCGTCAGCATGATGATCTTCGCGCTGGGGGCCACCTCCTTGATGGAGGTGCACGCCTCGATGCCGCCGCGCCGGGGCATCCGTACGTCCATCAGGACGATGTCCGGCAGCAGATCGGCGGCCTTGTCGACCGCCTCGGCCCCGTCACCGGCCTCTCCGACGACCTGGATGTCCTCCTCCTGCGCGAGGACGATCTCCAGTCCGCGACGGAAGAGGGCGTGGTCGTCCACGACCAGGACCCGGATGGGCTCCTTGCGGCATGCGTCGCTGTCCGAATCCGATCCCTCCGGGACCGCATTTCCGTGCTCGCGCCCGCTGAGCACCGGCCCGAAGCTGTCCGCCATCGTTCCTCCCCCTGAAGGCCGTGGCCTGAATTCGTTTGCGGTCCTCCAACCGGTGCTCGGAGAGCACCGGTTGGCGTGCACGCCATGATTTCATGCCCGGGCGGCGACGGCGTGTTCCATGGACGCGCGGGGGTGCCCCTGGGGGCGCGAAGAGCGCTCCAGGGGCACCGTGTGGGGCAACTGAGGAATGTGTGGTGCCGCGGCAGGCTGTCAGCCGCCGAGCGCACCGCCGGCGCCGCGTCCTTCGGCGAGCGGGTCGCTCTCCAGATGGATGACGCCGTAGTCGTACGCGTGTCGCCGGTAGACGACGCTCGGCTGCTTCGTGTCGGAGTCGACGAAGAGATAGAAGTCGTGCCCGACCAGCTCCATCTCGTAGAGCGCCTGGTCGAGCGTCATCGGTGCGGCCCGGTGGGTCTTCTCGCGGACCACCAGCGGGCCCTCGCCCTGGACTTCGATCGAGCCCATCATCGTGGTGGGCACCTTGTCGGACTCGTCGGTGACGAGCTGGCCGTCTCCGTTGAGCTGGGCGGCGCCGGGCACCACGTCCCCGACCTCCGCCGCCGAAAGCCTGCCGTTTCCACGGCGGGTGTACCGCTTGTCGTGCTGCTTACGCAGTCGCGCCTCGAGCTTGTCGCTCGCGAGGTCGAGCGCTGCGTACGGGTCGCCTGCCGCAGCTTCCGCCCGGATCACCGGGCCTCGGGAGTGGAGGGTGATCTCCACGCGGTCGGACCTGTCGGCCTGCCGCGGGTTGTGTTCCTTGGACACCTCGACGTCGAGGCTGATCACCTTGCCGTCGAGCTTCTGGATCTTCTCCAGCTTCAGCTTCTCGGCCACGTGCTTGCGGAACCGCTCGGGCACCTCGGTCTTGCGGCCCTTGACGACGATGTCCACGCAGAACTCCGTTCCCGGATCGCCCTGATCGGCTCCTCGGCCGCCGGGCTTCTCCTTTTGCACCAGACTCCGGTGGATTACCGGAGCTCGGACTTGGCGACTTTCACCTCCTCCTCCCCAGCCGACATGATCCCCACCCCATCGACAAGAGGTTGATTCGCCCTGAACTCCTGTCCTGTAGGCGCAACCAGTATTCGTCGAGGCGATGGCTTCCACCATTCCTCACAACCGAACATAGCCCCTCCTGACGGGTGTCGGCACCCGCTACCGCGACATACCTCCGTACGGGTGCTTTCACCTCTCACCACCTGCAACGATCCAAGTTCCCGACGAGTTCCGGTTTAATTCGAACGATGCGGGAGAGGATGCGATCACAGCCGCCACCCGCTGTTCGAATCCGCGCTGCGCCGAACCGCCCGGTAAACCGTGCGGTAATTCAGGAATGAACGGACGGTGTACGGCTCCGAGGGCGCGCGCCGCCTCCGCGAGCGAGGCGCCCGTGGTCATCAGGTCGTCGACGAGCACCACCCTTCCCGCCCCGAGCAGCCGTCCGCCGCCCGGCACGACCTCCAGCGCGCCGGTGAGGTTCGCGAGCCGCCCGCGCGCCCCGAGACCCGCCTGGTCCGCCACGTACCGCCGCTGCCGCAGCACGGGAAGGACCCGCGCGCGCCCTCCCAGGGATCGCAGCCGGGCCGCCGCCGCCAGCGCGATCCGCCGTGTCGGATCGTGGCCACGCGCCCGTACGGAGCGCCGGGAGGACGGCACCGGTACGAGGAGCAGCGGAGCCGCCGAAGAGCCCTCGCCGCCCCCGGCAGCGGCCTGCACGGCGAGGGCAAGCGCGCCGCCCAGGGGCCGGGCCAGGGTGAGCGCCCCACGCTCCTTGTGGGCGAGCAGCAGCTCCCGCACGGCGTCGGCGTACGGGGCCACGGCATGGACCACGGGCAGTCCGGCGGGCTCGGGCGACGGCCGCACCCGGCGCGGCCCCGCGTCCGCCCCGGTCAGCACGGCCGCGCAGGAGGCGCACAGCTCGGTACGCGGTCTGCCGCAGCCTCCGCAGGCGACCGGCAGCACCAGCCCGGCGATCTCGCGCCACCACCCCCGCATGGCTCCACTGTGCGCCTTTCGGAGCCCGCGGGCCACCCCTGTGGAAAACCCCCCGGAACCCCACCTTCCGGCCGGTCGTCCGAGGAACCTCATGGCACCCCGGAGTACGTCAGGTCGGGCCCCCAGGGGCTCCCCGCTACCCCGGATAGACGGGCGAGGCGCCGTCCTTGACCATCGGCTGCCAGTTCGTGCCCGGCGCGAGCCGGACGATGCCGTCGTCCCCGGAGTCGGCGACCACCGGCGCGGAGTCGTCGTGCGGCACGGAGTCGCCGTGCGGCGCGGCCACCGAGGTCACCCCGTTCAGACCGGGGAGCACCGAGGTCGCCGAGGTCGAGCCGTCCGTCTGGAGGTAACGGATCTGCTGGACGCCACCCGCCTCCCTGCCGACGACGACGAGCCGGCTCGGCCCGGCCCAGGAGACGGCCGTCACCGACTCCATCCGGGGCGCCGCGGGCTGGAGGTCGAGCACCGAGACGACCGGCTCCTCGCCCGTCGTCTGCCGCTGAATCCGGCCGATCTGCAAAGTCGTGCGCTCGCCGCGGGTGACGACCAGCGCGATCCGGACCCCGTCCGCGGAGACCCGCAGCGACTCGATCCTCGCGTCGTCCCCCAGCCACGGCGTCCGTACCTTGACGGGTTCACCGCTGCCGTCGGGCACCATCCACAGCTGGGGCGCGGCGGGGTCGCGGTCGGCGACCCACAGGTCGCCCCGGCCGTCCCAGCTGGGCGCGGACAGCCCGTCGGCGGGTTTGACGGCCTTGCTGGTCAGGACCGCGGGCAGGGTCTCCTGTTCCGTGGTGATGGAGGAGACGAAGAGTTCCCGGCCGTTCTCCCCGACCCCGGCGGCGCGGGTCTCGCCCCGGTCGACGGCGATCGAGCGGAGCGGCGTCGTGCCCTTGCCGAGCTGGCCGGGCACCTCGACGGACGCGTTCGCCTGCTTGTCCCCGACGACCAGCATCTTCAGCTTGTGGTGGTCGTCGACGAAGTACGGGTTCTCCTGCCGATCCGTGTTCCGGACGGCGGCGAACTCGGTCTTCTGCCCCTTGCCGAGGCGGCACAGCGACTGGCCCTTCGCGCCCTGGAGCTCCACCTGCTCCACACGTACGGAGGTCAGGTCGCCCAGGGTGAACAGCAGCTGGGCGGCCATCCGCCGGCACGCCTCGCCGCCGACCCGGTCCGCCTTGGCGTTGAGCGGCACCTTCAGCGTGGACTGGTCGTCGGTCGTCAGCGTGGTGACGCCCTTCTGCAGCTCCGTACCCGACGGGAAGCGGGAGTCCACGGCCGGCTTCAGCCAGTTCGTGGGGCCTTCGAGGAGCGCCTTGACCGTCTGCGTCACCGGATCCATCCGGGTGACGGGGTCCTGGCGCTGCCGGATGTAGACGGGGTCGGCGACGACCCAGTCCTCCCCGGAGGCGAAGTAGTACTTGTTCACCGACCGGTAGTTGCGCAGGAAGTCGGCCTCGCCGAGCACCAGACCGGGCGGCAGGCTGTCGATGCGCCACTCCTTGCCCTTGCCGTCGGCGGCGGGCTGCTGCACGACATGGATCGACTGCAGGTACGCGGCGGGGCTGTTCGGCTGGTACGCGTGACGGGCGTCCACGGTCGCGATCTTGCGGCCGGAGAGAGGGTAGGCGCGGCCCTGGTTGTCGGGGTCGGCGTTGCGGTCGGCCGGGTCGCGGGCGGGCGCGGTGGTGAGCACGGTGATGCTCTCCTCCGGCTTCCAGCTCCGCGCGGCCTGCTTGGTCAGGTACTTGCGGGCGGTGGCGAAGCCGGGGTCGTCACTGGTCATGGCTTCGAGGAAGCCGTCGACGATCTCGTCCGGGTCCGCGTTCTCCCGAGGTGCGACGGCGTAGACCCGGACCTGCGAGTCGCCCTGGTTGGCGCCCTTGACGGGCTGGACCTCGCCGCTGTCGGGCATCGTCGCGCAACCGGTCACCAGGAGCCCGCCGCACGCGGCGAGCACCACCGCGCGCGTACTCCGGACCCGCACCGCCGGCCCCACTCGGAAGCCCCGCCCCGCATGCCCCTCTCGGAAGCCCCGCCCCGCGCGTCCCTCTCGGGAGTCAGCGCCCACGTGTCCCGTCCTCCCGCTCCACGTTCCCGTTTCCGCCGGCCGTCACCGGACCCACCCCACAGCCGTCGCCGTCCGTCGCCGCGCGCGCCACGACCCGTGCGCCGCTGCCGGGCAGGGCCGTCGGGTCGACGGAAGCCCGCGGCGACGCCGGAAGCCTCGGCGGTACGGGGAACTGCTGCCGGTCGCCGGCGGACTGCTCCGGCACCGACGCCAGCCGGGCACCTTCCTGGGCGCGCCCGACGGCCGTCTGCTCACGGTTGCGACGCGAGTCCTCGGGCTCCAGCGGGATCGGGGAGCCCCGCAGCGGCTCGTCCGCGGTACGCGGCAGCGTGAGCCGGAACTGCGAGCCGCCACCGGCCTCGCCCCAGGCCTGGAGCCAGCCGCCGTGCAGCCGGGCGTCCTCGACCGCGATGGAGAGACCGAGGCCGGTGCCGCCGGTGGTCCGGGCCCGCGCCGGGTCGGCGCGCCAGAAGCGGTTGAAGACCCGGGTCGCCTCGCCCGGCTTCAGTCCCACGCCGTAGTCGCGTACGGCGACGGCCACGGCCCCGCCCGCGGCGGCCAGCTTCACCACCACGTCCCGGCCCTCGCCGTGCTCGACGGCGTTGACGACGAGGTTGCGCAGCACCCGCTCGACCCGGCGGGCGTCCGCCTCGGCCACCACGGGCTGCTGGTCGCCGACGACCACGATCCGGGTCCCCTTGCGCTCGGCCAGCGGTTCGGCACCACCGATGACCCGGCGCACGACCTGCCGCAGGTCTATCGGCTCGGCTTCCAGGGCCGCCGCACCCGCGTCGAAACGGCTGATCTCCAGGAGATCGGAGAGCAGCGACTCGAAACGGTCGAGCTGGTCGCCGAGGAGCTCCGCCGAGCGGGCGGTGATGGGATCGAAGTCGACCCGGGCCTCGTGGATGACATCGGCCGCCATCCGGACCGTGGTCAGCGGTGTGCGCAGCTCGTGCGAGACGTCCGAGACGAACCGCCGCTGCATCCGCGACAGCTCCTCAAGCTGCTGAATCTTGCCCTGAAGGTTCTGCGCCATCTTGTTGAAGGCCTCACCGAGCCGGGCGATGTCGTCCTCGCCGGTGACCTTCATCCGTTCCTGGAGCCGCCCGGCCGAGAGCCGTTCGGCGATCCCTGCGGCCATCCGCACGGGCGTGACGACCTGGCGCACCATGAGCCAGGCGATGGCTCCGAGCAGGACCATGACGAAAAGACCGGCGGTCGCCAGGGTGCCCTTGACCAGGGTGAGGGAGTCCTCCTCCTGGGTCAGTGGGAAGAGGTAGTACAGCTCGTACTGGGTGCCGTCGGCGTCGTTGAGCCGCTTGCCGATCACCAGACCGGCCTCGGACGCCTTGCCGTTCGTGTAGTGGATCCTGGTGAACTTCTGGAAGGTGTCCGCGCCCTGGGCGACCGACTCCCGCAGATCGACGGGGATACTCGCGGCCGGGTCGACCTCACCGGAGGCACGCACACCACGGCTCGCGGTGTCGTCGCTGTCGAGGGAGAGCGCCACCACGTTGAAGGCGCTCTGCCCACCACTGGCGAGCTGCTCGACCAGGGTGGAGCGCCAGTTCACGGACGAACCGGTCCGCCCGCCGACCTGCTGACCGGGCGCCGACGAGGTGGTCGCCGCCCTGTCCTGGGCGGCGGAGAAGCCACCCGCGGCCTGGCCCTGGGCGGCCCTCTCCTTGGCGTCGAGCAGACCGTTGCGGACCTGGCCGATGACGACCAGGCCGAGCAGCAGCACCACCCCGAGGGACATCAGCAGGGTGCCCGCGACGATCCTCAGCTGGATGTTCCGCCGCCACAGCCGCACAGCGGGCAGCAGCGGTCGGCGCACCCAGCGCGCGAAGAGGCGGAGCACCGGTCCACCCGGCGCCCCGTCCCGGAACAGCCGTCCGCCACGAGGCGGACGACCGGAACGCGAGCCCCCCCGCCTCGGTCCGGCAGTCCGCCCCGTACGGACTCCCGGGTCCCCGGGCTTCGGAGCAGCACTGCCCGTACTCATGTCAGCTCGGCCCCGCCTTGTACCCGACGCCACGGACGGTCACCACGATCTCCGGGCGCTCCGGGTCCTTCTCGACCTTCGAGCGCAGCCGCTGGACGTGCACGTTCACCAGCCGGGTGTCGGCCGCGTGCCGGTAGCCCCAGACCTGCTCCAGCAGAACCTCACGGGTGAAGACCTGCCACGGCTTGCGCGCGAGCGCGACGAGCAGATCGAACTCGAGCGGGGTCAGGGCGATGGACTGCCCGTCCCGCTTCACGGAGTGCCCGGCCACGTCGATGACGAGGTCACCGATGGTGAGCTGCTCCGGAGCCGGCTCCTCCGACCGCCGCAGCCGCGCCCGGATACGGGCGACGAGCTCCTTCGGCTTGAACGGCTTCACGATGTAGTCGTCGGCCCCGGACTCCAGACCCACGACGATGTCCACCGTGTCGCTCTTGGCCGTGAGCATGACGATCGGCACACCCGACTCGGCCCTGATCAGGCGGCACACCTCGATGCCGTCCCTGCCGGGCAGCATCAGGTCGAGCAGCACCAGGTCAGGCTTGGCCTCCCGGAATGCGGCAAGCGCCTTGTCACCGTCCGCAACGAACGACGGCTCGAACCCTTCACCCCGCAGCACGATGCCGAGCATCTCGGCCAGTGCGGTGTCGTCGTCGACGACAAGAACGCGTCCCTTCATATCGACATCATCCCATTAGCCAATCGTTACCTGCCGTGACCTGTCCCACAGCGCCTCCCCCAGCCCGGACCGCGATCCCGTCGACCGCGACCCGCTCGGCCCGCCATCGCACGGTTCGCGCGAGATGATCGGGTATCCGCACAGTGTGCAGCCTGCCGCCCGCACAATGAAGGTCCGGACGAACGTACGAAGGACAAGGCCGGTCCCGCCCACGGGCGGGCCCCGCGTGGCACGATGGCACCCGGCCCGCCGCCGTGTCAGGTGTCGGCCGCCGTGACCGAGCCGGTCCGCCGATCCGGCACCGCGACCATTCCCCCGAGGTGGACGACCGTGAACGACACTCCGGGCTGGACCTCGCCCGGATCCGCCCCCTCCGACGACCAGGACGGCTCCCGGGTTCCCCGGCCCGCTCCGGCCGACGCGAACGGCTCCGCCCCGCAGTGGTCCAAGGACCAGCCGCCCGCCGGCCAGTGGTCCCCGCCCACCGACCGGACTCCGGCCCCGCCGCGACCCCCGGTACGGGGCCAGGGCTGGGGCGGCCCGCCGCCGAACCCCCACTGGGGCCGGCCTCCGGCCGCGAAGCCCGGGGTGATCCCGCTGCGCCCGCTGGGCGTGGGCGAGATCCTCGACGGCTCGGTGAAGACGCTGCGCACCTACTGGCGCACGGTCCTGACGATCTCCGTCACGGTCGCGGTGATCTCCCAGATCGCCCACATCCTGGCCCAGCGGTATCTCGTCCCGGCGGCCCCGGCGGCGAACCCCGACGCCACCCCCGCCGAGGTGCTCGAACAGTCCCTCGACTCGGCCCAGTCGTCCCTGATCGGTCTCGGCCCCGCCCTCCTCGTGACGCTGATGGCCTCCGTGGCCTGTGCCGCCCTGCTGACCGTCGTCATCAGCCGCGCCGTACTCGGCCGCCCGGTCTCGTTGGGCTCCGCCTGGCAGGAGGCCCGCCCCCGGCTCCTCCAGCTGATCGGTCTCACGCTGCTGCTCGCGGCCCTGACCGCGGGCGTCGTCCTCACCGGCGTGCTCCCCGGCCTCCTGATCGGAGGCGCCCCGGGCGCGGCCCTGATCCTCCTCGGCGGCTTCGGCGGCCTGGCGGTGGCAGCCTGGCTCATCATCCGCTACAGCCTCGCCTCCCCCGCCCTGATGCTGGAGCGCCAGGGCGTGATCCCGTCGCTCAAGCGCTCGGCCAAGCTGGTCCAGGGCTCGTGGTGGCGGATCTGCGGCATCACCCTCCTCACCCAGCTGCTGATCTTCGTCTTCTCCATGATCATCGCGATTCCGTTCACGATCATCGGCATCGCGGCCGACGGCGACGGCTTCTCCGGCCTCCTCTCCGGCTCGGCGACCACCTTCGGCTGGACGTTCCTGATCATCACCGGCATCGGCGGGGTGATCACCAGCGCGATCACCTACCCGATCTCCGCCGGCGTGACGGTGCTCCTCTACGTGGACCAGCGCATCCGCCGCGAAGCCCTGGACCTCGAACTGGCTCGGGCCGCGGGCCTCCCCGGCTACGGCCCCACACCGGGCGACCAGACCGTCGGAGGCTGATGCCGTGACGGCCCCGGGGGGACCGGCCGCGACACCGGTACGGCTGCGCGCCGACATCGACGTACCGGTGGACCTCTCCCGCGTCCCCGCCCGCGAGGCGGCGGAACGGGAGCTGTCCAAGCCGATGTACCACGAGAACGACCCGAACCTCCTCCAGCGCGGCCTCGACCGCTTCTGGGAGTGGCTCGGCGACCTGTTCGGCGCCGCGTCCGGGGCCACCCCCGGCGGTGTCCTCGGCCTCGTCGTGGTCGTCCTGTTCGCAGCCGCCCTCGTCGCCGCCCTCTGGTGGCGCCTCGGCACCCCGAGCCGTGCCCCCGGCACCACCGGTGACTCCCTCTTCCCCGACGGCCCCCACACCGCCCGCGACCACCGGGCCGCCGCCGCCCGACACGCCTCCGCCGGCCGCTGGAACCAGGCGGTCCAGGAACGCATGCGGGCCGTCGTCCGCTCCCTCGAAGAGCGCACCCTCCTCGACCCCCGCCCCGGCCGCACCGCCGACGAGGCCGCCGCCGAGGCCGGCCGCTTCCTGCCCTCCCACGCGGACGAACTGCGCCTCGCGGCCCGCGCCTTCGACGACGTCACATACGGCGGCCGCACCGCCGACGAGCCCTCGTACCGCCGCATCGAGGAACTGGACACCGCCCTGGAGCGGACCCGCCCCACCCTCGACACCACCTCCACGGGGACGCCCGCATGAGCCGCCCGGCCGCCGGCACCACATCGATCGCCCTGACCCCGCGTCAACTCTGGACCCGCGCCCGCGGCGCGGCCCTCGTCCTCGCCCTGATCCTCATCGGCGGCATCGTCCTGGCGACCATGCGATCCACCGGCTCCCACGGCGCGCTCGACCCCCGCTCCGCCGACCCCCACGGCAGCCGCGCCGTCGCCGAACTCCTCAAGGCCCAGGGCGTCACCATCACCCTCGCCACCACCCTCGACGAGGCCACCGCCGCGACCGACACCGCGAGCACCCTCCTCGTCACCGCACCCGACCTGCTGACGAAGACTCAACAGTCCACGCTCCGCCGGACCATCGCAGAATCCGCGGGCCGCACCGTCCTCCTCGGCGCCGGCCGCCCCTCCCTCCCCACCCTGGCCCCGGACGTCACCAGCACCACCAGCACCCCCGTGGAGAACCGCGCCCCCTCCTGCACGCTGGAGGCCGCCACCCGCGCGGGCAGCGTCGACCTCGGCGGCGAGCGCTACATCACCGATCCGGACGCCGACGCCGACGCCTGCTACCCCTCCGACGGCCTGCCGTCTCTGGTCCGCATCCCCGGCCCCGACGCCACCGAGACCGTCCTCCTCGGCTCGCCCGACATCCTCTACAACAACCGTCTCGACCAGCAGGGCAACGCCTCGCTCGCTCTGCAACTCCTCGGCTCCCGGCCCCATCTCGTCTGGTACCTCCCCTCGCTCTCCGACACCTCCGCCGCCGCCGACGCACCCGACGACGACACCACGGGCAACTTCCTCGCCCTCATCCCCTCCGGTTGGCTGTGGGGCACCCTCCAACTCGCGGTCGCGGCCCTGCTCGCCGCCATCTGGCGCGGCCGCCGTCTCGGCCCCCTGGTGACCGAGCGCCTCCCCGTCGCCCTCCGCGCCTCCGAGACCACCGAGGGCCGAGCCCGCCTCTACCGCAAGGCGAACGCCCGCGACCGCGCCGCCACCGTCCTGCGCACCGCGACCCGGACCCGGATCGCCCCCGCGCTCGGCGTCCCCGCCCAGGACGCCCACTCCCCCGAGCGCCTCCTCCCCGCACTCTCCGCCCGTCTCCCCGAGACAACCGCGGACCCCAGGAACCTCCTCTTCGGCCCGGCCCCCGCCGACGACACCACTCTCATCCGCCTCGCGGACCAACTCGACGCCCTCGAAAGAGAGGTACGCACCTCATGAGCGCCCCGACCCCCGAGACCGCCATGAACTCGGACAGCGCCCGCGCCTCCCTGGAGGCCCTGCGCACCGAGATCGCGAAGGCGGTGGTCGGCCAGGACCCCGCCGTCACCGGTCTCGTCGTCGCCCTGCTCTGCCGGGGCCACGTCCTCCTGGAAGGCGTACCCGGCGTCGCCAAGACCCTGCTGGTCCGCTCGCTCGCCGCCGCTCTCGAACTCGACACCAAGCGCGTCCAGTTCACCCCCGACCTCATGCCGAGCGATGTCACCGGCTCCCTGGTCTACGACACCCGGACCTCCGAGTTCTCCTTCCAGCCCGGCCCGGTCTTCACCAACCTCCTGCTCGCCGACGAGATCAACCGCACTCCCCCGAAGACCCAGTCCTCCCTCCTGGAGGCGATGGAGGAACACCAGGTCACGGTCGACGGCACCCCGCGCCCCCTGCCGGAGCCCTTCCTCGTCGCCGCCACCCAGAACCCCGTCGAGTACGAGGGCACCTACCCGCTGCCCGAGGCCCAACTGGACCGGTTCCTGCTGAAGCTGACGGTCCCTCTGCCCTCACGCGCGGACGAGATCCAGGTCCTCACCCGTCACGCCGAAGGCTTCGATCCCCGTGACCTGAAGGCCGCCGGCGTCCGCCCCGTCGCGGGCCCCGCCGAGCTCGAAGCCGCCAGGACCGCCGTCGCCAAGGTCTCGATCTCCCCCGAGATCGCCGGCTACGTCGTCGATATCTGTCGTGCCACGCGTGAATCCCCCTCACTCACGCTCGGGGTCTCTCCCCGAGGCGCCACCGCCCTGCTCTCCACCGCCCGCGCCTGGGCCTGGCTCACCGGCCGGGACTACGTCACCCCGGACGATGTGAAGGCCCTCGCTCTCCCCACCCTGCGTCATCGCATCCACCTGCGGCCCGAGGCCGAGATGGAGGGGGTCACCCCCGACTCCGTCATCAACTCGATCCTCGCCCACGTCCCCGTCCCCCGCTGAGAACGGCGCCCCATGGCCCTCACCGGACGAACCGCGCTGCTCGCCGCCCTGGGATCGCTCCCCGTCGGTATCCTCGCCCCCAGCTGGACGGGGATGCTCGTGGTGAACGCGCCCCTCTCCCTCGCAATTCTGTGCGACTACGCCCTGGCCGCGCCAGTACGAACGCTCCAATTCACCCGAAGTGGTGACACATCCGTTCGACTCGGTGACGCGGCGGACGTCCAGCTCACCGTCACCAACCCGTCCCGCCGCACCCTCCGCGCCCAGCTCCGCGACGCCTGGCCGCCCAGCAGCTGGCGCCCCGGCACCGAGCAGGCCTCCTCACGCCGGCGGCTCACCGTCCCCGCCGGCGAACGTCGCCGCCTCACCACGAACCTGCGCCCGACCCGCCGCGGCGACCGCCACGCCGAACGGGTCACGGTCCGCTCGTACGGTCCCCTCGGCCTCGCCGCCCGCCAGGGCAACCACGAGGTCCCCTGGACCGTCCGCGTCCTGCCGCCCTTCACCAGCCGCAAGCACCTCCCGTCCCGCCTTGCCAGGCTCCGCGAACTCGACGGCCGCACCAGCGTGCTGACCCGCGGCGAGGGCACCGAGTTCGACAGCCTCCGCGAGTACGTCCCCGGCGACGACACCCGCTCGATCGACTGGCGAGCCACCGCCCGCCAGACCACGGTCGCCGTCCGCACCTGGCGCCCCGAACGCGACCGCCACATCCTCATCGTCCTCGACACCGGCCGCACCTCGGCCGGCCGCGTCGGCGACGGCCCCCGCCTGGACGCCTCCATGGACGCGGCGCTCCTTCTCACCGCGCTCGCCTCCCGAGCCGGTGACCGCGTAGACCTCCTGGCCTACGACCGACGTCTCCGCGCCCAGGTCCAGGGCCGCTCCGCCGGCGACGTCCTGCCCGCCGTGGTCAACGCCCTCGCCCCGCTCGAACCCGAACTGGTGGAGACCGACGCCCGCGGCCTGGCCGCGACCGCCCTCGCACGTGCTCCCCGCCGCTCCCTGATCGTCCTGCTGACGAGCCTCGACGCGGCCCCGATCGAGGAGGGCCTCCTCCCGGTCCTGCCGCAGCTCTCCCAGCGCCACACCGTCCTGGTGGCCTCGGTGTCCGACCCCCACATCGCGCGGATGGCAACCACCCGCGGCACGATCGAGGGCGTCTACGAGGCCGCGGCAGCCAGCCAGACGCAGTCCCAGCGCGCCCGCACGGCAGAGCAACTCCACCGCCGAGGCGTCACGGTCGTCGACGCCTCCCCCGACACCCTCGCCCCCGCTCTGGCAGACGCGTACCTCGCCCTGAAAGCAGCCGGCCGCCTCTGACGAACGGCGACGGGTGCCTCCCCTCCGAAAGGGTTCCTGCCCGTAAACGCAGAAAAGCCCCGCACCATAAGGTGCGGGGCTTTCCCACAATGATTGTTCGGCGGCGTCCTACTCTCCCACAGGGTCCCCCCTGCAGTACC
>NZ_JBIWIO010000021.1:0-6873 GCF_044764665.1 Streptomyces sp. NPDC093795
GACTACCCCGTCGAGCGCATGATGCGCGACGCCAAGATCACCCAGATCTACGAAGGCACCAACCAGGTCCAGCGCATCGTCATGGCCCGCAACCTCCCGTAACACCCTGCCCGTTGAAAGGAGACAGGCCGTGACTCTGAAGATCGCTGTCTGTGTGAAGTACGTCCCCGACGCGACCGGCGACCGCGGTTTCGCCGATGACCTGACGACCGACCGCGAGGCCGTCGACGGTCTGCTCTCGGAGCTCGACGAGTACGCGGTCGAGCAGGCGCTGCGGATCTCCGAGGAGGCCGACGACGCCGAGGTGACCGTCGTGACCGTGGGCCCGGACGACGCCAAGGACGCGCTGCGCAAGGCGCTGTCGATGGGCGCCGACAAGGCCGTCCACGTCAACGACGAGGACATCCACGGCTCGGACGTGATCGCCACCTCCGCGATCCTGGCCAAGGCCCTGGAGAAGACCGGTTTCGACCTGGTCATCTGCGGCATGGCGTCGACCGACGGCACGATGGGCGTCCTGCCCGCGCTGCTCGCCGAGCGCCTCTCCCTCCCCCAGGTGACGCTGCTCTCGGAGGTCACCGTGGAGGACGGTCTCGTGAAGGGCCGCCGCGACGGCGACGCCGCGACCGAGCTCCTGGAGGCCCCGCTGCCGGCCGTCGTCTCGGTCACCGACCAGTCCGGCGAGGCCCGTTACCCCTCCTTCAAGGGGATCATGGCCGCCAAGAAGAAGCCGGTCCAGGAGCTGGACCTGGACGACCTGGACATCGACGCCGACGAGGTGGGTCTCGCCGGGGCCTGGACCCTGGTCGACACGGTGGCCGCGCGCCCGGCCCGTACGCAGGGCACGATCGTCACGGACGAGGGCGACGGCGGCAAGCAGCTCGCCGCCTTCCTCGCCACCCAGAAGTTCATCTGACCAATCGTCAGCCACACCCACTCAGGAGCAACGAATCATGGCAGAGATCCTGGTTCTCGTGGACCACGCCGACGGTGCGGTCCGCAAGCCGGCCCTCGAACTGCTGACCCTGGCCCGCCGCGTCGGCGAGCCCTCGGCCGTCGTCCTCGGCGCCGGCGAGGCCGCGGCCTCGATCGCCGCCACCGCCGGTGAGTACGGCGCGGCGACCGTGTACGTCGCGGACGGCGCCGAGTTCGCCGACCAGCTGGTCGTGCCGAAGGTCGACGCGCTCACCCAGCTCGCCAAGGAGAAGGGGGCCGCCGCCGTCCTGGTGACCTCCTCCGGCGAGGGCAAGGAGATCGCGGCCCGGGTCGCGCTCCGCCTCGGCTCCGGTCTGATCACCGACGCCGTGGAGCTGGAGGCCGGAGAGGACGGCCCGGTCGCCACCCAGTCCGTGTTCGCCGCCTCGTACCAGGTGAGGTCGCGGGTCTCGCACGGCGTGCCGGTCATCACGGTCAAGCCGAACTCCGCCGCCCCGGAGGCCGCTCCGGCCGCCGGTACGGTCGAGGACGTCACCGTCGCCTTCACCGGCAACGCCGCGAAGGTCGTCTCGCGCACCCCGCGCGTCTCCACCGGCCGCCCCGAGCTGACCGAGTCCGCGATCGTGGTCTCCGGCGGCCGCGGTGTCGGCGCGGCCGAGGGCTTCGCGGTCGTCGAGAAGCTGGCCGACTCGCTCGGCGCGGCCGTCGGCGCCTCCCGCGCCGCCGTGGACGCCGGCTGGTACCCGCACGCCAACCAGGTCGGCCAGACCGGCAAGCAGGTCTCGCCGCAGCTGTACGTCGCGGCGGGCATCTCCGGCGCGATCCAGCACCGGGCCGGCATGCAGACGTCGAAGACGATCGTCGCGGTCAACAAGGACGCGGAGGCCCCGATCTTCGATCTGGTGGACTACGGCGTGGTCGGTGACCTCTTCGAGGTGCTGCCGCAGCTGACGGACGAGATCGGCGCTCGCTGATCCCAGCGAAGAAGGGGGCGGGTGGCACTCTGTGCCACCCGCCCCCTTCTTCGCGTTCGCCCGTCCTCAGATCCACCCGTCGAGCGGGACCTCCTCGCAGAGCCGGACGACCGGCCTGCGGCCGGTCACGCCGACCCCCGACGAGACCTTGACCCGAACCCCGGGGCGCACCGCGTGCAGCGGTCCGTCGACGCGGCAGCGGACCACGAAGCCCTCCGTCATGTACACCGGCCAGAGGTCGGCGTCGGCCGCGGCGACCCCCCGCCGTACGGTGATCACGCCTTCGCCCCCGCTGAGTTCGGGCGTGAGTTCGGTGGACCCGCAGGTCGGACAGAGCAGTCGCTGGAACGTCGTGGTGTGGCACCAGCGGCAGCGCTGGAAGTAGAGCTCGACGTCGGGGGCCGACTCCTCTGCGGCCCGGACGGCGGTCCCGCTCCTCATTCCCGTGTGGAACACGATGCCTTCTCCTTGCACTCGGCGGCTCGACCGTGCATGGAGCCAAGATATGGCACTGAGTGCCATCAAATAAAGACCTGAGTTCCCTCAATTCGAGATACCGAGAACCCCGAGGGGTGCCACCCGGTCGTTCTCAGCCCTCTCCGAGGCTCGATTCCACCTCGCGCACCACGCGCCACATGGGGGTGGACCGCTTGGTGATCACCACCACGACGTCCTCGGTCTCCTCGGCCGGCGCGTCCACGACCGCGTCCGGGCTCCAGGTGGCGCGGACGAACTCCAGGGCCCTGTCCACCTCGGCGAGCGGGTCGCCCTCGCCTCCCGAGCGCAGCCAGTGCCGCAGGGCGTGGTTGTGGGCGGCGACCACGGCCGCGGCGGCCACGTTGGCGCGCAGGGTCCCGTCCCTGCGGTCGGCCCAGCGGGTGCGCAGATAGTCGCCGAGGGTCTTCTCGTACCGCCAGACGACCGAGAGCTCGTAGGTGCGCAGCCCGGTCACCTCCCGGGTGAGCCGGTAGCGCTGGACGGAGAACGTGGGGTTCTCGGCGTACATCCGCATGACGAGCCGGGCGGCGTCGCAGACCCGGACCATCGGGTCGTCGGAGTCGGCGCTCGCCGCGAGGAAGCGGGTCATGTCGGTGAGGCACTGCTCGTGGTCGGGGAAGACCACGTCCTCCTTCGACGGGAAGTACCGGAAGAAGGACCTGCGGCCGACGCCCGCGAGCGTGACGATGTCGTCGACCGTGGTCTGCTCGTAGCCCCGCTCCAGGAAGAGCTGGAAGGCCGCGGCGATGAGGGAGTCCCGCATCGCTGGCTTCGTGGAGTTCGTCGACGCTGTTCCCATGCACCGAACCTAGCATTGGGAATCACTCGGAGCGGTACTGGGTGCCGGGCGAATCCGGCACCCAGTACCGTGAAGAGGGTACGGAGGCTCAGCGGGCCGTCATCCGGAGCGCGCCGTCCATACGGATCGTCTCGCCGTTCAGGTAGTCGTGCTCGGCGACCATCGTCACCAGGCGGGCGTACTCCTCCGGGCGGGCGAGACGCTGCGGGAAGGTGACGCTCGCGGCGAGACCGGCCCTGACGTCCTCCCCGAACCCGGACATCATCGGGGTGTCGACGATGCCGGGGGCGATGGTGACGACCCGGATGCCGAACTGGGCCAGGTCCCGGGCGGCGGTGACGGTCATGCCGGCGACGCCGGCCTTGGAGGCGGCGTAGGCGATCTGGCCGACCTGGCCCTCGAAGGCGGCGATCGAGGCGGTGTTGACGACGAGACCGCGCTGTCCGTGCTCGTCGGGCTCGTGCCGGGCGATGGCCTCGGCGGCGAGCCGCATCACGTTGAACGTACCGATCAGGTTGACGTCGACGACGGACCGGAACAGGTCGAGGTCGTGCGGTCCCTTGCGGCCCAGGATTCGGGCGGAGGGGGCGATGCCGGCGCAGTTCACGGCGAGCCGCAGTTCGGCGCCGTCGGCGTCGATCGCGGCGAGCGCCTCGCGGACCCCCTGCTCGTCGGTGACGTCGGCGGCGAGCAGCCGTACGCCCTCGGGCAGCGGTCCCGCGGCGGCCACGGCCTTGTCCAGGTCGAGGCCGTAGACGGTGGCGCCCCGGGCGGCGAGCGCCGCCGCGGTGGCGGCCCCGAGGCCGGAGGCGGCGCCGGTGACGAGAGCGGCGGAGCCGGCGATGTCCATGGAACTCCTCGTTCGTGTCGTGTGTCGTCGTGCGTCGTCGTCTGTAGTGCGTGTGTCGTCGAGTGTCGTCGGTGGTGCGCGTGCGGGGCGGGTGCCACCCTGCCGCCGGGCGGCTACTTCTGCGCGTGCGCGAGGCCCCGGCTGATGACGAGGCGCTGGATCTGGTTGGTGCCCTCGAAGATCTGGGTGATCTTCGCTTCGCGCATGTAGCGCTCGACCGGGAAGTCACGGGTGTAGCCGTAGCCGCCGAGGACCTGGACGGCGTCCGTCGTGACCTTCATCGCCGTGTCGGTGGCGATGAGCTTGGCCGCGCTGGCCTGGCGGCTGAAGGGGCGGCCGAGGTCGCGCCGGCGGGCCGCGTCCAGGTAGGTGGCGCGGGCCGCGTCGACGGCGGCGGCCATGTCGGCGAGGAGGAACCCGAGGCCTTGGTGGTCGACGATCCGGCGACCGAAGGTCGTGCGCTCGTTGGCGTACGCGACGGCGGCGTCGAGGGCGGCCTGGGCGAGGCCCGTGGCGCAGGCGGCGATGCCGAGCCGGCCGCTGTCGAGGGCGCTGAACGCGATCTGGAGGCCCTGGCCCTCGTCCCCCACGAGCCGGTCGGCTTCGAGGAGGGCGCCGTCCCAGTAGGCGGAGGTCGTGGGGACGGCCTGGAGGCCCATCTTCCGCTCGGGGGCGCCGAAGCTCAGTCCGCCGGTGGCGCCGGGCGCGAGGAAGCAGGAGATGCCGTGGCTGCCGGGCGCGGTCCGGGCGAAGAGCGCGTAGAACCCCGCCTTGCCGCCGTGGGTGATCCAGGCCTTGGTGCCGGTGACGCGGTAGCCGCTGCCGTCGTCCTGGCGCTCGGCCTTGCAGGTGAGGGCGGCGGCGTCGGAGCCGGCCTGGGGCTCGGAGAGGCTGTAGCCGCCGATGTTCCGGCCCTCCAGCATCGCGGGCAGCCAGCGTTCCTTCTGCTCGGCGGTGCCGAAGGTGTGCACCGGGTGGCAGGCCAGCGTGTGGACGCTGGTGGCGACGGCGACGGCGGCCCAGCGCGCGGCGAGCTCCTCGAGGACCTGGAGGTAGACCTCGTACGGCTGGCCTCCGCCGCCGTACTCCTCCGGGTACGGCAGGCCGAGGAGCCCGGCCTCGCCGAGGGTGGCGAAGAGCCCTTCGGGATAGGTCTCGGTGGCCTCGTGCTCGTCCACCCGCGGAGAGAGCTCCTTGTCGGCGATCTCCCGGGTGAGGGCGATGAGGTCCGCTGCCTCGGGGGTGGGAAGCAGGCGGTCGACATCCATGGCGACTCCAGCGGCGCGCAAAGTGGTACTGAGTGAGGTACTGCAGTACCGCCGAGAGTAGCGCAGAAGGATGCCGCCGCAACCCCCCGCGACGCGGGCCTGGAATACTGGCCGGGTGATCGAGACCTCAGCCGCCGACGCCCCGAAGCTCACGGGCCGCGGTGCGGCGCGCCGCACCGCTCTCTTCGAGGAGCTCGTCGCCCTCCTCGTCGGCGAGGGCTTCGCCCGGCTGACCCTCGACGATCTCGCCGCGCGGCTCCGCTGCTCGAAGCGGACCCTGTACGGCCTCGCGGGCAGCAAGGAACAGCTGGTCCGGGCGGCGGTCGTGCACTTCTTCCGGCGCGCCACGGCCCGGGTGGAGGCGGTCCTCGCCGCCGCGACCGATCCCGCCGAGCGGCTCGCGGCCTATCTGCGGGCGGTCTCGGCCGAGCTGGCACCGGTCTCGCCGCAGTTCTTCGACGACGTGGCCGCTTTCGAGCCGGCGGCGGAGGTGTACGAGCGCAACACGCGCGCGGCGGCCGGCCGGGTCCAGCAGCTCATCGAGGAGGGCGTGCGGGCCGGAGTCTTCCGCGAGGTCCACGTGGCCTTCGCGGCCGACGTCATCTCGTCGGTGATGGTCCGCATCCAGCGCCGCCAGGTCGCATCGGCGACGGGCCTGGCCGACGCGGAGGCGTACGAGGAACTGGCGGAACTGCTCCTCAGCGGCCTCCGCAAGTCCTGAGCGCCGACGCGGCACCGGGCTCGCCCCTGACGGCCCGCGTTCAGGTCCTGAAGGCCCGTCCGACTTATTTCAGGATATGAGTTAAACCTCAAGAGAAGAGAACGCCCGAGGCCCGACAACGGTATGTTGCGTTCAGGACTACTTCACAAGGGGGCCCCAGTGACCATGCGGACCGGCCGCACGGTGCGTGATCTGCGGCGCGAGAACCGCACCGCCGTCCTCCAGCGCCTCTACTTCGACGGGCCGATGAGCCGCTTCTCGCTCGGCCCCGCGACCGGCCTCAGCTCGGGCTCGGTCAGCAACGTGGTCGCCGAGCTCGTCGCGGAGGGCCTGGTCGAGGAGGCCGGAAGCGTCGACTCGGCCGGCGGCCGCCCCCGTACTCTGCTCCGCGTCACCCCGGGCAGCGGCTTCATGATCGGCGTCGACGTCGGCGAGACCCGCGTCAGGATCGAGCTTTTCGACCTCACGCTCACCGAACTGGCGCGCACCGAAAGGCCCTTGGCGGTCGAAAGCCCCCACCCGCACGAGCGGTACGAGGTCGGGGTGGTCGTCGACCACATCCGCGAGGGCGTCGCGGAGGTCCTCCGGGCGGCCGACGTACCCGCCGACCGGCTGCTCGGTGTCGGTGTGGGTGTGCCGGGCATCGTGGCCCGCGAGGCCGGTGAGGGCGCGGTCGTGCACGGTCAGACGATCGGCTGGGACGCGGTCCCGTTCGAGCGTCTGCTGCGGGCGGCGGTGGACCTGCCGGAGGAGGTCCCGTACTGGATCGACAACGGCGCCAAGACCCTGGGCCAGGCCGAGATGTGGTTCGGCGCCGGGCGCGGGGC
>NZ_JBIWIO010000022.1:0-5889 GCF_044764665.1 Streptomyces sp. NPDC093795
CGTGCCTTTTGTAGAATGAACCGGCGAGTTACGATCTGATGCAAGGTTAAGCAGAAAATGTGGAGCCGTAGCGAAAGCGAGTCTGAATAGGGCGTATAGTATTTGGTCGTAGACCCGAAACCAGGTGATCTACCCATGGTCAGGTTGAAGTTCAGGTAACACTGAATGGAGGACCGAACCGACTTACGTTGAAAAGTGAGCGGATGAACTGTGGGTAGCGGAGAAATTCCAATCGAACTTGGAGATAGCTGGTTCTCTCCGAAATAGCTTTAGGGCTAGCCTCAAGTGATGATTATTGGAGGTAGAGCACTGTTTGGACGAGGGGCCCCTCTCGGGTTACCGAATTCAGACAAACTCCGAATGCCAATTAATTTAACTTGGGAGTCAGAACATGGGTGATAAGGTCCGTGTTCGAAAGGGAAACAGCCCAGACCACCAGCTAAGGTCCCAAAATATATGTTAAGTGGAAAAGGATGTGGCGTTGCCCAGACAACTAGGATGTTGGCTTAGAAGCAGCCATCATTTAAAGAGTGCGTAATAGCTCACTAGTCGAGTGACACTGCGCCGAAAATGTACCGGGGCTAAACATATTACCGAAGCTGTGGATTGTCCTTTGGACAATGGTAGGAGAGCGTTCTAAGGGCGTTGAAGCATGATCGCAAGGACATGTGGAGCGCTTAGAAGTGAGAATGCCGGTGTGAGTAGCGAAAGACGGGTGAGAATCCCGTCCACCGATTGACTAAGGTTTCCAGAGGAAGGCTCGTCCGCTCTGGGTTAGTCGGGTCCTAAGCTGAGGCCGACAGGCGTAGGCGATGGATAACAGGTTGATATTCCTGTACCACCTATAATCGTTTTAATCGATGGGGGGACGCAGTAGGATAGGCGAAGCGTACGATTGGATTGTACGTCTAAGCAGTGAGATTGAGTGTTAGGCAAATCCGGCACTCTTAAGATTGAGCTGTGATGGGGAGAGGAAATTGTTTCCTCGAGTCGTTGATTTCACACTGCCGAGAAAAGCCTCTAGATAGAGATTAGGTGCCCGTACCGCAAACCGACACAGGTAGTCAAGATGAGAATTCTAAGGTGAGCGAGCGAACTCTCGTTAAGGAACTCGGCAAAATGACCCCGTAACTTCGGGAGAAGGGGTGCTCTTTAGGGTGCAAGCCCAGAAGAGCCGCAGTGAATAGGCCCAAGCGACTGTTTATCAAAAACACAGGTCTCTGCTAAACCGTAAGGTGATGTATAGGGGCTGACGCCTGCCCGGTGCTGGAAGGTTAAGAGGAGTGGTTAGCTTCTGCGAAGCTACGAATCGAAGCCCCAGTAAACGGCGGCCGTAACTATAACGGTCCTAAGGTAGCGAAATTCCTTGTCGGGTAAGTTCCGACCCGCACGAAAGGCGTAACGATTTGGGCACTGTCTCAACGAGAGACTCGGTGAAATCATAGTACCTGTGAAGATGCAGGTTACCCGCGACAGGACGGAAAGACCCCGTGGAGCTTTACTGTAGCCTGATATTGAAATTCGGCACAGCTTGTACAGGATAGGTAGGAGCCTTTGAAACGTGAGCGCTAGCTTACGTGGAGGCGTTGGTGGGATACTACCCTAGCTGTGTTGGCTTTCTAACCCGCACCACTTATCGTGGTGGGAGACAGTGTCAGGCGGGCAGTTTGACTGGGGCGGTCGCCTCCTAAAAGGTAACGGAGGCGCTCAAAGGTTCCCTCAGAATGGTTGGAAATCATTCATAGAGTGTAAAGGCATAAGGGAGCTTGACTGCGAGACCTACAAGTCGAGCAGGGTCGAAAGACGGACTTAGTGATCCGGTGGTTCCGCATGGAAGGGCCATCGCTCAACGGATAAAAGCTACCCCGGGGATAACAGGCTTATCTCCCCCAAGAGTTCACATCGACGGGGAGGTTTGGCACCTCGATGTCGGCTCATCGCATCCTGGGGCTGTAGTCGGTCCCAAGGGTTGGGCTGTTCGCCCATTAAAGCGGTACGCGAGCTGGGTTCAGAACGTCGTGAGACAGTTCGGTCCCTATCCGTCGTGGGCGTAGGAAATTTGAGAGGAGCTGTCCTTAGTACGAGAGGACCGGGATGGACATACCTCTGGTGTACCAGTTGTCGTGCCAACGGCATAGCTGGGTAGCTATGTATGGACGGGATAAGTGCTGAAAGCATCTAAGCATGAAGCCCCCCTCAAGATGAGATTTCCCAACTTCGGTTATAAGATCCCTCAGAGATGATGAGGTTAATAGGTTCGAGGTGGAAGCGTGGTGACACGTGGAGCTGACGAATACTAATCGATCGAAGACTTAATCAATTTTTTCAAGTTTTGCGACGCAAATCTTTACTTACTATCTAGTTTTGAATGTATAATCATTCACTTGTCTGGTGACAATGGCAAGGAGGTCACACCTGTTCCCATGCCGAACACAGAAGTTAAGCTCCTTAGCGCCGATGGTAGTTGGACTGACGTTCCGCTAGAGTAGGACGTTGCCAGGCATACTTGATAGGAGAATTAGCTCAGCTGGGAGAGCATCTGCCTTACAAGCAGAGGGTCGGCGGTTCGAACCCGTCATTCTCCACCATTTACTTTTTAGCCGGCCTAGCTCAATTGGTAGAGCAACTGACTTGTAATCAGTAGGTTGGGGGTTCAAGTCCTCTGGCCGGCACCATCTTTGAGCCATTAGCTCAGTTGGTAGAGCATCTGACTTTTAATCAGAGGGTCAGAGGTTCGAATCCTCTATGGCTCATACGATTTATTTTAATATGCGGAAGTAGTTCAGTGGTAGAACACCACCTTGCCAAGGTGGGGGTCGCGGGTTCGAATCCCGTCTTCCGCTCCATTATATTTGCCGGGGTGGCGGAACTGGCAGACGCACAGGACTTAAAATCCTGCGGTGAGAGATCACCGTACCGGTTCGATTCCGGTCCTCGGCACCAATTTAAATATAGCGCCCGTAGCTCAACTGGATAGAGCGTTTGACTACGGATCAAGAGGTTATGGGTTCGACTCCTATCGGGCGCGCCATTTAAAATTATTAATTTAATATACGGGAAGTAGCTCAGCTTGGTAGAGCACTTGGTTTGGGACCAAGGGGTCGCAGGTTCGAATCCTGTCTTCCCGACTTCTTTAAAAATATGGGGGCTTAGCTCAGCTGGGAGAGCGCCTGCTTTGCACGCAGGAGGTCAGCGGTTCGATCCCGCTAGTCTCCACCATTTAATTAATATCAAATGAACATTGAAAACTGAATGACAATATGTCAACGTTAATTCCAATAAAGTAACTTAAATGTTACAAACACTATTTAGTATGATGAGCTAATCAAACATCATAAATTTTTATGGAGAGTTTGATCCTGGCTCAGGATGAACGCTGGCGGCGTGCCTAATACATGCAAGTCGAGCGAACAGACGAGGAGCTTGCTCCTTTGACGTTAGCGGCGGACGGGTGAGTAACACGTGGGTAACCTACCTATAAGACTGGGATAACTTCGGGAAACCGGAGCTAATACCGGATAATATTTCGAACCGCATGGTTCGATAGTGAAAGATGGCTCTGCTATCACTTATAGATGGACCTGCGCCGTATTAGCTAGTTGGTAAGGTAACGGCTTACCAAGGCAACGATACGTAGCCGACCTGAGAGGGTGATCGGCCACACTGGAACTGAGACACGGTCCAGACTCCTACGGGAGGCAGCAGTAGGGAATCTTCCGCAATGGGCGAAAGCCTGACGGAGCAACGCCGCGTGAGTGATGAAGGTCTTCGGATCGTAAAACTCTGTTATTAGGGAAGAACAAACGTGTAAGTAACTGTGCACGTCTTGACGGTACCTAATCAGAAAGCCACGGCTAACTACGTGCCAGCAGCCGCGGTAATACGTAGGTGGCAAGCGTTATCCGGAATTATTGGGCGTAAAGCGCGCGTAGGCGGTTTTTTAAGTCTGATGTGAAAGCCCACGGCTCAACCGTGGAGGGTCATTGGAAACTGGAAAACTTGAGTGCAGAAGAGGAAAGTGGAATTCCATGTGTAGCGGTGAAATGCGCAGAGATATGGAGGAACACCAGTGGCGAAGGCGACTTTCTGGTCTGTAACTGACGCTGATGTGCGAAAGCGTGGGGATCAAACAGGATTAGATACCCTGGTAGTCCACGCCGTAAACGATGAGTGCTAAGTGTTAGGGGGTTTCCGCCCCTTAGTGCTGCAGCTAACGCATTAAGCACTCCGCCTGGGGAGTACGACCGCAAGGTTGAAACTCAAAGGAATTGACGGGGACCCGCACAAGCGGTGGAGCATGTGGTTTAATTCGAAGCAACGCGAAGAACCTTACCAAATCTTGACATCCTTTGACCCTTCTAGAGATAGAAGTTTCCCCTTCGGGGGACAAAGTGACAGGTGGTGCATGGTTGTCGTCAGCTCGTGTCGTGAGATGTTGGGTTAAGTCCCGCAACGAGCGCAACCCTTAAGCTTAGTTGCCATCATTAAGTTGGGCACTCTAAGTTGACTGCCGGTGACAAACCGGAGGAAGGTGGGGATGACGTCAAATCATCATGCCCCTTATGATTTGGGCTACACACGTGCTACAATGGACAATACAAAGGGCAGCGAAACCGCGAGGTCAAGCAAATCCCATAAAGTTGTTCTCAGTTCGGATTGTAGTCTGCAACTCGACTACATGAAGCTGGAATCGCTAGTAATCGTAGATCAGCATGCTACGGTGAATACGTTCCCGGGTCTTGTACACACCGCCCGTCACACCACGAGAGTTTGTAACACCCGAAGCCGGTGGAGTAACCATTTGGAGCTAGCCGTCGAAGGTGGGACAAATGATTGGGGTGAAGTCGTAACAAGGTAGCCGTATCGGAAGGTGCGGCTGGATCACCTCCTTTCTAAGGATATATTCGGAACATCTCGTAGAGATGATACGGAATAACGTGACATATTGTATTCAGTTTTGAATGTTTATGTTAAAACATTCATGTTTAATTGAATATTGCATTTACTATTATATTTTGTTATAATACTTAGATGTGATTATTAATTAATGACATTGTACATTGAAAACTAGATAAGTAAGTAAATAGATTTTACCAAGCAAAACCGAGTGAATAGAGTTTTAAATAAGCTTGAATTCATAAAAAATAATCGCTAGTGTTCGAAAGAACACTCACAGATTAATAACTATATTAGATTAAGTTATTAAGGGCGCACGGTGGATGCCTTGGCACTAGAAGCCGATGAAGGACGTTACTAACGACGATATGCTTTGGGTAGCTGTAAGTAAGCGTTGATCCAGAGATTTCCGAATGGGGAAACCCAGCACAAGTTATGTTGTGTTATCGACAAGTGAATTCATAGCTTGTCAGAAGGCAGACCCGGAGAACTGAAACATCTTAGTACCCGGAGGAAGAGAAAGAAAATTCGATTCCCTGAGTAGCGGCGAGCGAAACGGGAAGAGCCCAAACCAATAAGCTTGCTTATTGGGGTTGTAGGACACTCTATACGGAGTTACAAAGGAATATATTAAACGAATCATCTGGAAAGTTGAATCAAAGAAGGTAATAATCCTGTAGTTGAAAATATATTCTCTCTTGAGTGGATCCTGAGTACGACGGAGCACGTGAAATTCCGTCGGAATCTGGGAGGACCATCTCCTAAGGCTAAATACTCTCTAGTGACCGATAGTGAACCAGTACCGTGAGGGAAAGGTGAAAAGTACCCCGGAAGGGGAGTGAAAGAGAACTTGAAACCGTGTGCTTACAAGTAGTCAGAGCCCGTTAATGGGTGATGGCGTGCCTTTTGTAGAATGAACCGGCGAGTTACGATCTGATGCAAGGTTAAGCAGAAAATGTGGAGCCGTAGCGAAAGCGAGTCTGAATAGGGCGT
>NZ_JBIWIO010000023.1:1718-4448 GCF_044764665.1 Streptomyces sp. NPDC093795
CAACGGCTCGTTTGAGAGACACCCAAGTAGCACGGGGCCCGAGAAATCCCGTGTGAATCTGGCGGGACCACCCGCTAAGCCTAAATATTCCCTGGTGACCGATAGCGGATAGTACCGTGAGGGAATGGTGAAAAGTACCGCGGGAGCGGAGTGAAATAGTACCTGAAACCGTGTGCCTACAAGCCGTGGGAGCGTCGCTCATCGAGTTTACTCGGTGGGTCGTGACTGCGTGCCTTTTGAAGAATGAGCCTGCGAGTTTGCGGTGTGTTGCGAGGTTAACCCGTGTGGGGAAGCCGTAGCGAAAGCGAGTCCGAACAGGGCGATTTAGTAGCGCGCTCAAGACCCGAAGCGGAGTGATCTAGCCATGGGCAGGTTGAAGCGGAGGTAAGACTTCGTGGAGGACCGAACCCACCAGGGTTGAAAACCTGGGGGATGACCTGTGGTTAGGGGTGAAAGGCCAATCAAACTCCGTGATAGCTGGTTCTCCCCGAAATGCATTTAGGTGCAGCGTCGTGTGTTTCTTGCCGGAGGTAGAGCACTGGATAGGCGATGGGCCCTACCGGGTTACTGACCTTAGCCAAACTCCGAATGCCGGTAAGTGAGAGCACGGCAGTGAGACTGTGGGGGATAAGCTCCATGGTCGAGAGGGAAACAGCCCAGAGCATCGACTAAGGCCCCTAAGCGTACGCTAAGTGGGAAAGGATGTGGAGTCGCAGAGACAACCAGGAGGTTGGCTTAGAAGCAGCCACCCTTGAAAGAGTGCGTAATAGCTCACTGGTCAAGTGATTCCGCGCCGACAATGTAGCGGGGCTCAAGCGTACCGCCGAAGTCGTGTCATTGCAGCATGAGGGCCAACGCCCGCTGTGATGGGTAGGGGAGCGTCGTGTGCCGGGTGAAGCAGCCGCGGAAGCGAGTTGTGGACGGTTCACGAGTGAGAATGCAGGCATGAGTAGCGATACACACGTGAGAAACGTGTGCGCCGATTGACTAAGGGTTCCTGGGTCAAGCTGATCTGCCCAGGGTAAGTCGGGACCTAAGGCGAGGCCGACAGGCGTAGTCGATGGACAACCGGTTGATATTCCGGTACCCGCTTTGAAACGCCCAATATCGAATCAGGCGATGCTAAGTCCGTGAAGCCGTTCCGGACCCTTCGGGGAAAGGAAAGTGGTGGAGCCGACGAACCAGACTTGTAGTAGGTAAGCGATGGGGTGACGCAGGAAGGTAGTCCAGCCCGGGCGGTGGTAGTCCCGGGGTAAGGGTGTAGGCCGTGTGATAGGCAAATCCGTCACACATTAAGGCTGAGACCTGATGCCGAGCCGATTGTGGTGAAGTGGATGATCCTATGCTGTCGAGAAAAGCCTCTAGCGAGTTTCATGGCGGCCCGTACCCTAAACCGACTCAGGTGGTCAGGTAGAGAATACCGAGGCGTTCGGGTGAACTATGGTTAAGGAACTCGGCAAAATGCCCCCGTAACTTCGGGAGAAGGGGGGCCACGTCTGGTGATCGGATTTACTCCGTGAGCTGGGGGTGGCCGCAGAGACCAGCGAGAAGCGACTGTTTACTAAAAACACAGGTCCGTGCGAAGCCGTAAGGCGATGTATACGGACTGACGCCTGCCCGGTGCTGGAACGTTAAGGGGACCGGTTAGTGACCTTTCGGGGTTGCGAAGCTGAGAACTTAAGCGCCAGTAAACGGCGGTGGTAACTATAACCATCCTAAGGTAGCGAAATTCCTTGTCGGGTAAGTTCCGACCTGCACGAATGGCGTAACGACTTCTCGACTGTCTCAACCATAGGCCCGGTGAAATTGCACTACGAGTAAAGATGCTCGTTTCGCGCAGCAGGACGGAAAGACCCCGGGACCTTTACTACAGTTTGATATTGGTGTTCGGTTCGGCTTGTGTAGGATAGGTGGGAGACTTTGAAGCAGCCACGCCAGTGGTTGTGGAGTCGCCGTTGAAATACCACTCTGGTCGTGCTGGATGTCTAACCTCGGTCCGTGATCCGGATCAGGGACAGTGTCTGATGGGTAGTTTAACTGGGGCGGTTGCCTCCCAAAGGGTAACGGAGGCGCCCAAAGGTTCCCTCAGCCTGGTTGGCAATCAGGTGTTGAGTGTAAGTGCACAAGGGAGCTTGACTGTGAGACCGACGGGTCGAGCAGGGACGAAAGTCGGGACTAGTGATCCGGCGGTGGCTTGTGGAAGCGCCGTCGCTCAACGGATAAAAGGTACCCCGGGGATAACAGGCTGATCTTCCCCAAGAGTCCATATCGACGGGATGGTTTGGCACCTCGATGTCGGCTCGTCGCATCCTGGGGCTGGAGTCGGTCCCAAGGGTTGGGCTGTTCGCCCATTAAAGCGGTACGCGAGCTGGGTTTAGAACGTCGTGAGACAGTTCGGTCCCTATCCGCTGCGCGCGCAGGAATATTGAGAAGGGCTGTCCCTAGTACGAGAGGACCGGGACGGACGAACCTCTGGTGTGCCAGTTGTCCTGCCAAGGGCATGGCTGGTTGGCTACGTTCGGGAGGGATAACCGCTGAAAGCATCTAAGCGGGAAGCCTGCTTCGAGATGAGTATTCCCACCTCCTTGAGAGGGTAAGGCTCCCAGTAGACGACTGGGTTGATAGGCCGGATGTGGAAGCCCAGTAATGGGTGGAGCTGACCGGTACTAATAGGCCGAGGGCTTGTCCTCAGTTGCTCGCGTCCACTGTGTTAGTTCTGAAGTAACGAAC
>NZ_JBIWIO010000024.1:0-2337 GCF_044764665.1 Streptomyces sp. NPDC093795
TAGCGTGAGCTATTAAGCCGACCATTCGACAAGTTTTGGGATTGTTAAGGGTTCCGAGGCTCAACGTCAATAAAGCAATTGGAATAAAGCAATTAATGCGATGTTCCGAAAATGTTTAACGAAACTACGCCGACTATGATTAAAACTATAGATACTATAGTTATTAGATTTATTTGTTCTTTGAAAATAATTATTGAGACTACGGTTGTTAAGACTAAACCTAGTCCCGCCCAAGTTGCATAAGTTATATTTAGTGGTAGGTGTTGCATTGTTTTACTTAAAAAATAGAAACAAATTCCAAATGAAATTATTGTTCCTAAGGATGGTATAAATTTTGAAAAGCCTTCTGAAGATTTAAGAAATGCACTTCCAATAACTTCAGTACTTATGGCTATTATTAAATAAATATAAGGCATTTTTAGCTCCTTTTAATTTTCGTATTTTATTCTAAGTATTTTTTAATTGTAAAGTATTTTTTAATTGTAGTCTTGTATTTTGAGTGTCATTCGCGTGGTATTTTTGTGGATTGATGGTTTTTGAAAGGTTTTTGAAACGAGTTGAAAACGAGTTTCTTCTTGTCTTGATACTATATAGAAATAACTCAAAGAATTAAAATGTTTTAAAAACGTTGGTATGACAACATTTGTGTTGTTTTTTTAGCGTGAAAGAAAAAATTGACATAAAAAAACCCCAGTTATATGATTAAGGTGTCGAATCTAAATCAAAACTGGAGGTCTTTTTATATGCAATATAATACTACAAAATATATAGACGAAAATCAAGATAATGAAACATTGAAAGATATGACTAAAAGTGGGAAACAACGCCCATGGAGAGAAAAGAAAATCGACAATGTAAGTTATGCAGATATACTAGAAATTTTAAAAATTAAAAAGGCTTTTAACGTGAAGCAATGTGGTAACGTCTTAGAATTTAAGCCGACTGATGAAGGGTATTTAAAACTTTATAAAACATGGTTTTGTAAGTCTAAATTATGTCCGGTTTGTAATTGGAGGCGTTCAATGAAAAATAGTTATCAAGCTCAAAAAGTCATTGAAGCAGTGGTTAAAGAAAAGCCAAAAGCACGTTGGTTATTCTTAACACTTTCAACAAAAAATGCGATAGATGGTGAGCATTTAGAACAGAGTTTAAAATATATGTCGAAAGCTTTTAACAAGTTAAAAATGTATGCAAAAGTTAAAAAGAATTTAATCGGTTTTATGCGTTCAACTGAAGTTACAGTTAACAAAAATGACGGAAGTTATAATCAACATATGCACGTTTTATTGTGTGTTGAAAATGCTTATTTCAGAAAAAAAGAGAATTATATAACGCAAGAAGAGTGGATCAATTTATGGCAAAAAGCTCTTCAAGTTGATTACAAACCAGTCGCAAATATCAAAGCAATTAAGCCGAATAAAAAAGGCGATAAAGATATACAAGCTGCAATTAAAGAGACATCAAAATACTCGGTTAAGTCGTCCGATTATTTAACAGGAAACCATGAAAAAGACGCAGAAATTGTTCAAGATTTAGAACAAGGTTTATACAGAAAACGTATGTTAAGTTACGGTGGTTTACTTAAACAAAAACATAAACTTTTAAATTTAGACGATGCCGAAGAAGGTAATTTAATTCAAACGAGCGATGAAGAAAAAACGACTGAAGAAGAACAAAAAGCCCATTCAATTACGGCCATTTGGAATTTTGAAAAACAAAATTATTTCTTAAAAAATTTGTAACGTTAGCTTATCAAAGCTAGCGTTTTTTTATGCTTTTTTGCCCCTGCAGGAACTATAGCGTTCAACCGGCATGGTTGCCCATTTTTTATGCTAATTTTTAAATTTGCATGTAAATGGGCCAGTGTCTAAAAAATTCGACACTGGTTTTGCTCAAATTTTTGTTTGTGAAAAGCAATTATTTTTATTTGGCTCTCATTTGCGTTTTAAGAGCCGATTTAGGTTTTTAGGTATAAAACTATATAAATAACCCTTAATTCTTTAAAATGACCCCTTAAAATTAAAAATAAAGGTATTCTGATTTTGAATAAATGTTTGAACAAAAAATAAAGAGCTACCCTTAAAAATTTTGGTAGCTCTTATATGCACTGTTTTAATATTTAGGTGTTATCAGTGAAAAATAGATCAAGAAAGGAATTTTAATTATAACACAGCATTTATGCCGAGAAAATTTATTGATGTTGAGAAGAACCCTTAACTAAACTTGGAGACGAATGTCGGCATAGCGTGAGCTATTAAGCCGACCATTCGACAAGTTTTGGGATTGTTAAGGGTTCCGAGGCTCAACGTCAATAAAGCAATTGGAATAAAGCAATTA
>NZ_JBIWIO010000025.1:0-1812 GCF_044764665.1 Streptomyces sp. NPDC093795
TAGGGCGTGTGTCGAAAGTGAATCTTGAGCTGTGAATGATCACGGTTCATGGGTCGGGGAGATCTCACGGACGAGCAGGGGGCGGTACTGGAGCCGTTGTTTCCGATGGGGGCCAGGGCGGGCGCCCGCCTGTCTGGCCCCGGCGGCAACTGATCAACGGCATACGGTTCCGGGTCCGGACCGGAGTTCCGTGGCGGGACGTGCCGCGGATCCCGCAGTGGCCGACCGCCACGTTTCGACCCCATCGACCACCGCGAACGTCACACGGTCGAGTGCGGAATCAACCGCCTCAAGAGCCACCGCGCCGTCGCCACGCGGTACGACAAACTCGCCGTCCGCTATGAGGCGACCGTGCCGATCGCGATCAACGAACGAGTGACTGTGAGGCCTCTCTGACTAGCTTCCGGCGCCATCTCCACGCAGCGCAGCACGGACCAGAGCAATGTCCGCAGCGGGGATGGCGAGCTCCCAGTAACGATCAGCGGCTTGTAGGGACAGCAGACGGAACATGCCCTTGTCGACTCCCCCACTTCCCGGGCCGGAGACCGGGCCCGCCCCATGAACGTGGAACGGAGCAACCAAGGCGATGTCCTCGCCGGCTCTGCTGAGAACCTGAAAAGGCCTCCACACCGCCAACGGAGATGCTGCAGGATCCAGAATCAGCGATCCCTGCCGGAAGCGGCGGCCATCACGGACGAACGCGGAGACCTCGCGAGCCTCTCCCGCGTTCAACGCCACCACGTCCGCCTCGGCGCGATGCCGAGCGTTCCCTGTGAGCTGCTCGATGAGGCGACTCGGATGCCGGAGCAGATCCGTGAAGGACTGTGTCCCTGCGGCCCGTCGTGCCTTCCGTCCCACCATTGCCCCCCTGCATCGCGGTCGGATCCAGGGTAATGGTGGGGCATACGAGATCGCCTCTCAAACAACTTTCGGAACAGGCCTGTAAAGGGTGTTGCAGAAGGCTCAGTTCCGGGCATTTTCCCTGTATGGGTGGGGTGTTGCGGGCTGGGCCGGTGTGGGTGGAGACGTTCACGGGCTTGCGAATCGACTGGTTCGCGAAGTTGGTGAAAGTGGTGAAGGAGCGGGGCGGGAACGGTCCCGGTGGTGGCCGGCCGTGGTGCCTGCCGCTGGCCGACAGGGTCCTGCTGGTTGTCGTCTAGTACCGCACCAACCTCACCATGCGGCAGCTCGCCCCGCTCTTCGGGATCTCCCCGGCCACCGTCTGCCGGGTCATCCACCGCCTGCGGTTGCTGGCCCTGGAGCCCGCCCCGCGGCCGGTCGCCGACGTCGACCGGCTGTGGATCGTGGACGGAACCTTGATCCCGGTCCGCGACCGCACCATCGCAGCCTCCTCCCGCAACTACCGGTTCTCGGCGAACGTGCAGGTCATCATCGACACAGACAGCCGCCTGGTCATCGCCTCCGCCCGGCCCGCACCGGGCAACAAGGCCGACGCCCACGTGTGGCGGGAATCTGGGCTGCCGGCCACGGCGGCCGGGACGACAGTGATCGCGGACGGCGCCTACCTCGGCACCGGCCTGATCGTCCCGCACCGGAAGAGAGCCGGACGTCCCCTCCTGCGCGGCCAGGAGGAAGACAACGCCGAACACCGACGCGTCCGCGCACGCGTCGAGCACACCTTCGCCCGGATGAAGAACTGGAAGATCCTCCGCGACTGCCGCCAGAAAGGAGACGGCCTCCACCACGCGGTCCAGGCCGTCGCCACCATGCACAACCGCACCATGACACGGTGAAACAGCAGGTCATACGCCACTCCGGCCTACCGAAGCCCGACCTTCTGCAACACCCTTT
>NZ_JBIWIO010000026.1:0-1053 GCF_044764665.1 Streptomyces sp. NPDC093795
ACGAGCTCGTGCACGGTAAGCGGTGAGACGCCGGTCCACGGATGGTCGATCATGGTGGGGTGGTGGGGACTGTGACTCGTGCAGCGATCGTTAGCAGCCGTCGGATCACGGGTCTGTCGGCCGGTGTGATCGCTGAACTCGTCGCAGAGCTGGGCCCGTTATGGCATGAGCGTCAACAGGCGAAGCTGGCCTCCCGGCCGCGGCAGCGGCGTGTGGGAGCCGGCGCGAAGCACCGGCTGGTGTTCGTCGACCGGCTCCTGGCCACGCTCGTCCATCTCCGTCACGGGGTCACCCATGACGTGTTGGCCTGCTGGTTCGGCGTGGACCGCTCCACCATCACCCGGGCCATCGGCGAGGTGCGGCCTCTGCTCGCCGAGCGGGGGTGCACGATCGGCCCCGGCGTCCGGCTGCGGACCCTGGCCGAGGTCGTCGACCACCTCGGCACCGGCGAACAGACGGGAATCATCGACGGCACCGAGATTCGGGTCCGCCGTCCGGCAGCCGGACGCAAGGACCGGGACGCCTTCATCTCCGGGAAGAACAAGCAGAACGCCGTCAAGTCCATGGTGATCACGGACGGCGAGGGCCGGGTGCTGTGGTGCAGCCCGACCGAGCCCGGCAGCTGTGCGGACATCACCCAAGCCCGTCAGTTAGGGCTGGTCAAGCTCCTGGCCGGCGGCCCCGTAGTCGAGATTCTGGCCGATGCGGGCTACCAGGGTCTCGGCGCTCAGACCGGCGGACGCGTGGTCACACCACCGCACCGCAAGTTCAAGAAGAACGCCCCGGACTGGTACGAGGAGATGTACGAGCGCCAGCGCAAGGCACACTCCTCACGCCGTATCCGGGTCGAGCACGGCATCGCCCATCTGAAGAACTGGCGGGCTCTGGCCCGCCACCTCGGCCGCCGCGAGCACATCAGTGACACCGTCCAAGCCGTCGCCGGCCTGCTGTCACATCAGCAGACCGCGGACCTGAACCCACGACGGCAGAGGTGAGCACCAGGCCTGCCGGAGCCCTCGACGTCTCATCGCTTACCGTGCACGAGCTCGTTAG